>JBEEKW010000001.1:0-99329 GCA_041168485.1 Verrucomicrobiota bacterium
GAGGACCGGCTTAGCCTTGTTCTTCTCCGTCGGCAGGTCCCAGTGCTGAATCACCTTGGAACCGCCGATAGAAGAGATCGCCAATTGCTCATGCCCTTGGATACCCGCGGCCTTGGCCATCTCGGCGACGAGCGGCGGCATCCACACGTGGAAGCTATGTCCGGCGGTCAGCACCTTGAGTCCGGCCGGCGGCGCAACCTCCGCAGCAGGGAGAAGCACACCGACAGCCGAAGCGAAAAATAAGCCAAATGAACGAAGCCAGGCCGTCATGGCACTTACTTGCTGGAGCGATACGGGCCAGCGGGGAGACCATCCTTGCCAGCGGAGTAGACGCTGACCTCAGGGAAGTTAGCCCAAGCGTAACGCACTTCCTTAGGCGCCTGGACGCCCGTGACGGTCACGGTCGCGCCATCGGCCTTAGCCTGACCGAAGACCCACTTGTCGTCGGCGCCGAGCAGACCGAAGCCCTTGCCGTCGTTCTTGAGTACCACCGGACGGTCGTAAGTAAGCACGAAGGCATCGCCCTGGCGTTCCGCTTTCTTCACACGCGGGGCTTCGCCGTCGGTGCGGGTCTTGTAAACGCGCTGGAGGGCGACGTAGGCGAGACGCTCGCCGACCGGGAGCTTGTCCTTCGGATGGATGTCCTTCTCTTCGCCGAGGTCGATGTTCACGGACTGCATCGCACCCGGGACATTATCGGCGATCCATTCCATGGATTCGCGGATACGGGGCCAGCCACCGTCCTCGACGGCCAGTTCCGGCTTGCGCGCCATGAAACGAGGCAGCTGGACGATAATGAAGGGATACTCCTGACCCCAGGCCTTGTGCCAGGATTTGATCATGGAACCAAGGACCCACTTATAGGCCTCGGGCTGACCGGCGTTGGATTCGCCCTGATACCAGATTGCTCCGCGCACAGAATAACCGACGAGCGGGGCGACCATGCCATTCCAATTCATGTGGGGCCCGTTGGTCCAGACAGGGGCGAGCCTGCCCGCATCCTGACGCAGTTTGGCCAAGGCAGCCTTGTCCTTCTCGACCGCGATCTTGGCGTTGAGCTTCTCGAGGGCGACGGCGCGGGCCTTGATGGCCGCAGTTTCTTTCGCGTCGAAATCCTTGGCGTCAGCGACGTCGGCATACATGCCCTTCGGACCCCAGGCTTCGGCGCGCGTGCCGCCGATAGAGGTATGAATCACGCCGACCGGCTGCTTGATGTTGGCGCGCAGTTCGCGGGCGAAGAAAAGTCCAGTCGCGGTGAGTCCTTCGACGGTGTCAGGTGCGGCGAGCTTCCAGGAACCCTGCACGTCGTCGACAGGCTCGGCCTTAGGGGTGCGCGCGACGGTGAAGACGCGAAGGCTGGCGTCGGCGGGGCGGGACTTAGCGTCCGCGGCGGCGGTGGTGTTCTTGACGACCCAATCCATGTTCGACTGACCGGAACCAATCCAGACCTCGCCGACGATCACGTCACGAGCAGTGAAGACTTCTTCGCCGGAGCTCACGATCAGGTCCTTGCCCTGCTCGGTGGCCTTGAGGCCGGCGAGCGTGGCGGTCCACTTGCCATCGCTGCCCGCGCTGGCGGTGGCTTCGGTCGAACCGAGCTTCACTTTGACCTTGGCGCCCGGGTGGGCCTTGCCGAAGACGGCAGCGTCACCGGCCTGTAGGACGGCGTGATCAGAGAACAGGGAGATGAGCTTCAGTTCTCCGGCGGATACGAGCGCGGAGCAACAAAGCACGAGGAGTGCGAGGCGGGGTAGCATGAGACCAGCAGACCTTACCGGTGGAAGATGGCAAGCCTGTCCCCGGAAGACGGTTGAAACTCCTCGGGCGGGACGTGGTTATATCCATACTATGAAGCACCTACCCCTGCTCCTCTTAGCGGCCCTCGGCTTCGCAGCCGAAGACGCCCCGCGCCCGAACGTCCGCCCTGAAGGATCGGCCCCTGAAGGTCGTCCCAACCCTCGCCTCCCGGTCCCACTCTCCCCTGACGAACAGAGGCGCCTCCGCGAGGCGATGGAGAAAGCCAAGCAGGACCCTGCCGTAAAGGAAGCGCATGAGCAGGCCGCCAAGGCCCAGCAGGCTGCCGCCGAGGCCCAAAAGAAGGCCCGTGAGATTACCGACGAGGTCGCCCGCAAGGCCGACCCGTCCGTCGCCCCGCTTCTCGAAAAGGTCCGCAAGGCCATGGAACAGCGTCAGCCCGGCCAGCCGGGACGCCAGCCCGAGGCCCAGCCCCGTGGAGAGCAACCTCGCCGCCCCGAAGGCAACAACCGCCAGCCCAACGCCGAGCCGGGACGCTCTCGCGAAGGCAACCGTCAGCCAGAAGCCCAGCCCCGTGGTGAAGCCCCGCGGCAGCGCGAAGGCAATCGCGAGGAGCCAGCCAACCGCGGCGGCATGATTCCCGGACTTTCTCCTGACGAACAGCGTCGCGTCCGCGAGGCGATGGCCAAGGCCAACGAAAACCCGGCCGTGCGCGAAGCCCGCGAGGACGCGGCCGCCGCCCAGCGCAAGGCGATCGAGATCGCCGAAGACGTCGCCCGCAAAGCCGACCCTTCGCTGACCCCACTCTTCGAGAAGATGCGCAAAGCAGGCGAAGGGCAGCGCGGCCGTAAGCAGCCCGAATAAGCACGGAATCGCCCGTATCGAAGGCCGGCCGATTGGCCGGCCTTTTTATTTCCCATTCCGCAGGGTAGGTTCATATTCCGGCCAACCCCATGCGCCTCCCCACGCTCGCCCTCGCGACCCTCGGTCTACTGAACCTAGTCCACGCCGACGACGCGCGCCTCGGTCCGCTCAAAGACCTCAACGGGTACTTCCCCTTCCCCGCCCCGAAATCCGTCCAAGAATGGGAGCCGCGCCGTGACTTTGTCCAACGCCAGCTAGTCATCTCGCAAGGCCTCTGGCCGATGCCAACCAAGACGCCGCTCAATGCGGTGATCCACGGCAAGATCGACCAAGGGGACTACACAGTCGAGAAGGTCTACTTCGAGAGCGCTCCAGGCTTCTTCGTGACGGGCAATCTCTACCGACCCAAGAACATCTCAGGCAAGGTGCCCGCGGTCGTCTTTCCGCACGGACACTGGGTCGACGCACGCTTCCTCAACCAGTCCGATAAGTACGTCCGCGAGGAGATCGCGACCGGACAGGAGCGTTTCGAACAAGGCGGCAAGTCGCGCTTCCAGTCCATGTGCGTCCAGCTCGCCCGCATGGGTTGCGTCGTCTGGCAGATCGACGCCCTCAGCGATTCCGATTCAATTCAGTTCTCGCCCGCCATTATCCATAAGTTCGCCAAGCAGCGCCCCGAGATGAACCGCACCGAAGGCTGGGGACTCTACAGCCCCCAGGCTGAAGCCAACCTGCAAAGCGTGATGGGACTACAGACCCTTAATTCGATCCGCAGCATCGACTTCCTTCTGACCCTCCCCGAAGTCGATCCCACCCGCCTAGCGGTCACGGGCTCCAGCGGTGGCGGCACGCAGACGATGCTCCTAGCGGCCACCGACCCGCGCCTCGCGCTTTCCTACCCGGTGGTGATGGTCAGCACCGCCATGCAGGGCGGCTGCTCCTGCGAGAACGCCACCCTGCTCCGAGTGAACTCCGGCAACGTCGAAATCGCGGCGATCTTCGCTCCGAAACCCCAAGGCATGAACACCGCTAACGACTGGACGAAAGAAATGGCGACCAAGGGATTCCCTGACCTGCAGAAGCTCTACGGGCTCTACGGTAAGAAGGACTTCGTGACGCTCCAACGCGGCGAACACTTCCCGCACAACTACAACGCGGTCTCGCGCATGGGTTTCTACGAGGTGCTGAATCGTCATTTCAAACTAGGCCAAGCGTCTCCTGTCGTCGAAAAGGATTATGTGCCGTTGCCCAAGGAGAAGCTCACGGTCTGGGACGATACCCATCCGGCCCCAAAATCCGGCGACCCCGAATTTGAACGCGGCCTACTCAAGTGGCTCAAGTCCGACGCGGAGCAGCAACTCCTCGCCGCCGCCAAGACGCCTGAAGGTCGCGAACACGTCCTCCGCCCGGCCATCGAAGCCCTCATCGGCCGCCCCTACGCCCACGCCGGCAAGATTAGCTTCCCTGACGCCAGCACGCAATGGCGCGACTCCCACTTCCGCACCCAAGGCAAACTGCTCAACGCGACCTACGGCGAAGAAGTGGCGGTCGATTGGCTACAACCCATCAATCCGACCGGTGACGTCGTGATCTGGCTCGACGATGCCGGCAAGGGTTCCGCCCGCCTCGCGGATGGAACCATCCGCCCCGAGCTACAGGAACTCATCGACCGCGGCGTGGGCGTGCTCACGGCCGATCTCTTCCTCCAGGACGATAAGAAGCTCAAACAGACCCGCGTCGTGGCCGGCCCCCGTGAAGTCCCGGCCTATACCTTCGGCTACAACCACGCGCTCTTCGCCCAGCGCGTGCATGACGTCATGACCATCACGAGTTACCTGCTCTCGAAACGCGACGCCTCCCAGCCGGCCGTAAAGAGAGTCTCGCTCGCCGGCTTCGGCAAGATGGGCGCCGTTGCCGCTGCCGCCCGAGCCACGACCGGTAAAGCCATCGCCAAAGCCGCCGTCGATACCGCTGGCTTCCGCTTCGGCCAGCTCCTGGATTACCGCGACCCGATGTTCCTACCCGGCGGCTCCAAGTATCTCGACGTCCCGGGCCTGCTCTGCGTCGCCTCGACCCATGCCCTCTGGGTAGCCGGAGAGAAAGACGCCTCGCTCTTCCCTTCCGCCACGCCGCACCTTGACGGCACCGACGCCAAGACTGCCGCCGCGGCTTGGCTAGGTCGCTGAGCCTGCCCGTCCCGTCACTTCAGGACCTGGGCGGCATAGCCCTGCATCAACTTGGCCTGGGCTTCGTCCAGCTTACCCGTCCACCTCGGCGTAGGCGCCTTCACTCCGTAAATTTTACCAAAGAAGATGAGTGCGTTGAGGTAAGTGCCGACGAACTCCGGATGGGAATGGTCCTTGGTGTGCAGGCGAACCGCCGCAGTGGAAGCGTAGTTCAGCTCCCAGGCGTCCCCACAAGGAACCAACGTGGCCTGATTCTCCTTGGCCACGAAGCCATACCACTTGCGTAAGCGGGCCTGCATTTCCTTGGGATTGGCACCAACATCCGCCCCCTTCTTGCCGGCCGCTCCCCAGTAGTCGGCGTGGCGTGCCCACGTCGCATAGAAATAGATCTTTGCCTTCGGGCTCTTCGCGCGCACGCGCTTGCAGAGCTCAGCCGCGCTCTCGACGAACTCCTTGCGCACGGCCTCATCGACTTCGGCGATGGCCGGCTCTTGGCTCTGCCCTTGCAACACGACCACGTCCCAGCCGCCTTCGTCGATAAGCTTCATGCTTCCCGCGATGCCGAGGTGCTGCTTCAGGGTACGGCCGCCGGGCGTCGATGATTTAACCACCGGCGTCGGTCGGCCGGAATCCTTCACGACCTCCAGGAAAACGTCGGGGAGTTTATTCACACCCGTATAGCTGTTACCGATGAACAGCACGCGCTGCGGGTCCTCGGCATAGGCGAAGGAAGTGAGCATCAGGAAGGCGGCCAGCCATGACATCGGGGCGAATCTCATGGCGACCAGCATTCCGCGGAATCCACGGATGACAACCTCGTCTTACCAGAGGACTGGCTGGGTGACGCCGATATTACGCTGTACCTCAGGGTCGGTCGGGTCGGCCGGGAGTTTCTTCCACAGGTCCAGATAGGCCGTCTCACCAAACTGACGACCGGCGAAAAGGAGGCTGGGCTGACGGGCCGGCCATCCTTCCCACGCTTGGACATCGGGCTTGAGCGTCCATTTGGATTTATCGGCGAGGAATGGATAAAGGAACGCCACGGCCTTACGGATACCGCGACCGTCCGGCAGCGTGAACTCCCAGAGGTTGTCCTCCTTGGTCGAGAGCACCTGGCAAAGGAGCACCATGTTATCCAGCTGGAAGATCGAGTAGCCGTAAGGCTTGGTGCGAGCGAGCTCTAGCGGGAAGCCGCCGTCGACAGCCATCTGCTTGCCCACGAAGACTTCCTTGTACTGCTTACGGCAGGCGGCGAGCTTCTCTTGGTCGCCGATGAAATCAGCGTAGACGGCGAGCTGCAGATAAAAGGCCACGGCGTGGTTATTCTTCGCAGCGGCCTCTTCCTTGCCGTTCTTGCTGGTTACCATCCAATCAGTAAGTTCACGGAACCACCCGCGCAAGTCTTTGGCCATACCGGCCGGGAAAGCAGGCGAACGCTCGAGGGCCTTCACGGACGCAGGTACTTCGATGAGATGCAATGCGTCGATGATGCCGATACCGCGACCGGGCGAGACGCCCGGGACAGCCTGCGCGAAGTTGAGGTTTGGATTCATGCGCAGCTGGGCGTCCAAGAAGAACACTCGAAGCAGCTCCGCAGCCTTGACGGCATACTTGTCGTCCCCGGTGACCTGATAAGCGGCGGCCAGAGCGGAGACGGAATCGCGCAGGGTCTTCACGACTAGACGATGCTGACTGAAATTCTCCGGATTGGTCTGCCCGTCGCGGCGGATGTACGGAAGGCCATTCGGCTTGGTGGAATCCGGCCACCAGTAGTCGCCATTCGAATAGAAGTCGTTAGCCCCACCCTCGCTCAGCTTGGCTGGGAAGGCGGTGATGCTGACCGGCGCCTGCGTCAGGGCCTTCTCGGCGGCCTTCAGGATGCGCTCGCGATCAATTGCCGCGACGTCGACGCTGACTTTGGGCGAGACGGGCGAACTGGCGAGGGTCGAAGCCGAGGAACTCGCCGCGGCAAGTACGAGAAGAAGCGAAAGGGCCAACGTTTTCATGTGAAGACAGAATTAGCCTGCATCCGCCTTGGGGTTTCAACCCCAGACCCATTAATCTAGCCTTAAGAATCGGCGAAGAGACCTCACTTTTCGGCAATCCCCCAGACTTTCTCGACGACCTTGAGCATACCTGGGTCCTTCGCTTGTAGTTCAGCCAGGTTGAACGGCTCAAAGTCATTACGATCAAAGTACGACTCAGTGCTCTCGGCGAAATACTCCATCTGGTTATTCATCGCATACGCCTTAGCCGGCTTATCGACGAACTTCTCACCGGTCCAACGCTTCACGGCGTCATAGGTTCCCGCTGCCTTGGCCTTCTGATAGGCACCAAGGATATCGGGATTCTGATAACCATCAGGGATGACTTGGTCGTGGTAGGCATGCGCGAGCTCGTGCAGGACGAGCACAGGCATGCGTCGGATCTCGGGCTCAAGGCGGTCGACATTGGTAAACTCAATCGCCTTGGCCAAAGCGATCTCGCGACCCGCCTGCTTCACCCACGCTAACCCACCGTGATACTCGGCCGTGCCCCGCCCACTTTCATAGGGTAGCGTAAAGTTGATCGGCACAGAACGGAGCCGCTCCACGGCCTTAGCCGGAATGAACCTTTCAACCTTAGCGAGCTGCGCATCGAGCAGGACGACGGCCTTCTCGACCATGGCAGCATCCTTGGCAATGAGTCGCTCATCGATCCGCAGGGTCCATCCGCGCACCGAACGCACTTGGCGATCTCGACCGGCCATCTGCACGGCGGCCTTACCGAGGGCGTCGCCGACGAGGAAGTAGGTCTCAGCGTTGCCGAACTCGTGGTGGCCATGACCCGGATTCGGGGAATCCTCGGCTTTGCGCACGAAGGTGCGGGTCGGCACGAACACGACGTTGTCCTTGAACTCGGGGTATTCCGCCACGTTGGCCTGGGCTTTGCGCAAGGCGGTCCATTCCTTCGGGGCGTCGACCCACGGGCCCGTGAGTTCGCCGACGATGACTGGCAGCTTCGGCGCACCGAATTCCTTGCGTACATCCCTGATCAGGTGCGCGAGGTTCTGCTCGTACTCGGGGACGGCGGTCTTGGGATTCACGCCGTCATTCCAACCCTGATACCAGACGAAGCCGGCCAGCTCTACAGGGGAACCGTCGTAGGACGGAAAATCTTTCTTCAGGTTAGCCAGAGCCGCACGGACCTCGGCCACCATCTTCGTGTAATACGGACCGACCACGCCGCCCGCGCTCGGCGGACGGAAATCGCGGTAGAGGCTCTTGCCTCCCCAGGCGGTCTTGATGAGCAGGACCTGATCGCGGTAGGCCTCGCCGACGACGTGCCCGAACTGATACTCAGGCCCAAAGTGATGCTTGCCGCCGTAGACGGCGTAGCCAACGGAAAGACCGCCAGCGAGCAGTGGCTGCTTCTCGCGCTGGTAACGTACCCAGACATCCTGACGTACGACCCATTTGCCTTCCTTATCGCGCAGGTGGGCATAGCGCTCGGCGTTGCCCGGGCGGGCCATCACCTCCACCAAAGTGCCCTTCCCTTCGTTGTAATCGCGTCCGGTCAGGTCGACGACCGACTGTCCTTCCATGTTGGACTGCCCGGCGAGGATGAAGACCTTCAGCTTCCGGGCTGGTTCAGCTGCAAAGCACAAGACGGACCAGCAGAGCAAGATAGGGGCGAATCTCATAACGAACTTATCCGCCCATTACCTCGTGTCCGCAAGCCGAACCCCTAGCCCGCTTTCAATTCTGCCCTCGATTCAGCTCTCGTTTCAGCCATCAATTCAGTCCTCTTCTCCTCCGCCATGCCCCCCTTCCCCCTCTCTGGCCTAGCCGACGAAGCCGCTGACGACATCGACGGCCAGATCGCCGCCCATCAGGCCCTCGGCTGGAAGGCCCTCGAGCTCCGCCTGCTCAACGGCAAACAGTTTTCTGGCCCGGCCGTAAGCGACGACGAGTTCAAGCAGGCCATCGAGAAAATCGAAGCTGCCGGCATGCGCGTCAGCAGCTATGCTTCCGCCATCGGTAACTGGAGCCGTCCGATTACGGGCGACTTCGCTACGGACCTCGCCGACCTCCGCGTACTCATCCCGCGCATGCAGCGCTCCGGTACTAAGTTCGTCCGCACGATGAGCTGGGTCCGCGGCGACGTTTCCGAAGATGCCTGGCGCGACGAAGGCGTCCGCCGCTACAAGGAGATGGCTAAGCTCGCCGCCGACGGTGGTATCATGCTACTCCACGAGAACTGCGAAGGCTGGGGCGGACTCTCGGGCACGCACGCCCGCCGCTTTATCGAAAGCGTCGACCATCCGAGCGTCCGCTACCTCTTCGACATCGGCAACACGGTGTCCTACGGCCAGGAGACGATGCCGTTCTATCGCGAGATCCTCCCGTATGTAGAATACGTCCATATCAAGGACTGCCGTCGCAACCCGGCTGGCGGCAAGAGTAGCGCGTTCACCTATGCCGGCGAAGGCGACGCCCTCGTCCAGGAGATCCTCACCGACCTCATCCGCAACGACTACAAAGCCGGCGTCTCCATCGAGCCGCACGTCGCCAGCATCGTCCACCTCGGCGAAGGCACCAAGGCCTCGCCCCAGGAACGCTTCGACTCCTACGTCCGCTACGGCAAGGGCCTCGAGAGGCTCCTGGCCGAGATCGTCGGCGGCGGGAAGTGATTTGGCTGGCTCTCCGACCCTGACCCCTCCTCCCTTCTGCGCATGTCCTCCGAACCGACTCCTCCCTTCGACGGCCCCCAGCTGGGCGATACTGTCGACGGCCTCACGCTCATCGCGGTCGGCATCCGGGACACCTTCACCGAAGTGCTCCCCGCGCACCGCGAGGCCTTCACGCTCCTCAACGAATGGATGAGCGGCATCCGTCTTTATGAACTCGAGGACGCCCTCGACCTCGACGCCAACTTCTGGGACGAACTCCTCGACTGCGACTACGAGGTTGGCGAAGGCGAAATCGACGGCGATAAGCCCGGCGAGATGGTGACCATCTACGATGTATGGGTCGACGAAAAGGGAGCCGATGCCTGCCTCGACAAGCTTTGCGCCCGACTGGAAGAACTGAAGTCGATTGCGATCGAGATGCTACCCCACGGCCTGCACAACGCCGCTTCGACGCATAAGTCGCCGATCGAGACGCTCAAGCTACTCGCGCAGCTGGCCGACTGATCCGACGGCCTAACGCCGCAGGTGCTTGTCCAGGAAGGCTAGGATAAGTGCCCGCGATTCCGTGGAGTCGAATTCCTTGCCGCCGTGCCCGGCCCCAGGCAGCAGCTTCAGGGTCGATTCGACGCCGGCGGCCTTGAGCGCCGCATGCAGGCGTTCGCTCTGGTCGACCGGAACCGACGTGTCCGCCGCGCCGTGCATGATCAGGAACGGGACGTCGTCCTTCGTCACCTGATGCAGGGCGCTGACGGCCTTGGCCTTTTCGGGCTGGTCCATGACGATGCCCCCGAGCAATAGGGCGCCATTCGCCTTGGCGAGCTCAACACGGGATCGCTTTTCCGAAAGGACATTCGGCGGCATAGTCAGCAGGTCCGTCGGACCGTACCAATCCACCACGGCCTTCACCTTATCGCCGGGCGGCAAAGTCAGGGTGCCCCAAAGAGCAACCACGTGGCCGCCAGATGAACCGCCCATCGCGGCGGAACGCTCGGCATCGTAACCATACTTACCTGACTCCATGCGCAACCAGCGGAGCGCTGCGATCGGGTCTTCGATTTGCGCCGGCCAAGGATGCTGGGGCAATAGACGGAAATCCAGGCTCGCAACGGCGTAGCCCTTGGCGGCCAGCCATGAGACGGGACAACCGGCCTTAGTCCCCTTGCTCCATCCTCCGCCATGCACCCAGATGATCAACGGCATGGGCGCGGAGGGCTTTGCTGACGGACGGTAAAGATCCAACTTAAGGCTGATGCCCTTGACCTGTGCGTACTCAAGGTCGCGAATCAACTCGACCCCTTCCGGAACCTTGGGTGCAGCGGAAAGCATCGTGGCGACCAGCAGACCGACGGCATGCCAGAGCCTCATTTCTTCTTTGCCTTGGCCTTACCGGCGGGGCTCTTCTTGATCAGCTGCACGGCTACGTCATTCGCAAGATCGGCGCCCGGCGTACTGCGACCTCGGGCGATAATCTTCTCGAGCTCGGCCTTCATGGCGGCCACGCGCTCTGGGAATTCGGCCTGAAGATTCTTCCGTTCACCAGGGTCTTTCGAAAGATCGTACAACTGCACAGACGGTAGGCCGGCTTCTTCGGCACCCGGCTTAGGCGAACTCCAACCGCCGGAACCGGCGCTGAGCAGGAGTTTCCATGCACCGTCGCGGATCGCGAAGCTACCGTTGATCGACTGGCTCACGATGCCCTGACGGACCTCAGGCTTATCACCCCGTAGGACTGGCAGGAAGCTCACGCTATCTTCGGCCATCGCAGCGGGGACGCTCGCACCGGTGATGTCGGCGAAAGTAGCGAGGAAATCGATTTGGCCGACGAGGGCTGGCGAGACGCCAGGCTTCACCTTGGCGGGCCAGCGGACAAGGAACGGAACGCGGTGACCGCCTTCATAAAGGTCGGCCTTGTGGCCGCGATAAATGTAACTCGGCTCATGGCTGGCCTTCTGGAGTTCGGTGATATTAGCCGCCGGCGAGCAGCCGTTGTCCGCCGTGAAGATCACAAGGGTGTTCTCGGTCAGTCCTTGTTTTTCCAGCGATGCCATTAGGCGGCCGACGTCATGGTCGACCTGCTTCACGAAGTCAGCGTAAGGGCTGATGCCGCTGGTGCCCTGAAACTCCTTGGTGGGGACAATCGGAGTATGCGGAGCGTTCAGCGGGATATAGATGAAGAACGGCTTGGCCGGGTCGGCCTTCTTCTGGGCTTCGATGAAGGCGATGGAGTGGTCGATCACGGAAGGCATTACATCGACGGCCTCGAACTTCGGGCCGGCCGGCCCGGTCCGCAGCCAGGTCTTGGTCGCGCTCGGGATCTCGGTCATCCGGCGGTCCTTGATCCAAACGAACGGCGGCATGTCGAGCGAAGCGCTGATGCCGTAGAAGGTATCGAAGCCATGGTCGACCGGCCCGCCGAGGATATCGCCCGCGAAGTCGATCTTGCTGACGTCCTTAGGGTTCTTCGAAAAATCGCCACCGTCATCGGCATAGCCGCCACCGGCCAGAGGGAAGCTCATCCCGAGATGCCATTTCCCGAAACAACCGGTCACGTATCCCTGCTGCTTAAGCATACCCGCGACCGTGAGACGGTCCTTGGCGATGAGCGGAGGTGAGAAACCACCAAGGACACCAGACTGGAGACGCGTGCGCCAATGGTAACGGCCGGTCAGCAGGCTGTAGCGGGTCGGCGTGCAGACGCCCGACGAAGTATGACCATCGGTGAAGCGCAGGCCGCCCTTGGCCAAGGCGTCCAGATTAGGAGTAGCGATCTTGCTCTGCGGGTTATTGGCCCCGAGGTCACCGAAGCCTTGGTCATCGGCCAAAATGACGATGATATTCGGACGATCAGCACCGATCAGGGTCAAGCACATCATCAAGCCGCATAACAAAGGAAAGCGCATGTTTGGGGTGACCTGTTATTAGGCGGCAGGTTCCCCTCCTGCAACCTTTGCTTAAGCCCTATCTTGTTTGCCTCCGGAGCCGGGCTCCCCTAACCCTACCCCTCTCTCCATGTCGTCCCTCCTCGGCCACTCTTTCATCGGTTTCGCGCGCGGCCAGTCCACCGCCGCCGCCTACCGTGCGATCAATCCTGCCACGGCAACCGCCCTTGAGCCGGACTTCTTCCCGGCCACGGCCGCCGAGGCCGACCAGGCCTGCACCCTGGCCGCTCAGGCCACCCCCGCGCTCGCGGCGCTTTCCGGCAAGCAGAAGGCCGCCTTCCTCCGCGACATCGCCACCCGCATCGAAACCGCCACGCCCTCTCTTGTCGCTCGCGCCACCCAGGAAACTGGCCTGCCCGAAGCCCGTTGCCAAGGTGAGATCGGTCGCACGATGGGCCAGCTGCGCCTCTTCGCCGACCTCGTTGAGAAAGGCGATTGGATCGACGCGCGCATCGAGACTGCTAACCCGGACCGCAAGCCTCTGCCTAAGCCTGACCATCGCTCACTGCTCCGTCCGATCGGCCCCGTCGCTGTCTTCTGCGCGAGCAACTTCCCCTTCGCCTACTCCGTCGCCGGTGGCGACACCGCTTCGGCCTTCGCCGCTGGCTGCCCAGTCATCGTAATGGCCCACCACGCTCATATCGGCACCGCCGAGATCATGGGCGGACTCATCGTCGAAGCCGTGAAAGCGAACCACTTGCCCGAAGGCACCTTCTCGCTCCTCATGGGCGAAGGCCGCGTCATCGGCCAGCAGGTCGCCAAGCACTCCGCCCTGCGCGCCATCGGCTTCACGGGCTCCCGCGTTGGCGGTCGTGCGCTTATGGACACCGCCGCCGCTCGTTCGACGCCAATCCCGGTCTACGCCGAAATGAGCAGCGTCAACCCTGTCGTCCTACTCGAAGGCGCCCTCGCCTCCCGCGGCGAAGCCATCGCCACTGGTCTGCTTGGCTCGTGCACGCTCGGCGTCGGCCAGTTCTGCACCCAACCCGGCTTGATCGTCCTGACCCGTACAGTTGCCGCGGAATCGTTCATCAATAAACTCTCCGCCCTCTTTACCGATTGCGCCGATGGCGTGATGCTCACCGCCGGCATTCATCAGGCCTACCTGAAAGGTCTGACCGCCCGCGCCGCCCAGGCCGGCGTTAAGGTCGTCGCCCAAGGCAAGTCCAGCGGACAGCCCAACCGCGCCGTTGCCACGCTCTTCGCGACCGATGCCAAGACCTTCGTCGCCGACGGCTCGCTGCAGGAAGAGATCTTCGGACCGAGTTCGCTCGTCATCTGGTGCGCCGACCAGCGCGAAGTCGACGCCGTCCTCGGCGCCCTGCATGGCAACCTGACCGCAACGGTGCATGGCACCGATACTGAACTGGCCCAGCAATCCGCGCTCATCGCCCGACTTGAGGCCGTCGCCGGCCGTGTGGTCGTCAATGGCTTCCCCACGGGCGTGGAAGTCTCGCACGCCATCGTGCATGGCGGACCGTATCCGTCGCTGTCCGACGGACGCACGACCTCCGTGGGCTCCAACGCCATCTACCGCTTCACGCGCCTCGTCTGCTTCCAGAACTATCCGGACGCCGCCCTGCCCGCTGAACTACAGAACGCCAATCCCCTCGGTCTCTCGCGCCTCGTCAACGGCACCCGCTCCAACGCCGCGCTCTGATACCCCTACCCCTACCCCTGTTTAGCCCCATGTCCCCCCTCGAACTCCAGAAGGTCCTCTCGTCCGGACTACTCTCCTTCCCGATCACCGACTTTAAGGCCAACGGTGACTTCGATGCCCCGAGTTACGCCAAGCGCCTCCAGTGGCTGGCTCCTTACGGTGCCACCGCGCTCTTCGCCGCCGGGGGCACGGGCGAATTCTTCTCCCTCGAGCCGAAGGAATACTCTTCAATCATTAAGACCGCGGTCGATACCTGTGATGGCCTCGTGCCGATTCTCGCCGGAGCCGGCGGCCCCACCCGCGTGGCCATCCAATACGCCCAGGAAGCCGAACGCCTCGGCGCTAAAGGTATCCTCCTCCTACCGCATTACCTGACCGAGACCAACCAAGACGGCGTCGCTGAGCACGTCGACCAGGTCTGCAAGTCGGTCAAGATTGGCGTCGTCGTCTACAACCGTAACGTCTGCCGCCTCCTGCCGCATCACCTCGAGAAGCTCGCTGCCAACAACCCGAACCTCATCGGCTACAAGGACGGCTTCGGCGACATCGAGCTCATGGTCTCCATCCGTCGTCGTATGGGCGATCGCTTCAGCTACCTCGGCGGCCTGCCTACCGCTGAAGTCTACGCCGCCGCCTACAAGGCCATGGGCGTACCGGTCTACTCGTCCGCCGTCTTCAACTTTATCCCGCAGACCGCGATGGACTTCTACCACGCCGTGGCGAAGGACGACCACGCGACGCAGAACCGCCTGCTCGATAGCTTCTTCCTGCCCTACCTCGAGCTACGCAACAAGAGCGCCGGCTACGCCGTCAGCATCATCAAGGCGGGCGCCACGATTGTCGGGCATGGTGCGGGCCCAGTGCGCGCTCCGCTGACCGACCTCAAGCCCGCCGAGGTCGAGCAGCTTGCCGCCCTCATCGCCAAAGCCGGCGTAAAGTAAGCCGCCATGAGCGAGTTCACCGCCGACCATGCAGGATATCTGAACGACGCCGTCTCGAAGGTAAAACGGCGTATCCTGCCGTTGTTCATCGTGATGTTCATCGTGAACTACCTGGACCGGGTGAACGTTGGTTTCATCCAGCAGCACCTCAAGACGGACCTCGGGCTCGACAGCGCCGCCTACGGCTTGGGCGCCGGCCTGTTCTTCATCGGGTATGCGATCTTCGAGGTCCCGTCGAACATGCTACTGCAGAAGTTTGGCGCCCGTGTTTGGCTGACGCGCATCACCATCTCCTGGGGAGTCGTGGCTTCACTGATGGCCTTTGCCCGAAACGAGAATGAATTCTACTTCCTCCGCTTCGCCCTCGGCGCGGCCGAAGCCGGCTTCTTCCCCGGCGTCATCTATTATTTCACCCGCTGGCTCCCGTCCGCCGAACGCGGCAAGGCCATCGCGCTGTTCCTGAGCGGCTCGGCCATCGCCTCGATCCTCTCCGGACCACTGGCCGGGGCCCTCATGCAGACCTCGCTCCTGGGCCTCAAGGGCTGGCAGAGCATGTTGTTCGTCGAAGGGCTCCTCTCGGTTGTCATCGGTATCGGCGCCTGGTTCTGGCTGGACTCGCTCCCCCGCGACGCCCACTGGCTATCGGAACAAGAAAAGCAGGCCCTCGAATCGACCATCGAAGCCGAGCAGCGCGAGCGCGAGGCCAACCAAACTGAACGGCCCGGCATCTTCCGCCTACTCCGCGATCCGCAGATTATTCTCTTCTGCGTCGTCTACTTCGCCATCCAGCTGACCATCTACGCGGCGACGTTCTGGCTGCCCAATATCATCCGGAAGATGGGCGACCTCACCGACCTTCAGGTAGGCTTCCTGAACTCGGTGCCTTGGACGATTTCCATTCTCGGCATGTATCTCGCCGCCGCCGGGGCGGCCCGCTGGAAGCGTCCGCAACTCTGGGTCGCAGGCGCGCTGATCGTCGCCGCGACAGGGATGTTCATGTCGACCACCGGGGGACCGGTCTTCGCCTTCGTGGCCATCTGCTTTGCAGCGCTGGGCTTCAAGTCCGCCTCGTCGCTCTTCTGGCCCATCCCGCAAGGCTACCTCGACGCACGCATCGCCGCGGCGGTCATCGCGCTCATCAACTCCATCGGTAATCTCGGCGGCTTCGTGGCCCCGACGGTCTTTGGAAAACTCGAAAAGGCTACCGGCTCCGTCCAATACGGACTCTACGGCCTGGCAGTCGCTTCCGTCCTGGCTGCTGGCCTCGTCTTCCTCGTCCGCACCAAGCCCAAGGCGTAAGCCCTACCCCTGCCCCTATCCCTACCCCTTTCGTAATGTCCTCTCCGCTCATCCAATCCATCCGTGTCGTGCCGGTCGCCGGCCACGACAGCATGCTCCTCAACCTGAGCGGTGCGCACGGACCGTTCTTCACGCGTAATATCGTCCTGATCACCGACAGCTCTGGCCACACGGGTCTCGGCGAAGTCCCGGGCGGCGAGAAGATTCGCCAGACGGTCGAGGATTCCGCCCCATTACTCATCGGGAAAGAAATCGCTGATTACGAAAAGCTCCTCGCGACGGTCAGCGCCGCCTTCTCCGACCGCGACACCGGTGGCCGCGGCCTGCAGACCTTCGACCTCCGCGTGACGATCCACGCCGTCACGGCGATTGAGTCCGCCCTCCTCGATCTCCTCGGTCAGTTCCAGTCGAAGCCCGTCGCCGCGCTTCTCGGCAAAGGCCAGCAGCGCACCGAAGTCGAGATGCTCGGTTACCTCTTCTTCATCGGTGACCGCCGTAAGACTACGCTCGGCTATCGCGACGAAGCCGGCTCCGCCCATGCTTGGCATCGCCTCCGCAACGAAGAAGCCCTTACGCCGGAAAGTATCGTCCGCCAGGCCGAAGCCGCCCAAGAACGCTTTGGTTTCCAGGACTTCAAACTCAAGGGCGGCGTACTCAGTGCCGCCCGAGAGATCGAAGCCGTCCGCGCCCTCGCCACCCGCTTTCCGAAGGCACGTATCACCCTCGACCCCAACGGGGCCTGGCTCCTCAAGGAAGCCGTCGAGGTCTGCCAGAACCTGAAGGGCGTGCTCGCTTACGCCGAGGACCCGTGCGGCGCCGAAGCTGGCTTCTCAGGTCGCGAGATCATGGCTGAATTCAAGAAGGCCACTGGCCTCCGCACCGCCACCAACATGGTCGCCACCGATTGGCGCCAGCTCGATCACGCCCTAAAACTGCAGGCAGTCGACATCCCCCTCGCAGACCCGCACTTCTGGACGATGCAAGGCTCGGTCGAGGTTGCGCAGGTCTGCCAGGAACGCGGCCTCACCTGGGGCTCCCATTCCAATAACCATTTCGACATCTCGCTCGCGATGTTCACACACGTTGGTGCCGCCGCTCCGGGCGATGTCACCGCGATGGACACGCATTGGATTTGGCAGGAAGGCCAGCGACTCACCAAGGAGCCCCTGCAAATCAAGGGCGGCAAGATCGCCGTCCCGCAGAAGCCTGGCCTCGGCATTGAGATTGACCCAGCCCAGCTCGAGGCCGCCCACCAACTCTATCGGAAACTCCCGTCCGGCTCGCGCGACGACGCCGTGGCGATGCAATTCCTGATCCCGGGCTGGAAATTTGACCCGAAGAAGCCCTGTTTGATTAGGTAAGCCAGATTACTTATTCGCCAGACGGGGACATGGACGCCTAGCGTGCGTCCATGAAGAAAACCTCATTGTTCATCACCATCGCCTTCTGCGTGGCGATTGGCTTCTTAGTCGCCCGATTCATCACCCCTTCCGAAGCGCCCTTGCCGGCCAAGGTCGAGCAGGCCGTCGTCGCCCCGACCCCGGCGCCGAAGCCCGCACCGGTCGTGGCTACCAAGCCTGCCACACCCGCGCCGGCCAAGCGCCCGCCGATGGACGAGGCCACGAAGGCCCGCTATAAGGCCTTCGGAGAAGAAACGCGGAAAATCGCGATGGACCTCGCCGGCGGCGATGAAAAGAAACTCGGTCAGGCAATCCGTAACGGGATGCTGGACCCCTCCTCGCAGGAAATCCTTAAGCGCGGACGGGAAATCGGCGAAGCCTTCCGCGCCGCCGAGACCGACGAACAACGCGCGGCGTTGGAAACCGAAGTCATCGCTTTACGCGAACAGGCCATGTCCGCCCTCAAGACCCAACTGGATAAGCTCGACGCCCCAGCCGCGGCACCAGTCGTTCCGGCGCCCGTCATCCCCACGCAGGGTCTGATGTGACCAAAGAAAAAGCCGCCGACCCGCAAGGGCCGACGGCTTTCGTCGTGAACTAAGCGTGGCTTAGAACTTGAAGCGGACGCCGAGGCTCCACTGGTTCGCGTCGGCGGCGCCGTCGAGGTTGATCCAGGAGTAACCGAGGTCGGCCGAGACGTTACTGACGATCATCTTGCTGAGGACGACGCTGACATCATGGCCAGCGGCGTTTTTCTCGTAGGAAGCCCAGGCGCCGAAACCGCCGCCGAGGGCGCGGTGGAGGGCGATGCCGTAGGTCTCATCGGAACCGACCGTGAGGGCTACGTCGGCAATCGCGCCAACGTTCTTGAAGCGGTAGCCAAGGGAGGCGGCATCAGCGCCGTTACCGAGGTCGCCGCCGACCGAGGTCTGGGCGTTGACGAAGACGTCGGAGCTGCCGAGATAGGCGGTGGCGGACAGTTCCCAGCCATTGAGATGGCCGGAGATGCCGTCGGTGGACTGCTGGACGTAGCTCACTTCGACATTGCTGGCGAAGAGGCTGGACGGAGCGGAAGCCGCGAAAGCGGAGGCCGAGCCGAGGGTGAGGAGACAGACGTAGGGTAGGTGCTTCATAGGGTACGACTTAATTAACACCTAATAATATTATAAGTTCCAGCCTAACTTTGGCTATTTGCTGATGGGCTGCGAGATCCGGAGGTAAGCAAATAGGTCGCGCAGCTGCTGGGGCTCCATGCCGTCGAGGAGTCCTTCCGGCATGAGGCTTCGTCCCATGGGAGTGAGCAGACGGATGTCGGCCTGACGCAAGGTGATGTCCTCTCCTTCCAGTCCGCGGAGGACCAGAATCTGCGCGTCACGCTCGACTAGGAAGCCGCTGAGCGATCGTCCATCGTTCGTGGTAACGGAGAAATACTGGAAGCCCTCGCGGATCTCGATGTTCGGATTCACGACGCTGATAAGCATGGTGCCGAGGTTATCGCGCTGGTAGGCGGTGAGTTCAGGGCCGATCTTTCCGCCCTTGAAAAAGAGCTTATGGCATGGGGCGCACCTTTCCATGTAGATGGGCTCGCCTGCATAGGGATTGCCCGTGCCGGCCTTAAGCTTGGCCTCGACGTCGGCGATCTTGGCGATGAAATCCGTGACACCGGTGGCCGGCTTGACCGGATAGAGTTCGGCCAGCATCGACTGTAATTGCTTCGGTTCGTGCTGTCGCATGCGCTCGACCATATCGCGCGGGACGGTGTTGGCGCCGATCCGTCCGGACTTAACGGCCTGCAAGAGCTGCTGCGACCATTCGGCACGGCTAGCAAGCAGGGCCAATGCGGCGAGACGAATATCGCCGGCACTCGTCTCAACAATGGCGACGGTCTGCGTACCAACCTCAGGCTGACCGTAGGTCATCAGCGAGATGAGCGCGGCCTTACGCAATGCGGCGGAATCAGCGGAACCCGCGATCGCGAGCAAGATGGCCTGCGCATCGGGGTGGCGAACTTCGCCAAAGACGCGGATCTGGTTGAGGCGCTCGGTCGCGTCCGCCTTCTTATTCGCGATAAGTAAAAGCGATTCCTTGATGGCCACTGGATCTCCTTGGCGGACGCGGAGAATCAACGGCGCCTTGCCGGAAGCGGCCATGGCTTGGAGAAGTTCGTCGGGCAACCCAGCGAGCTCACGTCCACGGTACGCATCCTCGAAGCCCTTCATGAGGTGCACGCTATGGGCAGGCGTCGGGGCGAGACGGAGAAACTGAGCGCAGACGAGCAGATCCGCCCGGCGGCCTTCCGTGGCGAAGCGACGCATGAGGCGAGGTAGGATATGCTGCTGGACGAGCGGGCGATCCCAGACGGCCGGATTCTTGGCGAAGCTCACGACGGCCTCGCGGTCGAGCGTCACATGTGATTCCAGTGCGAACCAGAGTAGCAGCGGGATGTAGGCGTCGGTGGCGTCCTCATCGCGGGAAGCGAGGGTCGTGACGAGTTTGAGCATCTGGTCGGTCGGTAGACGACGAGCCGAAGAGGCGAGCTGCGAGCGGACTTCGGCGTCGGGTTCGGTACGTGCGCGAGCTAGGACAGCGGTGAAGACGTCCGCGGGTAGCTGACGGGCGCCCTTAGATTCGACGCCCGCGACGCCGAGACCGCGGTTAACGCCATATTTATCGCCCAGGAAACGCGTGGCCCAGAAACGGACCGGCGCGTAGGCATGGGTCAGCGCAGCGACAGCCCGGGCATCCGTCAGCGCATCAGCCTGATAGAGGGACCAAAGCGCACCGAGGGCTCCCCGACCCTGGTCAGCCGCGAGTTGTACGTCGAGTAAGGCGACCGCCTTCGGATCACGGCGTTCAGCCAGCAGTTGAAGCGAGGCCGTGCGGTGGAACTTGTTCGGGTGACCGAGCAAGGCCACCAATTGAGCGGTCGTCTTACCTTCGAGGTTCGTATCGGTCTCGAGCTTGGCATCCTTATCGCGGAGGCGATACATACGGCCGGTCGTAGGATCGATCTGGTTTTGGTAGTGCTGGCCGTGTGCGATGTAATACTCGTACATGTCGGACACGAAGAGCGAGCCGTCGGGGGCGTTGGCGCTGTAGAGCGGACGGAAACCGACGTCCTCAGACCACATCGCGATGCCCTTGTCGGTCGTTACGTACGTCGCACCCTGCGGAATGCGCTCGGAATCGGTGACGGTGTTATGCAACGGATCCAGGGAGAAGAGGTGACCCTGATACTTCGCAGGCATGGCGGTGCCTTCGATGAATGAACCGAAGTGCGCGAAACGCGGGACCTTGGTGAGCGTGCCGAGGATCGGGAGCTGTCCGAAGGTGTAGGGCGTACGCGCGGGGCCAAACTTACCGGGGTCGACGCCTTGCTTGAGGTAGATGCCGCCCTGGACGTAGTGCCAGCCACGGGTGTTGCCGCCGTTATGTCCGGAGTACATCCGGCCGTCGCCGTCGAACTCGAGGCCGAAGGGGTTGCCCGAGCCTTCGCTGAAGATGTCGTACTCGCGGGTCTTCGGGTGGTAGCGCCAGACCATGCAGCCTTCGAAATGGACCGGGGCGGCGTCGGCGGAATCGAAGCCCGGACGCACGACGCGCGAGGACGAAGTACTCCCGTGCACGCCGTAAAGCCAGCCATCGGGACCAAGGATGATGCCGTTGCCTACCGAGTGGGTGTCCTCGAGGCCGAAGCCGGAGAGATGCACCACGGGCGGGCCATCTGGGATATCGTCGGCATTGGCGTCGGGATAGAACAGCAGATAAGGGGGGTTCATCACCCAGACGCCGCCGTTGGCGCGCACGGCGGAGTTAGCCATATTGAGGCCGTCCTGGAAGACCGTGTGCTTATCGTAGACGCCATCGTGCTTGGTTGATTCGTGGATGGAGACGATGTCGGCGCCGCGGTCATGGTTGGGCGGAGCCGGCGGGACGCGGTCGTAGTGCGAGCGATAATACTTGTCTCGGCTGATCATGTTTACGCCCGCAGGATAAGGATACTGGCGATACTGCGTGACCCAGAGGCGGCCGCGGGTGTCGAAGCTGAAGTGGGTTGGCTGGGCGACGAGCGGCTCGGAGAACAATAGGTCGATCGCGAGGTCGGTGGTCGCACGCATCTTCGCATAGGCTTCGACCGGCGAAAGCTTAGGGCCGTGGAACTGTTCGGCGCGACCGAGCACGCGGTTCGATTCGCGGAACTTCGAGAACGAGGAGGAAGTCGGCGGGACCTTAAGCGCCGGACCAGGGATCAACGGCGTCGCAGAATATTCCCAGGCGCCTTCGAGCACGCACTCCATGAAGTAGTTCATGATGAACGGCGCTTCGCCGAGGAAGCCGCCCTTCCCTTCGGGCTGCTGGACGTGGAAGACGATTTCGTTCCACTCACCCTTCTTCAGCGTACCCACCGGTACCTTATGGCGGAAGACCTCCTTGCGGGCGCTCTTGTAGCCGGGGGCGAAGGCGCCGCCGGTGCCGATCTTCACGCCGTTGACGAAAGCCTCATGCGCCCCTTCGAGATCGCGAAAATGAAGGCCGACCGATTCCTCGAACAGATTACGTTCGTGCTTGGTAAAGAACGAATCGTCCACCCGCACCCAGGTGCGATACCAGGCGTCGGTCGCGATGGCCGGACGGGACGCGGGCGAAGGAATCGGGGCGGTCACCTGCGCCCCGGCAAAGGCGACGCAAAGCCAGGCGGCGCCAAGCAAAAGGAAGACACGGAGGGACATGGGGATAAGAGGGAGACAAGCGAAGCGGACAAAGGTCGCAACCTTGAGCGAAAAAAGAGACAGGAACGCCGTTAAAAAAGTCATGACGGATGTCCCGCATAACCACAAATGTCGGCCTATGACGCGGTCACCGGAGTTTTGATTGGAAGTAGACCGATCTGGCCGGCAACGTGTCGGGATGCTCGGAGCCATCGCTGGCGACATCATCGGATCAGTGCACGAATTCAGCCGTAACGAAGACCAGGGTTTCCCTCTCTTCGCCGAACGCTCCTGCCCCACCGACGACTCGCTCCTCACCTGGGCGGTCGCCGAGACGATTCTGAAAGGAGAGCGCGACTATAAGCCCGGGCTCGTCGGGATGGTCGGCTATTACGAGAAGCACGGGCAAAACGCGCCATTGTCGGCGGCCTTCGGCGTCGGCTTCAGCGGATGGGTCTACGACGGTGCGCCCGGCGAACGAGATTCCTATGGCAATGGATCGGCCATGCGCGTCTCGCCCGTGGCCTGGGCGTTCGATGATCTGGAGACGGTCCTCGAGCACGCCCAGCTCAGCGCCCGTCCTTCGCACGCTCATCCCGAAGGCATCAAGGGAGCCCAAGCCGTGGCTGCGGCGATTTGGACCGCGCGCAAGACCCGCAACCCCGCCGCCGTCCGGGCCGTCGCCGAAAAGTTCTACGGCCCCCTGCCCGACCTCGCGGAAATCCGGAGGACCCACACCTATAACGAGACCTGCCAAGGCTGCGTGCCGGAATGCCTGGCCATCGCCATCGGGACCCCCGACTTCGAGTCTGCGGTCCGCTTTGCCGCCTCGGTGAGGGGGGACGCCGATACCCTGGCCGCTATCACCGGTTCAGTCAGCCAAGCCCTCTGGGGCGTGCCTAGGGCCATCCGCGGGCAGTCCTTGGCCATCGCCGCCCGCTGCTACCCCGGGATGGAGCGCACCGTGGCCGAGTTCGAGGCCAAGTTCGGAGGATATTGAGGTTTATATGGCCTTTTGGCCTGAAGACTTGACAGTGAACAAGTTTTCATAGAACATGCGTTCACTATGGAAGAACTGACCAAGAAGCAGCGGGCCATCCTCGACTACATGAAGGCCCACGTCGCCGAGCACACCTACTGGCCGAGCATCCGCGACATCCAGGCCAAGTTCCGCTTCGCCTCGACCAACGCCGTCTTCGGCCACCTCCAGGCCCTCGAGCGCAAGGGCGTCCTCCAGCGCATCCCCGGCGCCGCCCGTGCTTACAAGATCGTCCCTGAGGTCCTCAGCGACACCTCCGAGACGGTCATCCGCTACGAAGGCCCCGGCGATGACGCCATCGCCTTCGAGAGCGTCAAGTTCGCTGGCTCGATCGCCGCTGGCTTCCCCGATTACACCGAATCCTCCGGCGTCCTCGATTCAATGCAGGTCCCGATTTCCGCCAGCTCCCGTCGTCGTGCCCCCGAAGCTTTCGCCCTCCGCGTCCGCGGCGACTCGATGGTCGATGCCGATATCAACGACGGCGACACGGTCATCATCGAACCCGGCACACCGAAGCATGGTGACATCGTGGCCGCACTCATCGACGGCGAGACGACCCTCAAGCGCCTAATCAAGCAGGGCTCCAAGGTCTACCTCAAGGCCGAGAATCAGAATTACCCTGACCTCATTCCCACCACTTCGCTCACGATCCAGGGGATCGCGAAGTCGGTGATGAAGCGAATCTAAAACCTACAGGCCGGTACGCGGGCCTCAGGCTTTACGTAACACCAGCAGGACGTCCGAATACTCCATGTCGATCTTACGGGTCGACGTGAGGTCGTAGTGGAAATCGTGGCAGGCCACGAGACGCAGGGACGGCACCTTAGCGAGGAGGGCCTTGAGCTCAGCAGGCGAATAGGTCCGGAAATCCCAGTGGGTCTCCTCGATACGGGTCTTTCCCTTCTCGGTGATACGCATGCGGGTGCGCATAGCCTCCGTGCGGGCCTTCCGGTCGGCCGGGGCGGACCAAGTGTCACTGACCACACGCACTCCGGGCTTGCGACCAATCCAGCGCTCATGGTCGGGAGGCGTGTTCTTATAATCGGTCAGGTGCAGGCCGAGGAGCAGCAGCCCGCCCGGACGCAGGGACGCGGCCATGCGCCGCAGCGAGCTCACCACGCCGGCTTCGGTATCGATATACTTGAAGGTGCTGACAAGGCAGTGCGACACGTCGTAACGAGCACCCTTGGGCACCTTGAAATCCTGCAAGCGATCGCGCCACACCCTGCCCTTGAGGCCCTTGGCCTTGAGGCGATTCTTGGCGAAGGCGACCTGGTGCTGGTTCAGGTCGAAGCCGTGGACGATATGCCCACGAGCCGCGAGCGACTCGAGCAGGCGACCGGACCCGCAGGCCGGTTCAAAAACGCGCATAGGCCCATCCAACTTCGGTCCGTGCTTCTTCATGATCCCCTCGATGAAACGTGTCTCCTTCGGCGTATAGTCGGCATACACCATGTCGTAATACAACGGGGAGTCGTACCACGCCGTGGCGGATTGTTTGGAAGTGGACACAGCGGCTGGCGGTTAGCGGATAGCGGTTGGAAAAGACACTACCGAGGCGGGTTCAAATATGGGGCGAGGAGACAGAGTCACGGCAAGACGGCTGGTTGGGTTTTACCCTAACCGCCAACCGCTTACCGCTTACCGCAGACACCCGTTATTGGTTACTGATAAATCTCCCCGCCCTTTTCGCGAAATTCCTTGGACTTCTCTTCCATGCCCTTGGCAAGTGCCTCGGCTTCGGACACGCCCTGGGCGTCGGCGAATTTACGAATGTCGTCAGAAATGCGCATGGAGCAGAAATTCGGTCCACACATGGAACAGAAGTGCGCGGTCTTGGCGGACTCCTGCGGCAGGGTTTCGTCGTGGTATTCCTGGGCGCGCTCGGGATCGAGGGCCAAGGCGAACTGGTCGGGCCAGCGGAACTCGAAACGGGCCTTGGAGAGCGCGTTATCGCGGATCTGCGCGGCGGGGTGGCCCTTGGCGAGGTCGGCGGCGTGGGCGGCGATTTTGTAGGCGATGACGCCTTCACGGACGTCGTTCTTGTTCGGCAGGCCGAGGTGTTCCTTCGGCGTGACGTAGCAGAGCATCGCGGTGCCATACCAGCCGATCATCGCGGCGCCGATGGCGGACGTAATGTGGTCGTAGCCCGGGGCGATGTCAGTCGTGAGGGGTCCGAGCGTGTAGAATGGCGCCTCGTGGCACCACTCCAGCTGCTTGTCCATGTTCTCCTTGATCATGTGCATCGGCACGTGACCGGGGCCTTCGTTCATGACCTGCACGCCGCGATCCCAGGCGCGGGTGGTCAACTCGCCCTGCGTCTTGAGTTCGGCGAACTGGGCATCGTCATTAGCGTCGGCAATCGAACCAGGACGGAGGCCGTCACCGATCGAGAAGCTGACGTCGTAGGCGGCCATGATGTCGCAGATGTCATCCCAATGGGTGTAGAGGAAGTTCTCCTTATGGTGCGAGAGGCACCACTTGGCCATGATCGAGCCACCGCGGGAAACGATGCCGGTGACGCGACGGGCGGTCATCGGGATGTAGGCCAGGCGGACGCCGGCGTGAATCGTGAAATAGTCTACGCCCTGCTCGGCCTGCTCGATGAGGGTATCGCGGAAGATCTCCCAGGTGAGGTCTTCGGCGCGGCCGTTGACCTTCTCGAGCGCCTGGTAGATTGGCACCGTGCCGACGGGCACCGGGCAGTTACGAAGGATCCACTCGCGGGTCTGGTGAATATTCTTGCCCGTGGAAAGATCCATCAGCGTGTCGCCTCCCCACTTAATGGACCAGCGCATCTTCTCGACCTCTTCCTCGATGGACGACGCCACGGCGGAATTGCCGATGTTGGTATTGATCTTCACCAGGAAGTTGCGTCCGATGATCATCGGCTCGAGCTCGGGGTGATTGATGTTGGCCGGAATGATGGCGCGGCCGCGGGCGACCTCGGAGCGGACGAACTCTGGGGTGATGACCTTCGGGATGGCGGCGCCGAAGGACTCGCCCTTGTGCTGGAAGGTCAGGTCATGGCGACGGGTCGATTCCGGCTGATCGGTGGCGAGGCGCATGTTCTCACGGATAGCGATATACTCCATCTCCGGGGTGATGATGCCCTGCTTGGCGTAGGCCAGCTGGGTCGGGCGCTGCCCGGGCTTACCCTTATAGACCTTACGATCAGCGCGGTCGAACTGGACGAGGCGATTGCGGGAGGTCGCGCGCTGGGCGGTCTCGGCGTGCTTCCAAGAAAGGTAACCGTCGTCTTCCGGCTTCAGTTCGCGACCCGCGACTGCTTCGACGTCACTGCGTTCGAGAATCCAAGAGGAGCGAATAGCCGGCAGGCCCTTCTCGACGTCGCCATGGAAGGCTGGATCACCCCAAGGACCGGACGTATCATAAATACGGACCGGCTCATTGGCGGACTTCGCGCCATCGGGGCGGGAAGTGTCAGCCAACTTCACCTCGCGCATCGGCACGAGGACGTCGGGACGTGAGCCCGGCACGTAGACACGGGTCGAGTTCGGAAAAGTGGTAGGCTTGTTGTCGGAGACCATGGGAAATAGAGGGTTGGAGGGAGGGTTGGCCGGAGGACCGGAGGAAAGACTGACCACGCGGACCTGAAAGGTTTGCGGAAACGGGGATGTTATGGGCTGCACAATCCGCTTCCTACGGCGCCGAGGCGCATCAGGTACGAGGGTTCGAGGCCAAGCCTCATCTCAGTCCGGTCACGGACTCCCCTGGGAAAGACTAGGAAGGAACATCCTTATGAAGGTGGAAAGTCCCCAAGTAGCAAGTGGCAACCCCCGGCGGCATCCCACCAAAAGGAAGAGCCCGACACACGTCGGGCCCTGGTTGGCATCACTGACAACCGGAAATTAGCGGTTCATCGACAGCTGGGCGCGGAGATACTCGACCGTGCGGCGCACGTTGGCATCCACTTCCATCTGATTCACGACCGTCTTGCGGGCGTGGATGACCGTACCGTGGTCGCGACCGCCGAAAGCCTGGCCGATCGACACGAGGGACATGCCGGTGAGCTGGGTGGCGAGGTACATGGCGACCTGACGGGGGAAAGCGATATTCTGCATACGACGCTTGGACGTCATGTCCGACATCTGGATGCGGTAGTGCTCGGCGACCTTACGCTGGATGACTTCGGCCGTGAGCGTGTGACTGGCTTCCTCGACGAGGATGTCATGGAGGAGCTTCTCGACCTGGGCGAGTTCGAGGGGCTTGCGGGTCATGCCGGTCAGACCAACGATACGAGTGACAGCGCCTTCAAGGTTACGGACGTTGCGGGCAATGCGGGAGGCGATAAATTCAGCAATCTCAGGCTGGAGGTCGAGGCCACGGGCGGCGGCCTTCTTGCGGAGGATCGCGATGCGGGTCTCGAGGCCGGGGGCCTGAATGGAAGCGACCATGCCCCATTGGAAGCGGGAGACCAGGCGTTCCTGGAGCTTGGCGATCTCGGAAGCCGGGCGGTCGCTCGTAAGGACCACCTGCTTATGATTGTTATGCAGCTCGTTGAAGGTGTGGAAGAACTCGTCCTGCGTGGATTCCTTGCCGGCGAGGAAATGAATATCGTCGATCAAGAGCAGGTCGAGTTCGCGGTAACGGCGACGGAACGCGGCGACGCTGCCGGTCTGGAGGGCCTGGATGAAATCGTTGGTGAAGGTCTCGGACGAGATGTAGGCGATGCGGGCCTGCGGGTTGGCAGCGTAGACCGAGTGGGCGATCGCGTGCATCAGGTGAGTCTTACCGAGACCAGTCGGACCGTGGATGAAGAGCGGGTTGTAGTAGTGGCCGGGTTCCTTGGCGACGGCAAGCGAAGCACCGTGGGCCATCTCGTTTTCCGGACCAACGATGAAATTATCGAACGTGTTGTTCGCCTTGATTGCCGGAGCTGGCGAAGCGGTGGCGGCCTGACGCGAAGAACGCGCGACTGGAGCGGGCGACGGAGCGGCTTCGCGCGAAGCGTCGACCGAAGCGGTCAGACGGAAATCCATATTGCGTCCGGCGACGAGTGTGAGCTGACGACGAAGCAATTCGGCGTAGTTGCTATTCACCCAGGCTTCGGTGAGGACCGACGGGGCTTCCAGTACGAGGACTTTGCCTTCGATGATGCTCAGGGGCTGCAGAGAAGAGATCCAGGTCTCGAAGTCCGCGCGAGGAAGGTTGTTACGGAGTTCGCTTTTTGCGGTCTCCCAAAGGGATAGGTGGCTGACGGAAGGGGACATGACAAAGGGGGAGGGTTGAGAAAGGTTGTTCACAGGCTCTTTGGAAGCCCGAAAGTGAGGTATTTTTGTAAAAGGGATGTTAATGGAACGACCTTAAGGTTTTAACTGCTTCACCGCCAAATTAGTGATCGGCGGTAGGTACAGCGTAAGTCGTTGTTGGGTCGGTGTTTGAGAGGTTAAAAATTGGATTCCACCGTATAACGTCCGGCGGAGGGGTCGGGGTCGATCCACGGGGGGCGAATCGGATGGCATTTGTGAACACTCGGTGGCGAGGGACAAGAGCAAGCCCTGCACAGGTTATTAACAGGACCCCTGTAGATAAGAAAATGAGGTTTCTGTTGCACGTTCGTCACATCGTCACCGTCGCCTTGAGAATAGGGGTTTTAATTCACTTCACCGATTCCGCGAGGTGCTCGTCGCGGAGCCGTCGGAGGTCGTCCAAGGTCAGGCAATGACGGAGTCGGTCGCGCAGTTTTCGAGACCCGGGCAGCCCATGGGTAAGCGGATGCATGCGATCGAGCATCCAACGCACGTCGCGTGTGCCAAGGCGTGAGGCATGCACCTCGATGGTGAGCTCGGCCAAGCGAATCATACAATCCCAGCGCTGTTGCATGCCGATTTCGGCCGCGGAGCCTTCCCTGCCCTCCATCGCTGCCTTAAGCTGGGCAAAAATCCAGGGGTTACCAAGTGCGGCTCGGCCGACCATCAACCCGGAGACCCCGGTCTCCCGACGTCGAAGTAGAGCCGAAGCTCCGTCCTTCACGTCGCCGTTACCAATCACGGGGATATCGACCGCAGCGGCGACCTGGGCGATCCAGCCCCAATGGGCTTCGCCGGAGTATCCCTGCTCCTTCGTACGTCCGTGAACCGCCAAGGCTTCGACGCCGAGTTCCTGCAGGCGGCCAGCGACCTCGACGGCCACGATGGTGGCGTGATCCCAACCGAGACGCATCTTGGCAGTGAGCGGGACATCCGGAATCGCATCCTTCACGGCCTTCACGAGATCGTAAAGCAGCGGTGTGCATCGCAGCAGCCCCGAGCCAGCGTTCTGTTCAATGACCTTATGCGCAGGGCAGCCGAAATTGAGATCAAGGAAGTCGGGCTTCACCCGGTCGCACACCAGACGCGCGGCCTTGGCCATCGAAGCGGGGGTGGCACCGAAAATCTGGACGCCCATCGGACGCTGGGCTTCGGTAAAGTCGACCATCTCCCAAGCTTTGACGTTATCGCGGATGAGGGCTTCGGATTGCACGAACTCCGTGACCATCACGTCGGCCCCCTGCTCCTTGCACACCTGACGGAAAGCCACGTCGGTGTGACGGGCCATCGGCGCGAGGTAGAGCGGGAACTTGCCCGGGCCAAACCACGGCAGACGTGGCGAAACCTTGCTCACGGACGTCCGTCCTTCTGCTTCAGGCCTGCCTTGAGCTCGCGCCAACGGGCGAGGCGTTCGGCGATCTGCGGCTCGGCGCCGGCATCACCGGGATGATAAAGCGAAAGCGGGCGGCTCAGGTATTCCTGCCCACTGATGGCTTCCGGGTAATCGTGGCTATAACGATAGGTGCCGCCGTTCCCGAGACTCTTATTCACGCTGTTGTGAGCATCCTTCAGGTGCAGAGGTACCTCCTGACGCGGCATATTGCGCACTGCGTCCTTGGCCTCAGAGATGGCCACGGTGGTGCTGTTGCTCTTCGGCGAGAGCGCCAGGAAGAGCGTCGCATGGGCGAGCGCGTACTCGCACTCAGGCATGCCGACCAACTCGCAGGCCTGGAAGGCCGCGGTGGCGACGCCGAGGGCACGGGAATCCGCTAGACCAACATCCTCGGAGGCGCAGATGACGAGACGCCGCGCGATGAAGCGCGGCTCCTCCCCTCCTTCGAGCATCAGAAAGAGCCAATAGAGCGCGGCATCCGGATCGCCCCCGCGGACGGATTTGATGAAGGCCGAGGCGGTGTCGTAATGGTCGTCGCCGCCGTCGTCATAACGAATGCGGCGTTCGCGGGCAAAAGAAGCCACGGCGTCGTCGGTGACGGTACCGAGCGCAGGCGCGGAAAGGACCAAGGTCTCGAGACAGTTCAACGCGCGACGGAGGTCGCCCGAAGCCATCTCGGCCACTTGCTGCAGGACTTTCTCCGATGCCTTGATGCCGAGGGCACCGAGGCCTCGTTCCTTGTCCGCGAGCGCGGTGCCTAAAAAGGTGGCGATTTCTGGCGGCGACAGCGGATCGAGCCGGAAAAGATGACTGCGACTCAGGAGGGCCGGGACGACGTAAAGGCCAGGATTATGCGTCGTGCAACCGATGAGACGCACCACGCCCGCTTCGACGTCGGGCAGGAGCAGGTCCTGTTGGGCCTTGTTGAAGCGGTGGATCTCGTCGACCACCAGGACCGTCTTGCGCGAAGGCTGACGACGTGCATCGGCCAGGATCTCGCGCAGCTCCGGCGTGCCGGAGAGCACTGCGTTGACGCGGACGACGAACGACTGCGTCTCGGCGGCGATGACTTCGGCCAAGGTGGTCTTGCCGCACCCCGGGGGGCCGTAGAAAAGCAACGAGCCGAAATTATCAGCTTTGATCAGGCGCGGCAGCAAGGCCTCGGGCCCAAGGAGACCAGCATGACCGACGACTTCCGCGAGATTGCGGGGGCGCATGCGCGACGCCAGCGGGCGACGGCGCTCTGGTATAGCATCAGGCACCCCCTGCCCTAGGCCAGGCAATGCGTCATCCGACCGAAGGCGCCGTTCAGCCACGGCTTACTTCTCTTCCGCGAAGGGCACCAGATGGCAATAGGGCTTCTTGTTGCGCAGCTGGTAATACTTCTGGTGATACTCTTCCGCGCGCCAGAATTTCGGTGCAGGCTCAATCTGGGTGGCGATCGTCCGGCTGAAAGTCTTGGCAAGCGTCAGGCCGATCTTCACGTCGTCGGCGACCTTCTTCTGCTCGGGAGAATGCGTGAAGATGACTGAGCGATACTGATCGCCGATATCCGGCCCCTGACGGTTGACCTGCGTCGGGTCGTGCATCTTGAAAAAATATTCGACGAGCGTGCGGTAGGTCACCTTGGCCGGATCAAAGGTCACCTCGATGACTTCGGCGTGCCCGGTGCCCTTGTTGCAGATATCTTCATAGGTCGGATTCAAGGTCTTGCCGCCCGCATAGCCGCTCTCGGCGGAATGGACGCCCGGAATCTTGGCATATTGATATTCGACGCCCCAGAAACAGCCGGCCCCGAAGGTGGCTTTCTCGAGCTTGGGAGGAGTGGTCATGGTCTTATCAGTGGAAGGCTTAGGGTCGGCCGCAAGGAGGAGACCGCAGGCGGCACAGGCGATGAGGCCGGACTTCAGGAGGGTGAGCAGCTTGTTCATGGCAGGACAGGCCTACATTGGGCGATTCCCTGACCGAAGCAAGGTGGGACGCCGCTCAAGAGGCCACTCCACGCAAGACCTCGGCCAGGGCTTCTGGGGGATGCGGGTCACGGGTCAGGCCGCGCTCGGGCGTCAGGTAAAAGGTGTCGATGGCAAAGCCCTGCTCGGTCGCGATATTGGCGAAGGTGATAGCGTAGCCGGCCTCCCGGATGGCACGCCCAAAGCGGAACAGGAGACCGAGGCGGTCATTACACTGGATCTCGATGACGGTGCGGGCCAGGTCGACCTCGTAGTAGACTTCGACCTTGGCGGCGAGGGGCACGAAAGCCTTACGTCGCGGTGCAGTTAAAAGGGCATGCTGTTCCTCCGCGGCGACATCCTCCACGAGATCCGTGCCTTCGAGCAGCGACTTGGCCAAGGCCGCCGTGAAGCGTTCCTTGGAAGCGGCTTCCTTGCCGACGGGCAGGACGACCTTAAAGAAGTCGATTGCGACGTCGTCGTCGCGCGAAAAGGCGCGGCACGAGACGATATTAATGCCCGCTACAGCGAAGGCTCCGGCCATGCGACTGAAGAGTCCCGCGCGATCCCAGGTGACAACGGTCACGAGCGACTGGCCGGAACCGGCGTCGTCATGCCATTCGACAATCGGACGCAAAGAGACCTCGGCGTCGGCTTCCGAGACCGATGCGATGAGGCGATGGATCATACGCAGGTGATGCGCAGCGTCTTCGGCCGCGGCATGCAGGTAATAGCCCGGCGGCATGGTGGTGAAGTGGGCTTCGACCTCGTCAGAAGGGAGATCTGCGCCAAGGATGGTCGCGGTGGCCGACCGAAGGGCGGCCACGACGGCGCCGTGGTCATGCTCCGCTTCACCCGCCAACTTGGCGAGCGTCCGGCGGTAGAGCGACCAATGCTGGCCGTCCTTGAATTCGGTCCAGAGATCAGGGGAAGTGGCCCGCGCGTCGCAGCGCGTGTGCACGAAGAGGCTGCGCAGGACCTGCTCGTCGCCCATCAGGCGGGCGAAGCGGTCGATATTGGCAGGATCGTCGATGTCGTGGCGCTGCCAGTAAAGACCCATCACGAGGTGGTGGCGGATGACACCGGCGGCGATTTCACGCTCCCTTGCATCGAAGCCAAGGCGTTCCAGTACCTTATCGGCGATGGGCACACCGCGCGCGGCATGGCCTTCGATGCCGCCGGACTTGGCGATATCGTGCAGGAACAGAATGGCGTAAAGCAGCGAAGGAGCTTCGGAACCGAGGACGACCTCGCGGTAACGCTGATCGACGTCCGTCTCGCCGGCGTAAATCGTATCCAGCTCCATCAGGCAGCGGAGCGTGTGTACGTCGGCTGTCCAGCGGTGGTAGAATTCGAACTGCACGAGGCAGTGCAGTCCCGCGAACTCCGGCACGAGACGATAAAGCAGGCCATGCTCGCGCAGGGCGTTAAGCGTGGCGTAGACACGACCGCCCTCGGTGAGCATCGCGCGGAGGGCGCTGCTGGCTTCTTCGGACGCGGCGAGCTCAGGCGTCAACAGGTGCGCCCGCTCGCGCACCAGCAGGGACAGGGCGCGGTCAGGCCGGGCTTCATGGATTTGGCAGATACGGAACAAGCGCACCAAGCGGCCGGGGTCTTCTTCGAAGACCAGGCGATGTTCGGCCGTGACGGTGCCGCCCGGCACCACGCGTAGGCCGTCCATGATGAATGGAGCACCCCACCCTTCGGGTTCGGGCTCGCCCATGACCGCGCCTTCAACGATCTCCGCACAACGGCGGACGTGGTCGGCGGCGTCGAAATACTCGCGCATCATCCCGCCGATACGTTCGGTGAGCGTGCCACGATAGCCGAGGCCTTCGGACATCGTGTTCTGGCGCTCGAGCGAAAGCTGTTCCGTCGGGCGGGTGACCTGAAAATGCAGTTCACAACGCAGGCGTAGTAACACCTGATTGGCTTCCTCGAACTTCTGCAGGTCGACGGAAGGCAGGAAGCCAGAAGCCGCGAGGCCGGCCGGGCCGACGCCATTACGTGCGGTGCGGGCGATCCAGATACATCCTTGGACATCACGAAGGGCACCCACGCCGTTTTTAAGGTCAGGCTCCTGCAAGTAGGCACTGCCGCCAGCCTTCTCGCGACGTTTACGCTGGGATTCGACAATGGCGCGGGCGAACGGCTTCCAGGCCTGCCCCGAAAGCAAAGCGGCGGTCTTGGCTTCGAGCTGGGCGTAGAGCTCAGCCGAACCGCACAGGTGACGCGTCTCAAGCAAGGCGACATGCAGATGCAGGTCATCCTTGGCGTAATTGGTCGATTCCGTGACCGTGCGGACGGACTGCCCGACCTTGAGACCGAGATCCCAGAGCGGATAGAGGATGGATTCAACGAGCGTCTTCGTGGCGGCGGAGTGACGGGGAACAAGCACCAGCAGGTCGACATCGCTGAGCGGGCAGAGTTCGGCGCGGCCGTAGCCACCCGTGGCGACGAGGCTGATCGCGGAAGCCGCGGGACCCGCCTTCAAGAAGAGAGCGTCAAAAAGGATATCGATGGCGTCGGAGCGGAGCTTCGAGACCTCGCCGCCGAGGACGCCGGCACGATGGGCCGCCAGCTGGATTTCGCGAGCCTCGGCCAGAAACACCTTGGCCCGCGGGACGAACTCTCCCTCCAAGGCCGCCTGGCCGGCTAGACCATGCTGTAACGCCGAGCGGCGGAGCAGGACCGAGGAGGATTCGTATTCAGGCGACATGCGACGTCGCCACCGTGAGGGGAAAAACTCCTTCGTTCAAGGCGATTGCCATCCCAGAGGATTACCCCTTATTGGCGATATGGATTCCTGGCTGAGCGACTTCTGGTCCCACCTTCACACCGCCGAAGGCCTTAGCCAGACCATCCAAGCGGGCGGCATCAGCCTGATGTGCCTGATCATCTTCGCCGAGACGGGATTGCTCGCGGGATTCTTCCTGCCCGGGGACTCCCTGCTCGTCACGGCTGGCGTGCTGACCATCGCGAACGGCGATCGGCCGGCTTACTTCGACCCCTGGATGGTCACCGGAGCGCTGACGGTCGCGGCGATTGTCGGCGACCAGACCGGCTACTGGTTCGCGGAGAAAGGCCCGCTCGCGATCGTGCTCGCCCGTTTCGTGCCGCTGATGCGCACCTTCGTTCCCTTCGCCGCGGGCATGGGCGACATGCCCGCTGGCCGTTTCCTCCGCTGGAACACGCTCGGGGGCATCCTCTGGATTAATTCCTTGGTCTGGCTGGGTCACGTGCTCGGCGGCACGCCACTGGCCGACCAACTGCACAAGGTGATCCTCATCGTGGTGGTAGTCTCCTTCCTCCCCATCGTCTGGACGGCGGCGAAGCGCCTGCTCACTTCCCGACGGGAAACCAAAACTTGAACGTCGTCCCTCCGGGTCCGGTGGACTCGACGATGATGTCACCGCGATGGTCGCGCATGATGCGCTTGACGATGGCGAGGCCGAGGCCGGTGCCGTCTTCGCGACTGGTGAAGAAAGAGTCGAAAATCTTGGGGAGGATTTCCTGAGGAATACCCGTACCGGTGTCGGTAATGCAGACCACGACCACCTCGCCTTGCGCGCCCGGTTCGACCCCAAGATGCAGGGATAGCAGTCCGCCGCCATTCATGGCCTGCACCCCGTTCATCATCAGATTGAGGAAGACCTGTTGAATCTGTCCGGGGTTACCCTCAACGGCTGGGATGACCTGATCGCCATGGACTTCCACCTTCACGCCGAGCTGCTGCAACTTGAGACGGAGAAGCAACACGGCGTTCTCCGTCGCCTTACGGAGATCGACGACGCGGAACGCGCCCGACTGGGCCTTGCTCATGCCGAGCACCCGGGAGACGACCCCTTCCATGTGGGCGATCTTCTCACGCATGACGTCAAGGTCCTCGACCTTAGGATCACCCGGAGCCATCCCCTGGGAAAGCGTGTCTGAAAGGAGCTTCATCACCGTCAGCGGATTGCGGATCTCATGGGCGACCTCCGCCGACAGCAGGCCGAGGGCCGTAAGTCGCTCGCTACGACGCAAGCCCTCCTCGACCGTAAAGACCTTGGCGTAAAGCCGGGCGTTCTGGATTGAGGAAGCACCGAACGAGGACAGCGCGGTGACGAGATGCTTGTCGTCGTCGGAGAAACGATAGGCGCCCATGGCGACGCACATCAGGACACCGAAAGTGTCATCTTCGTAGCGCACCGGCACTGCCAGCAGTGACGAAGACGCGACCGGCTCGGAGAGCTTGAGGAAAAGGTGTTCTTCGGTCTTGCCGGCAACCGGCACGACGACCGGGCGACCACGACCCACGACGGTACCGAGCGAGGTCTGGTTCACGGCGATGCTCGGGGCGAGCTCGCTACCGCTGAGTTCACCGTCGAGGTGCTTGAGCAGCAAGACGTCGTCGACGATCTTGTAATACGCACAGGCGCGAACACCCAGCAATCCGCGGGTGTGGCGGGCAAGGTCCTGCGAAATACCAGGCTCATCGCGCTCACGGGCGAGGCCCTGCGCCGCACGGACCAGCGCTTCGAGCTGAGCCGCCTTGGAACGCAACTGGCGTAGCAACCAGATACGGCCGACGGCCTTAGACGCCTCGTTGGTCAGGAGAGAGAGGAAAGCGAGATCCTGCTCGCTGAAAGCATCTAGGCGGTCGGAGTCGCAGTTCACCACGCCGATGACATTGCCCATGAGTTCCATGGGGACCGCGAGTTCGGAGCGGATGCCCTTACGGATCTCGACGTAGCGCGGATCTTTTGAGACATCGGGAATGCGCTGAGGCTTGGCGTAAAGTGCGACCCAGCCGGTGATCCCCTGCCCTTGCCCGATGATCTCCGAGACGGAGGCTGCCTCTAGCCCATTGCTCACCTCGATACGCAGCGAACCCGTGGCAGGTTCGACGAGCGCAATCGAGGCACTCGAGGCGCCCAGCGTCCGCACGACCTCTTCAAGGATGAAGTCCAGGGCCTCGCGCGGGTCTTCGGTCGCATTGACGAAAGCACCGACGCGATAAAGACAGTCCAGGACGCGAGCATCGCCCGGGCGGTCCTGCGCTGGGCGGCTATTCGGCATAGCCTAAAGCGAATGGTCCATGTCGAGCGCCGGGGCGTCGACGGTGGTCTGACCGATCATCACCGCAGGCACGCCCGCCACGCTGGTATGCGGGGCGACATCCTTGAGCACCACGGAACCCGCGCCGATCTTGGCGCCTTCGCCGATCGTGATATTACCAAGAATCTTTGCACCGGCGCCGACGAGCACGCCCGAACGGATCTTCGGATGGCGGTCGCCGCGGGCCTTGCCCGTACCGCCGAGGGTGACCTCATGCAGGAAAGAGACGTTGTCGGCCACGACGCTGGTCTCGCCAGCGACGAAGCCGGTGGCGTGGTCGAGCAGGATGCCGACACCAAAGCGAGCGGCGGGATGGATATCGACGCCGAGGTGCTCGGAGACGAGCGACTGCAGATGGATGGCGAGCTCCTTACGGCCGGCCTTCCAGAGCACATGCGCGAGGCGATGCATCGAGATGGCGTGAAAGCCCTTGTACCAAAGATACGGGATGAGCGCATGCTCCGTCGCGGGATCGCGCTCCAGCGTGGCGCGGATGTCGGCGCGCATCTGCGACAGTACCTCGCGGTCGGACGCGACGGCCTCGCCGAGGACGCGGAGGATGACCGGCAGATCCTGCCCGGTCGGAGTAATGCGTTCAGCCAGACGCTGGATGATGCCTTCGCCGAAGCTGGAACGGTCCAGCACATAACGTTGGAGCATCGGCGCCAAGGCTGGCTCGGATTTGGCCACGACGGACGCGCGGGCCTTCAGCTCCTCCCAAAGGGAAGCTTCGTTGGCGCAGACCAAGGCGGTAGAACGGGCGTCAGCCATGGGAAATAGTTCTGGGTTTTTGGTCAATTTGGCAACCCGCGAGTCAAAACGAGGTAAAAAGGCGGAGTTTTGTGCGATTTCCGCAACCTCGCATACAAGATGGTGTTGAAATCCATGAAGTCACCCTAAACTAAAAACTCCTACACCCCCACACACCGATATGCGCATCCTCACCTCCCTCCTCGCCTGCCTCGCGGCGGTGGCCTCTTTCGCGGCCCCCGAAGTCGGCAAAGCTGCTCCTGAATTCACCGGCAAGACCCTCGACGGCAAGACCGTCAGCCTCGCCGACTTCAAGGGCAAGACCGTCGTCCTCGAATGGTATAACCCTGGCTGCCCTTTCGTGAAGAAGTTCTACGAAGGCGGTAAGATGCAGGAATTCCAGAAGGATGTCGTCGCCTCCGGCGCCGTCTGGCTCGTGATCAACACGGGCGGCCACAAGCTCGAGAACGCCACCTACTACCCTGGCACCGTCATCCAAGACGAGAACCAGAGCATCGGCCGCGCTTATGACGCCAAGGTCACCCCGCACTGCTTCGTCATCGATGGCAAGGGTATCCTCGCCTACAAGGGTGCGATCGACAGCATCTCCTCTGCTAAGTCCTCTGACATCGAGAAGGCCACCAACTACGTCCTCGCTGCTGTCAAGGCTGTGAAGGAAGGTAAGGCCCCCGAAGTCACCAGCACCAAGCCCTACGGCTGCGGTGTGAAGTACTCCAAGCTCTAAGCCGACAGAAAGGCCAAGTAAAAGGGCGTCCGAATGGACGCCCTTTTTTGTGCCCGGATTTACGGAGCCTTAGGCCACGCCGGTCGCTCGGAGGATCTTCGCATGCACCTGGTCGTTGCGCAGGTGCGGCGTGAAGAGCTGGGAGCCAGGTCCGTAGGCGGAGAACTCAACCATCTCTCCGGTGTGATTGTTGCTGGTCCAGCCAATCGAGGTGTACTTCATGAGCGCCGCCGCCAGCGTCTTGGTCGAAGTGATCTTAGCGCGGTCATCGGCGTTGAAATTAAGCCCAGTGACCTTCTCGGCCGCCGCGACAAACTCTTTCGACGACAGACCCTTGGTCTCAACCTTGAGCACCTCGAGCGACATCTTGAAGCCGGTAAGACGATCGAAGGCGGGCGTCGTTTCCGAATAAGACGGGGCCAAGGAGATGAAGTCCTCGTTGCCGAGACCGTTGACGTTAAAGCCACCGGTGCCGTGGTCCGTGGTGACGATGAGCAAGGTGTCGGGATGCTTATCGATGAAGGCGAGCGCCGTGGCGATGGTCTCATCGAAAGCGATCTGGTCGTGAATCGCGGCGGCTCCGTCGTTGCCATGCCCGGCGTGGTCGACGCGTCCGCCCTCGACCATCAGGAAGAAACCCTCCGGAGCGGAACTAAGACGCTGGAGCGCGACCTTGGTCATCTCCGAGAGCGTGGGCGTGGAAGCCTTGAGCGTGGCGGAATTCAAGCGATCAATCTCAAAGGGTACGTGGCTCTTGCTGAAGAGACCCAGTAGCGGAGCCTTGCCAGCGTCGGCCAGGAGTTGGTCGCGATTCAAGGCGACGACATAGCCAGCCTTGCGGTAGGCGGCTAGCAGGTCCTCGCTGAAATACTGTGTGCCCCCACCCAAGACGACGTCGACGCCGCGCTCGAGATATTGGGCAGCGATGGTCTTCTGGTCGGAGCGACTGGCCACGGTGGCGACGAAGCCCGCCGGGGTGGCATGCGTGGCGGCCGTGGTGGTGACGAGACCGCAGCGCTTACGGGCGGCGTTCATCTTCTGGATGAGGGTCACGGGCTTACGGCCATCCTGGGTGATGTTGATTACGCCGTTGTCGATGCGCTCACCGATCCCCCAGCAGCTACCAGCGGCGGCGGAGTCGGTCACGATGCCACTGGCGGAATCGGTCTCGCAGAGCGAACGGACGACCGGAAGCTCGCCGTACATCTTCATCCAATTTGAGGAACGCTTCTCCGTGCGGGTCAGGTAGGTCTGGGCGGCGGACAGGACAGAGAAGCACATGCCGTCGGAGACCATAAAGATCACGTTCTTAGCCTGGCGCTTGGCGGAATTAGCGGAAGCTTCGCGACCGTCAGCGCCAAGGGCGCGAGCCGAGCCGGCGCCGAAGACGAGGCTGCCGAGACCGGCGAACTTGAGGAATTCGCGACGAGAAGAAGAACGGGGCTGGTTCATAACGGGTGTATAGGCTCAAAAGACCCACCCGGGCAACCTTAGTTGCCCGGTGAGTCCGTTAAAACCACGTGACGGTCAGGCCTGAGGGGCAGCCGGGGCGGCAGGAGCAACCGGTGCCGTCGGGACGTGCACCTTGAGGCGGCGTTCGGCGATCTCAGCTGACACCAAGACCACAAACTCAGCCAAGGTGCGATTGCCTTCGAAGGACTTGTCCGAGCGGGAACGCACGTTGACGAGGCCGGCTTCCTTTTCCTTGGCACCCACGACCAGCATGTGCGGGACCTTAGACATCTCGGCGCGGCGGATCTTGGCACCTAGCTTATCAGAAGAACCGTCGACGCTGCAGCGGATCTTGGCGACCTTGAGAATCTCGGCCATCGCTTCGCAATCGGCATTGAGGTCGTCGTTGAGCGGAATGAGGCGGACCTGCTCAGGCGAGAGCCAGGTCGGGAAGTCGCCGGCAAAGTGCTCGATGAGAATACCCACGAAGCGCTCCATCGAACCGAAAGGCGCTCGGTGAATCATCACCGGGCGGTGCGGCTTGTTGTCGGCGCCGTTATAAGTGAGCTCGAAACGTTCCGGGAGATTGAAGTCGACCTGAACAGTGCCGAGCTGCCATTCGCGACCGATGACGTCTTTGACGACGAAATCGATCTTTGGGCCGTAGAAGGCGGCTTCACCAGGCTCTTCGGAGAAGGCGACGCCGAGGGTGGCGGCGGCGGTCCGGCAAGCGGCTTCAGCCTTATCCCAATTCTCAGCGGTACCGGTGTATTTGGCGGAGTCGGGATTACGCAGGCCAACGCGGACGCGATAGTCGTTCAGGCCGAGCGTCTTCAGGACGATCTTCACGAGCTCGAGGCATCCGAGGACTTCCGGCAGAACTTGGTCTTCGGTGCAGAAAAGGTGAGCGTCATCCTGAGTGAAACCGCGGACGCGAGTCATGCCGCTCAGCTCACCGGACTGCTCCCAGCGGTAGACCGTGCCGAATTCGGCGAGGCGGACCGGCAGGTCGCGGTAGGAATGCGGCTGGGAGGCGTAGATGCGGATGTGGTGCGGGCAGTTCATCGGCTTCAGCAGGAAGCCCTGCACGGTGCCGTCCGCCAAGCGGTTCGTCAGTTCGCCGCAGCCGCAGCCTTCCTTGGCGAGCATCTCCATGGCCTCGCGTTCGACGAGCGGAGGGAACTGGGCATCCTTATAATAAGGGAAGTGGCCCGAGGTGCGATAGAGATCGAGGTTGCCGATGTGCGGCGTGAAGACCTGCTTGTAGCCAGTCTGGAAGAGACGCTCCGAGATGAAGTTCTGGAGCTCTTGGCGAACGACGGCGCCATTGGGCGTCCAGAGGATGAGGCCCTGCCCCACCTTTTCGTCGATATGGAAAAGCTTCAGTTCCTTGCCCAGCTTACGGTGATCGCGCTTCTTGGCTTCCTCGGCGCGGACGATGGCCTGCTCGAGTTCGTCCTTGGTCGCGTAGGCGGTACCGTAGATACGCTGGAGCTGCTTATTCTTCTCGTCGCCACGGTGGTAGGCACCTGCGATGTGCAGGAGCTTGAACGCCTTGACCTGGGAGGAGTAACGGACGTGGGTGCCGGCGCAGAGGTCGACGAACTCGCCGTTCTTATAAAAAGAGATGGCTTCGCCGGCGGGAATGTCGCCTAGGCGGCCGATCTTGTAGGCGTTCTGTCCGCGTTCGAGGATCAGCTTCTCGGCTTCCTCGCGGGTGCACTCGAAGCGCTCGAACTTCTGGTTCTCCTTGGAGATACGGCGCATCTCTTCCTCAATCTTCACGAGGTCTTCAGCCGTGAAGGTATGCTCGAGGTCGAAGTCGTAGTAGAAGCCGTTGTCGGTGGGCGGTCCGATATCCAGCTGGGCCTGTGGGAACAGGCGGAGCACGGCGGCGCCCAGCATATGGGCGGCGGAGTGGCGAATCTCCTCGAGGGGAGTCATCTGCGGGCGGGAGGACATGGCGGAATACCCCACTCGCTAGGGGTTCCCGAGGCGGAGGGCAAGGACGGAGCAAACGCCCTACCCCGCCTTACGACTTCTTTAGTTCGTAGCCGTCCTTACGGTCCAGCATCGCCCAACCGAGTGCGGTCAGATCCTTGCGTAGCTGGTCGGCGGCGGCGAAGTCCTTGGACTGCTTGGCGGCCCAGCGACGGGCACCTAGTTCAGCGACGTCGGCCGGAATCGCGACTTCGGCCTTAGCCGCAAAGAGTTCAAGCCCGAGAGCGAAGAGGATCTTAGCGAGCCCGGAGATATCCTGACGGGCTTGTTCAGCCGACGGCTCATCCTTCTCGGCGAGCACCGTGAAGACCTGCCCGAGGCAGCCTGGAATATTGAGGTCGTCCTGCAGGACTTCCCAGGCCTTGGCGAAACGACCCCACGAGGTCTGGATTTCCTGGGCGGACGGCGCGGCGAATTCGGCGCGGGTGAAACCGGCGGCGGCGAGCAGGCGATCGGTGCCACGCTCAAGCTTAGCGAGGGCCGAACGAGAATCCTCGACGCCCTTCATGGTGAAATTAAGTGAACTGCGATAATGCCCGGAGAGCAGTGTCGCGCGGACTTCCATGGGGCTGAAGCCCTTGGCGACCAGTTCGTCGAGCGTGTAGAGGTTGCCTTTGCTCTTGGACATCTTCTCGCCCTCGACCATCAGGTGGGCGCTATGGAACCAGTGGGCAGCGAAGCCCTTCACGCCTGTAGCGCACTCGGACTGGGCGATCTCGTTCTCGTGGTGCGGGAAACAAAGGTCGATACCGCCACCATGCAGGTCGAACGTGGCGCCGAGGTGGGCCAGCGACATCGCCGAGCACTCAATATGCCAGCCGGGACGGCCTTCGCCCCAAGGAGACGGCCAGAAGTTCGCGCCATCCTCCGGCTTGCGGGACTTCCACAGTGCGAAGTCGGAAGCCGACTCGCGTTCATATTCATCGGCGTCGTTGGCCTCGCCAGCGGAGTTCTCGGACTGCGTCTCGAGCTTGGAGAAGTCGATGTGGTTCAGCTTACCGTAGTCTGGGCAGGAGCAGACCTTGAAGTAGACCGAGCCATCCTTGGCGACGTAAGCGTGGCCGCGGTCGACGAGGGCCTTGATCATCGCGACCTGTTGCGGGATATGCTCGACCGCGCTCGGCTCGACGTGCGGGGTCAGGAGACCGAGGGCCTTACAGTCGGCGTGAAACTTATCGGTCCAGGTCTTGGTGAAAGCGTTAAGGGTCTGGCCGACTGCTTGGGCGCCGCGGATCGTCTTATCGTCGACGTCGGTGATATTGCGGACGTGCTTCACCTTGAGGCCCGCGACCTCGAGGGTGCGGCGCAGGACGTCCTGGACGGTGAACGTCCGAAAATTACCGATATGGGCCGGACCATAGACCGTGGGACCGCAACAATACATGCCATAGACGTCACGGCCGGGCCTCGGGAGCAACGGCCGCTTCTCGCGGGACATGGTGTCATGCAGGAACACGGGCATAGAGGTCAGTTAGCGAACCTTGGCCCCGCTGGGCGAGTCGGAACTACGTCGGTCAGCGCTGCAGGACCCTGACATAATCCACCTTGAACTGGGCGGGGAAGCGAGTCTCCGCCCCGACCGGGCCGCCGAAGCCGCCGCCGACCGCGAGGTTCAGCAACAGGAAATACTTCTGATCGAACGGCGCCGGATACGGTCCACCGGAAGAACTCCACTCCTTCTGCTCCTGCACCTGGATCCCGTCGACGAACCAGCGGAACGATTCTCTTTCCCATTCCAGGGCGAAGATATGGAAGCCCGTGGTGAAGTCACCCTTGGGTAATCGGTAAGGCTGACCCTTATAAATATTCTTCGGCCACGGCGCCCCGTAATGGAGCGTGCCGTGCACCTGATCGGGCTCATGGCCCTTGAATTCCATAATATCGATTTCCCCGCTCGCCGCCCAGCCCCCGTACTTCTCCTCGGAAGGAAGCATCCAGAAAGCCGGCCAGATGCCCTTCCCTGCTGGCAATTGCGCCGATATCTCGAAACGTCCATACAGCCAGTCCGCGCGGCGCTTGGTCCGAATACGGGCGGAAGAATAATCCTTCAGCACCCCGGCCACGTTCAGTTTTTCTTTCCGGGCCTCGATGATCAGGTGGCCATCCTCGACACGAAGGTTTTGCGGCCGATCCAAGTAATACTGCAGTTCGTTATTACCGCCGCCGTGACCGTTCTCCTCGACCGACCATTTCGTCCAATCGAGTTCCTTGCCGTTGAAATCGTCGCGCCAGACCTCTCGCCATTCGCCGGCGGACAGGGCCAAAGGTAGCAAAAGGAGGGGCAAACCTAAGCGCATGCAGCATCATCTCCCTAAGGGGGAGGAGCGGACAAGGTCATAAAAGGGATTACGGCTTGTTTCAGTAAGCCCGAAAAGAGATAACGGAGCCCCTCCCCTCAACATCACCCCATGAAACTAGGCACCAAATCCCTGCACGCTGGTCAAAAGGCCGACCCGACCACCGGTTCACGAGCGGTCCCGATCTACCAGACAACTAGCTACCAGTTCCGCGACACGGAACACGCCGCTAATCTCTTTGGCCTAAAGGAGCTCGGTAATATCTATACCCGCATCATGAACCCGACGACGGACGTCCTCGAGCAGCGCCTCGCGGCCCTCGAAGGTGGTTCCGGCGCGCTCGCCCATTCCTCCGGCCAGGCTGCCATCACCGCGTCCATCCTGAACATTGCCGGAGCCGGCGATCACATCGTGTCGACCTCGCAGCTCTACGGCGGCACCTACAATCTCTTCCACTACACCCTGCCGAAACTAGGTATCCAGGTATCATTCGTCGATGCCGATGAGCCCGAGAACTTCCGCAAGGCTGTGAAGTCGAACACCAAGGCCTTCTATGGCGAAGGCCTCGGCAATCCCCGCCTCAACATCTTCCCCTTCGCCGAGGTCGGCAAGATCGCCAAGGAAGTCGGCGTCCCGCTCATCATCGATAATACGGCCCTCTCACCCTATCTGAACCGTCCGTTTGAGCACGGCGCGAACATCGTCGTCCACTCGGCCACCAAGCACATCGGCGGCCACGGCACCTCGATCGGCGGCATCGTCGTCGACGGCGGCAACTTCGACTGGGGCAATGGCAAGTTCCCTGGCTTCACTGAACCGGACATGTCGTACCACGGTCTCCCGCACTGGGAAGCCTTCAAGGCCTTCGCACCCGCCGGCGGCGCCAATATTGCTTTCATTATGAAGATGCGCCTGCAGTTCCTGCGCGACGTCGGCAGCTGCCTCTCGCCCTTCAACGCCTTCCTGCTCATCCAGGGACTTGAGACCCTTCACCTCCGCATGGAGCGCCACTGCGCCAACGCAATGAAGGTCGCCCAGTACCTCGAAGCGCACCCGAAGGTAAAGTGGACCAACTACCCCGGCCTGAAGTCCTCGAAGTACCACGACCTCGCCAACAAATACCTCACCAACGGCTACGGCGCGCTGGTAGGCTTCGGTCTGAAGTCCGGCCTCGAAGGCGGCCGCAAGTTCATCGACTCCCTCGTCCTCCACAGTCACGTCGCCAACATCGGCGACGCCCGCTCGCTGGCCATCCACCCGGCCTCCACGACGCACTCGCAGCTCAGCGCGGCGGAACGCGACAGCGCCGGCGTGACGGACGACTACGTCCGCCTCTCCGTGGGAATCGAGGATATCGAGGACATTATTGCCGACCTCGAGCAGGCGTTGGCCAAGGCTTAAGCTTCACGTCATCGACCGAACAGGGCGGGCCATAAGGCCCGCCCTTTTTCATGCCCGGGCCTTGGTGCCGTCGAAATCGTGATACTCGAGGAACTGCCGCGCGCCTTCGTCGCCCATGTAGGCGGCCAGCAACTTGTGGTCCGTCTGGGTCAGATCCACGACGATGAGACCGTCCAGGCAGCCACCGAAGCCTTCGTCGACGTTGAACGCGATAAGACGGCCGTTGAGCTTGAGGTAATGCTTCAGGAGCACCGGCACGGCCTTGGCGTCGGGCTCGAGGTCGCTCACGAGGCTCGAGACGTGCTCGAGATCGAAGGCGCAACGCTGGAGGACATCAAGGTCGGCATCGTGCAGGCTCATCGAACGAGGCGGGTTCTTCGCCCGCACCAGCGGCAGAAGGTCATCGGCCGAACGATTGTTCTTCAGGTAAGAAAGGATGAGTTCCTTCGAGGCCTGGCCATACTCGGGATTAATGCTCACGGGTCCAAACAAGAGGTGATACTTCGGGAACCGGAGGACATAGCGGCCGATACCGCGCCAGAGCAGCGGCAAGCTGGTGGGCTTGCGTTGATATTCCTGACGGATGAACGAACGGCCCATCTCGAGCGCGGGATCCATACGGCGGAAGAAGTCGCCCTTGAATTCAAAGAGCGTCGAAGTGTAGAGGCCATGCTTGCCCTGCAGCGGCAGAATACGGTCGGTCGGTCCTAGGCGATAGCCTCCGACGATCGCCGAAGCCTTATCATCCCAAAGCACCACCTGGTCATACCAAGCGTCGAAAGCGTCGAGGTCGCAATCCAGCCCAGTGCCCTCTGAGACCGAACGGAAGGTCGTCTCACGCAGGCGACCGATCTCGCGCAGGGTGTGCGGCAGATCCTTACCCAAGAAGCGGTAGACCTTGAAGTCTCCGCTGGTGAGCAGCAGGTCTTCCGCCGGCAGGCTTTGCAGCTCGGCCCGCAGCAGCAACGGATTGACCGGGGCGATAATCGGGGCCTGCGGGGCCGCCGGCTTGGCCGCCGCGGCCTTCTCGCGATCGCTCCGACTGGAGAGCAGTTCGCAACGCAGGCGCAGGAAGCTCGTGGCTTCCTCGTCCTCCGGATGATCCGCCAGCTGGGCCGGCGTCACAGGATTGGCCGTGCGGAGATGGATGACCTTACCGTGATGGTTAAGGAACTCGCGCAGCAGGAGCATCGTCCGGAGCTTCGGATGAATAAGGCCGAGAGACTGAAACAGCCCGGAGTTACGACCCTCGATCCGCATGGGAAGAATCGAAGCACCGACCTTGCGGGCCATACGTACGACCTGCGGCGACCAGACCGGGTCATCGACGCGACGAGAATTCAGGCGGAGACTGGAAACCTCGCCGGAAGGGAACGTCATAATGCAGCCGCCCGCACGCAGATGCGCGAGGATACGACGCGTGCCCGCGATATTGCCTGGATCGGCCGCATCCGGACTGAAGGGATTGACCTCGATCAGCCAAGGACGGATGCCCGGAATCTGGCTTAGCCAACGGTTGCCGACGACCAGCGCATCTGGACGGGCCCGCAGCAGGAAATCCATCGCCACCAAGCCGTCGGCCAGACCATGCGGATGGTTCGCGACCACAACGAGAGGCCCCGAACGCGGAATGCGCGCGAGGCATTGGTCGCTCCAAGTATTGCATAGCGCTGCCTGCTCCATCGCAGAAGTAAAGAAGTCTGGGCGTCCAGCCACATGGATACGTTCAAGGAAAGCGTCGAAGGCCCGAACCTTGAAGAAGCGGTCCAAAACGGGCTCAGCCCAGGCCAGCGGGCCGAGATTGGCCTTAAATTGGTCGGTATTGCTGGGAGCGCGCTGCGGTGACATCTGTGGCAATGATGCCACGGATGTGCGAACGGACAGGGGCGAACCCGTGACAATGTGGTGTCAGCCTGCGGCGAACCCGAAGAACTCGCGGGCATTACGCGTGGCGACCTCAGCGACCTCATCCGCCGGCAGTCCCAGCAACTCCGCGGCCTTAGCACAGATCTCCGGGAGATAGGCAGGCGTATTTTCCTTACCACGGACGGACTGGGGGGCGAGATATGGGGCATCGGTCTCCAACATCAGCCGCGCCAGTCCCTGCGCCTTGAGCGCCTGGCGAATCTCCTCCGACTTAGCGTAAGTAATGATGCCAGTAAACGAAGCTCGACCACCGCGCTGATTGACCTGGCGAACCTGCTCCGGACCTTCGACGAAGCAATGGAAGACGACCTTGCGCCAATCCACGCCACTGGCGTCGATCAGTCGCACACAATCGTCGAACGCGTGCCGCGAGTGGATGACCACCGGACAGCCGAACTGATAGGCGAGCGAAAGCTGGCGACGGAAAGCTTCCTGCTGCCAGCCCTTAATACGTTCGGCTTCGGCGGCATCCGTCGGCAGGCGGAAATAATCCAAGCCAATCTCTCCGAGTGCCGCAGGAGGCGTGTGGTCGGCGAAATAAGGCGAGATGGCCGCGACGGTTTCCTCCCAGCCCTCTTCGACGTGGCAGGGATGTAGACCGACCGTATGCCGGAAGAAATCAGGCTGCTTGGAAGCGAGATCTCGGTAGTCGGACCAGTCCTTGAGGTCCGTGCCGATGGCGACAACGCCTTCGACGCCCGCGGCCCGGCATTCGGCCACCCAAGCGGGCAGACGGCCAGCCTTGAGGGCGTATTCAGGATGACAATGGGAGTCCAGCAGGCGCACGCGGTGATTAGGCTACCCGGCGACGAAAGGGCAAGACCACAGCCCTGCCTTGAAAAAGCCGCCCTGCCCTGCACGTTGGCCGCATGCACCACTGGCTGATGAAGTCCGAACCCGACGAGTTCTCCTTCCAGGAGCTCGAACGCAAGGGCAAGGAACCGTGGACCGGCGTCCGCAATTATCAGGCGCGAAACTTCATGCGCGCGGCCAAGGTCGGCGACCTGGTTTTATTCTATCACTCCAACTGCGACGAACCCGGCATCGTCGGCGTAGCCAAGGTGTCCAAGGAAGCTTTCGACGACCCCACACAGTTCGAACCCAAGTCGGACTACTACGACGCCAAGTCGACGAAGGATAATCCACGCTGGAGCTGCATCGAGGTCTCCTTTCATCAAGGCTTCAAGCGACTCGTCAGCCTGCCCGACCTCCGCGACTCCGCGGCGCTTAAGGAAATGCTGATCCTGCGCCCGGGTAACCGTCTCTCCGTCACGCCCGTGACCGCCGCTGAATTCAAGGCGATTGCTGGACTGGGCGGAATCAGGAAGTAGCCTCTTCGGTGGGCAGCCACATCGCCAGGATGGCGGCGGGCAGGAACAGGATCGAAGCGTAGAGCAGAACCGAGCTGAAATCGGAGGGCTTGGCGAAGATGCCGAAAAACACCGTACCCGCGGCGGCGAAGACGCGGCCTATATTATAACTGAAGCCCGCGCCGGTCGTACGGAGCAGGGTCGGGAACAGTGGGGGCAACGCCATCGTGAAGAGACCGAACACGCCCTGGCAGAAGCCCACGCCCGCATAGAGCGCATAGGTCGTGCCGAGGCTCCACGGAAGCGCGAAGGTCAACGCCATCAGAACAAAGTAGACGCTGAAGAACGCCGCCAAAGCACGACGATAACCAAAACGGTGCGCAGCCCAGCCAGAGGCGAAGTTACCGATCACCGAAGCCGAGATGACACAGAAGAGGGCCGTCGCGACGACCTCCGCCTTATCGAGCGAACGGGCGATGACTTCGGGATGAGAACGGATGAAGGCCTGTTGCCAGAACATGAAGCACCAGTGGCCGGTCAGCGAAATCGCGCAGAGCGTAGAGGCGATGAGGGTAGTGCGGCGGATATCGCTTCCGAAAAGCCCCATTATCGAGGGAGCCTCGCGTTTGCCTTTCTCGGCCGTCCACTCCGCGGTCTCCGGGACCTCCTTACGGATCCAGAGCGTCACGAACGCTGGTAAGACACCGATCAGGAAGACCCAGCGGGGCTCATAACCTTCGACCTTCTGCAAGAAATAGACTGCAAGGATGGCGGCGATGATGCCGAAATTCACGGCGCACTGCAGCACGGCGGCGATCCAAGGGCGCCACTTCTTCGGCCACGTTTCGGAAAGCAGCGAGGCACCGATCGCCCATTCACCACCGATACCCAGCGCCGCCAGGAAACGGAAAATCATCAGCTGCCACCAGTTCTCCGCGAAAAACGACAGGCCGGTAAAGAGCGCGTAGGTCAGGATTGTCAGGACGAGCGTGCGACTGCGGCCGAGGCGATCGCCGATGATGCCAAAGAAAGCGCCACCCAAGGCCCACCCGAGCAGGAAGGCTGCCTGGATGTACGAACCATAACGGCCGACATCAGGGTCGGTGTCTTTGACCATCAGCAGCTCGGCTACGAACACCGTAGCGACGAGCGTGTAAAGATGCAGGTCGAGTCCGTCGAAGAACCAACCCAGCCATGCCGCGAGGCCAGACTTCTTCTGGTGCGAAGAAAGTTCGCTGAGCTTCGTGGCTTCGGCGGGGGTATCGCGCATGGGGAGACAGTTGAAACCGCCTAGAAATTAGCAAGGCGGGCTTTGCGGCCCGCCCTGCTCGAGGACTTACTTCTTCTTGGCTTCGGCCTTCTTGGCCGGCGCCTTGGCCTTCGGGGCTGGCGTCGGGGTGTAAGGCTGATTGGTCATGGCGCCCGGGGCGACCTTGAGGAGATTCGGAGACATGTCAGGAGCCTTGGCATCGCCATTGGCCCACTTGAGACCGCCGACCAGAATCTGCTGGAAGGTTGGGTTGGTCCAGACGTCTTCGCGGTGCCCCATGGCAGTATAGAACACGCGTCCCTTGCCTTCGAACTTAGCCCAGCAATTCGGGAAAGGCGGGCGCTTGTAGTCGTCGCCTTCAAGGGCGGGATCATTGAAGACGGTCAGGACGTGGATCTCGGGACGGAAGTCCTTGAGAGTGTACCACTCTTCGACGAAGGAGAACGAGTCGCCGACCTTCTCGAAGCCCGGGAAGGTCTTATCGACGACCTTGTTCACGCCGGCCTGCTGCTTACCATGGCGGATAAATTCAGCGCCCAGAAAACAGACATAGGGGTCGGCCTTGTCGCCATGGTTCGTAAAACGCGCGGGGCCTTTCACGGCCTCGTTATCGGTGTGGAAGGTGTCGGAGGCGGAGTGCGTACCCACGAAGCCCTTGCCAGATTTCACGTAGTCGAAGAGGGCCTGCTTACCGGCCATGGACATCGGCGGATTCTTATCGCCACCTTCGGAGCAGAGGTCGCCGGTGGTGTAGAACATCACCGTGTCGAACTGGGCCAAGTACTCGGGCGAGAACTTCGAACCGTCCTTGGAGAAGACGAACTCAATGTTGTTGGCGGCGCCCATCTCGAGGAGCTGCTTTTCGGCGAAGCTGGGCTGGCCCTTCTTATAGGAGATCACCTCGTGCTCGTAACCCGAGGACTTGGTGAAGAAGAGGACCTTGCGCTTGGGGGTGTCGGCGGCGAATACGCTGAGCGACAGCAGGCAGAGGAGGAGCGAGCGGAGCATCATAGGGGTAGGTGTGCCGTGACCAAACCCGCCCTGCCCTCCACAGGCAAGCCGATTGGGTTTCAGCGCGACACGGAACGACGGACCGGAGGCAATTCTCGGCTAATTTCAGCAAGGCGATAGCCGAAACCGGGACCGCGCAGGCTGGAGCCGTCGACCTGGCCTTCACGGCGCGAATAGAGCAACGGGTGTACTTTGGCCTCGGCCGCGGAAGCCGCCGGGTAGAACTGCATCCCATTGGTCTCCACGCCGGCGATGGTCGGGGCGTGGGCGGCGAGCAGGACGTGCGTCATCTGCGCCATCATGGGATTGGTAAGATCCTGCACCATCAACTGCATGCCGTGGGCACGGGCCCAGCAGAGACTGAGGAGCGCGCCGGTCTGGGTCTTGCAGGTCTTGAGGGCCACGCCGGTCCAGCCGAGTTCGCGACCAAGGCGGACAATCCGCCAGTCATGCGCGCTCTCATCCAGGAAGAGCGGCATACGCTGGCTCACGGAATGGACGTCGATGGGATGTTCTTCGAGCTCATACGGGAACGGTTGTTCGACGTAGCTGAGTCGCTTCCAAAGTTCCGGCAGTTCGGCCTTCACGCGATCGAGTACGCCGTTCACGTAGGCCGGGTCCATCACCGTGCAATTGAAGTCAGCGGTGAAGAGTTCGACGCCGAGCGGCAGACCGATCTCGGCGATGCGCTTCAGGCGCTCGAAATCCCAAGGCGCATCGTTACCACGTAGTTTAACCTTCAGCGCCTTCAGGCCGTCGGCTTTGATCCATTCATCGAGCGAGGACGGATAGCCGTCGGCGACCTTGTTTGCGCCGGCTTCGGCGAGCGTGAGGTAATCGAGGCCGCCGACGAGATGCCAGGCGAGGAGTTTGGTCGTCACCGGTGAGCGGAAATAATCCAGCGGATAACGGCCGACGAAGGAGACGCCCTTGGCGTCAGCGGCGGGCGTGACGTAAGCCGACAAGTCGCGGTTCATCCACGGCGCGCAGTAGGTGGAATACGTCGGCACGCCATGGGCGACACCATAGGCGTCATGCAGCGCGAGGTCGAAGGGCGAGCAGCAGACCAGCGCCGCAAGCGTCGGGATGGCGACCCCTTCGGGCAGGCCCGCGTTAAACTTTTCCAAGATACCTGGCAGCGATTCCTCAAGGAAATCGTGGCCAATCTCCATCGGATGGCCGCGGGTGCCGAAAGCCGCATAGGCCTCGGTCAGCGTATCGCAGAAGTCATGCAGCGCCTTCGAGCGGACGTCATAGGGCACCGGCGAAGGCCAGACCCACTGGACGCTGAGCGGAGTCTCACCCCAGCCTTCGGCAAAAGAGCCGTCAGCCTTCTCGACCGTGACGCACACGCGGGCGCAGACCACGCTCGTGACCGTCTCATGGCCGAACTTAAGCGGAAGTCGGAGGGTGACCGGCAAGGCATGCCAGCGCACCGCACTGATCCGAATATCTCTTGGATTCATCAGCGCTCAGTCCTGGAGCGCCTGTCCGGAAGTTTCCTTGCCGAGGAACGCGACGAGCAAGCCGACCGCATAGACGAGGGTGATTGCGGCCGCGGCCTGCTGGTAGCCACCGAGGCTCTCCACGAGCTTTCCGCTCAACAAGACGAACGGCACCGCGACGAGACGTCCGGTGTTATAGCAGATACCCTGCCCCGTCGCGCGGACGCGGGTCGGGAAGAGTTCCGGCAGATACAGCGGGAAGAAACCGAAGAAAGCCGTAGCGGCCATGCCGAGCACGAAAACCTTAGCGGCCATCACGTAGGGGAAAATTCCGAAGAGCATGTCGCCGGACCAATCAGCCGGAGTGCGGTAGATCCAGAGCGTGGCGGCCAAGGCGAACACGCACAGTATCTGATAGCCTCGCCGACGCGGCTGACCAGCCAGGAGCAGAGGCGCGATGAAGGTGCTCGTGCAGGCGCCGACGGACACGATGACCATCGCAAGGGCCTTGGCGCGCGGATTATCTGGACCGGCCAGTTCGCTCACCCACAAAGGAATCCACTGCACCGCACCCCAGGTTCCGACGAAGACGACGGAGACCATGAGGATACCCGCAATGGTCCCTCCGCGCAGCTCGCCGCCGAACACCTCTCCAATCTTGGAGCGAGCGGGGGCCACCGAAGCGGCTTCCTTAGCCGCGGAGCGTTCCCATTTCTCGGACTCGGGGACGAACAGACGGATGAGCAAAGTCAAGATAGCCGGCGAAGCACCGATCAGGAAGTGGATCCGCCACGACTCGCCGTCCGCCGGATAAGCCAGCGCCATGCAACCGACGAGGACCATGCCGGCATTGGCCGCCATACCGATGGCACCGGCCATCTTGGAGCGATGCCGTTCCGGCCACGCTTCCATCACCAGCGCCACGCCGAGAGCCCATTCGCCGCCCATACCGAGGGCCGCCATGAAACGGGCGGCCGCGAGGTGCGTCGGGTCGGTCGCAAAATAGCAGACTCCACTGAAGACGGAATAGAAGAGGATACTCCAAGCCATCGCCTTCACGCGACCGATGCGGTCGCCCAGCCAGCCGAAGGCCGCGCCCCCGAGGGCGGCGCCGACAAGAAAAGCAGCGGTGATAATACCCATCCAGCCGCCGACCCAGCCATTGATCGCCTTGGTTCCGAGCGTCGCGATATCGGCCGGCACCATGCTCTTGAGGGCCGGTCCGGCGAGCGTCGGGAAGAGAGCCTGCTCGTAGCCATCCATCATCCAGCCAAGGAAGCCGGCGAGCAGCGTCATCTGCATGCCCTTGGTGATCGCATCGCGGGTATCTTTGGCGTCGTGCATGGGGATAACCCCATCAGAAGGACTTAGCCCAAGCCTTCAAGGGGCGAATTCTGTCTGAACGCCAGGAGTGCAACTAATGTTTTCAAGCGGTCAATTACCTGCTAAGCCTTTCGCCCCATGAAGCCGTTGATCGACCGCCCCGAGGACCTGCTCCCAACGACTCCTTGGGCCGCGACGAAATGGGCCTGGACGGCCGAGGAAGCCCTCGTCGACCACCGCACCAAGGCCCGCCTGTGCTCGGCGGTGCTCCTGCCCTTCCAAAACGGCCAGCCGGACTGGAAGAGCTTCGTGTCCGAGATCCGCTGGCAAAAGGCCGCAGCCGATCATTACGGCGTCGAACTCGTGCCGGTGCTCAACGCCGACACAGGCTACATCTTCGACCTGGACGACAAGATGTACGCCGAGGTCCTCCGTCAATTCCGTCTGGCCTTCCCGGAGATGCGCTTCATCGCCGGCATCACCGCCCGCGGCGCGCAGGACGACACGTCCTTCAAGGCCGAGCGCTACCGTGCGCTCCTGGATATCGTGCAGGCGCACGACAACTGCGAGGTGATGATCATGACGTCGAAGTGGCTGAACTCGCTCGACCCCGAGCGACGCCGCGACGGCTACTACCAGATCGCCGAATGGCTCATCCGCCCCGGTATCGTCCACGCGCTTGAACCTTCCTTCGTCTCGTGGGCTACGCCGTATGAGCCTTGGCTGCTCCATCAACTCGCCATCCACCCGAAGTTCGTGGGCGGCAAGGTGAGCACGCTCGACGAACCCCACTTCCTTTACTGGGCCGCAATGTGCAAGGACCTGAAGCTCGATTTCGCCCCGCACAGCGGCGACGACTACGGCATCGCCACCGCGATCAAAGCCGGCCTGCCGCTTCTAATCGGCGCCGCCAGCAGCGCGGCTCCACAGATCTGCGCAGCCAAGGATATGTGGCTCGACGACGGTACGCCGGGTAAGAAATTCCCCACGGGCACGGGGCGCTTCGACACGCGCGTCTACAAGCTCTTCGAAGCCTTCCAGTCGCTTGAAGACCAAGTCTTCCGACTCGACGCCAAGGGCAGCGCTGCCGCCTACAAGCACAGTACCGCCCACCTGCTCCATCAGCTCGGCGTGATTACCTCGCCTGAACCACACCCGGCCTGCAAGGACGTCCGGGGCACCGACGAAGCCGCCCGCATGACCGAAGCGATGCTCCGCACCCGCCGTATTTCCGACCGCCTGAACATCCCTCGCTAAAACGCTTCATGACCGCCCCCTTCAAACTCACCCGCGTCGCGTCGCTCAAGACCGTCGCCGATTTTCGCGCCCATTGCGCCAGTATCGGCGTCGAACTCCCCTTAGAGGACACCATCGAAGCCGGCGCCGGCAATCCCCTCTCGCAGCCAATCGGCCGCACGAAGGTCAACGGGAAGACCATCGGTAACCGTATCGCCATTCACCCGATGGAAGGCTGGGACGGTACCACGACCGGGGGTGTCTCCGAAGAGATGAAGCGACGCTGGCAGCGCTTCGGCGCGAGCGGCGCCAAGCTGATCTGCGGCGCAGAAGCCATGGCCGTGCGCGCCGACGGCCGCGCGAACATGAATCAGTTGATTATTAATAAGGAGAACCAGGCCGGCATCACCGAGCTCGTCAGCATCCTCAAGGCTGAACACCTTGCCCGCTGGGGTTCGGTCGATGACCTCGTCATCGGCTTCCAGCTCACCCACTCCGGTCGCTTCTGCCGTCCGCATGACAAGAAGCGCTGGGAATCCCGCGTGGCCTACCGCCACCCAATCCTCGACAAGAAGTTCAACGTGACCTCGGACGAACAGGTCCTGAGCGATGCCGACGTCGAGGAGCTGATCCGCTGCTATGTGCAGGCCGCCCGCGTAGCCCGCGACTGCGGTGCCGACTTCGTGGACATCAAGCATTGCCACGGCTACCTCTTGCACGAATTCCTCAGCGCCCACACCCGTCCGGGTAAGTTCGGCGGCTCGTTCGAGAACCGCACCCGCGTTCTGCGCGATATCATCGCTGGCATCCGGGCCGACGGTAACGCCATTGATATCGGCGTGCGCCTGAGCCTGTTCGACATGGTGCCGTTCCGACCAGACCCTGCCCTGAGCATACCCGGAAAGCTCGGCCCAGGCATTCCCGAAGAGCATGCCCACCTCCTGCCCTACCCTTATGCCTTTGGCGTGAACGCGCAGAAGCCTACCGAGATCGACCTCACTGAGACCTTCGCGTTCGTGAAGCTCCTCGGCGAACTTGGAGTCAAGATCCTCAACACTACTGCTGGCTCGCCCTACTACAACCCGCATCTCCAACGTCCGGCGGCCTACCCGCCCAGCGACGGCTATCAGCCGGCGCATGACCCGCTCATCGACGTCGCGCGTCAGGTGCGCGTCGTCCGCGAGGTTCGCGCGCAGGCTCCTGCTGGCATGATTGTCGTCAGCTCAGGCCTCAGTTATGTGCAGGAATACCTCCCCCACATCGCACAGCACATCCTGCGTACCGGCGGCAGCGATGCGATCGGCGTAGGTCGCGCGGTGCTCAGCTATCCGGCCATGCTCGCCGATGCCGCGAAGAACGGCGTAATGGAGACCAAGTTCATCTGCCGCACTTTTAGCGACTGCACGACAGCGCCGCGCAACGGCCTCATCTCCGGCTGCTACCCGCTCGATAAGTTTTACACCGCCAAGCCCGAGTTCCAGCAGCTCAAGGACATCAAGAAGAGCGTCGGCGCCTGAAGGCGCCTAGGGCTTCTCGAAGATCATCAGATGCTGCCACGGCAGGTCCGGCTTATTGATCACGAACCGGAAGCCGGCTGCTTCGAACTCCTTGCGGGCCTGCGCCTCAGTCATCTTGTGGTGCGGCTTGATCGGGACGTTGTCGTCCTCCGCGCGATACTCCAAGAGGTAGATGCGGCCTTTCGACTTCAGAGCCGAACGGAGCGAGGCCAGCATCTCCACTGGGTGGTCAAATTCATGGTAAGCGTCGACCATCAGCGCAGCATCAATCGAAGCCGGGAGAAGTTTCACGTCATCGATTGCACCCAAGTGGGGCTGGACGTTCGTCACCCCGAGCTTGGCGGACTCCTTCTTCAGGAAATCGAGCATCTCCGGCTGGATATCCACCGCGACGACCTTGCCCCGGGGCAGCTTACGGGCGATCCGGAAGGAATAGTAACCTGAACCCGCACCGATATCAGCCAGGACGGCGTCGGGCGCCAGCTCCAGTAAGGCGATGGCCTTGGAAGGCGCCTCCTCCTTCTCGCGATCGGTACGCTCGAGCCAACCGATGCCAGGATGGCCCATCACCTGCGAGATCTCGCGCCCCATCCAGACTTTGCCGATACCATCCGGCGAAGCCGAGCGGGTTTCGTATTTCGCGGGAACAGCGACGGTCGCAGCAGAGACCGGCCGCGACCAGAAAAAGAGGCCGATGGCTCCGCCTAGGAGCAGCACGGAGGAGAGCACAGGGTAACGCTTCAGCATAAAGACAGACTGCGGTGTGACCGGACGTTCGCAAGCGCGACCGCGCGGCGCGTTACTTCTTTACCGGCTCGTTGCAATGATCGCAGACCTTGTTGACCTTGGCGGCCTTGACACAGCAAGGGTGATTGCATTTGTCGCCCCGCTTCGTCGCCTTATCGCAGCAACTACCTTCCTGATATTTCGGGGCGACTTTCGCGGGGGCGGCGGCTGGTTTGTCGGCGGCGAAGAGCAGGCAAGTGGGAAGGAGGAGGAGGGTTAAGTATCGCATGGCCTTGCATCGTACGAAGCGGCGGACGACGACAAGCGGAAACAGAAAGGGCCGGACGAAACGTCCGGCCCATCGGGCGATCGGGATGAGGCGATTACTTCTTAAACGGACGCTTGGAGTCGTCGCACTTCTTCTCCGGGGCCTTGGGCGTCACCTTCTTCTTATCGTCGCGCTTCTTGTCATCGCACTTCTTATCCGGGTTCTTAGGAACCGGGGGCTGGCTAACCGGGGGAGTCACCGGAGGCGTGGGCGGCACGGTGCCACCGCCAGCAGCGGCGCCGAAAAGAGAAACCGAGGCGAAAAGGAGGGCGGTAGCCAGGAGCGAAGTTTTCATGACCCGTCCACCCTAAGCCCACGCCAGGGGACTTAAAACACTTATTTTATATCAATTATCTAAGGTTACCTTGTCACCTTCCCGGCAATTGGCCCGAGAGGAGGCCAAAGGTGACACTTGCCTGACTCAAAGAATGAGTAATAATACTCATACCACCAACCTGGTGGTACGGCATGAAACACAGCAAGCGTAGCCCCGGTTTCAGCCTCATCCTGTCCCTGACGGTGATGGCAGGAATCGTCATGCTGCTGGTCACCCTTTCCGCCTTTATCACGGTCGAGTCTCGCGCCGTCATGAACCAGCAACTCGCGACGCGCGCCAAATTGAACTCGATCGTCGCGATGCGCCTCGCCCTCGCGCACCTTCAGCAGGAGGCCGGCCCGGACCGCCGCTCCACCGCCCGAGCGGACATCACCCAGCCCGACGCCACCGCTACCACCGTCCGCAATCCGATGTGGACCGGCATCTGGCGCACCGACCTGCCCGATCTTCCGCCCGCCTGGCTCGTCTCCGGACGCGCCGATCAACCCGCGGGCACCCAGTCGACCTCGCTCTACACGACCAGCCTCACCCCAGATTATCACGTCGGCTATTGGGCACCGTGGCAGTCCAGCTACGCACCGTCCGCGGATCAGCTCGTCACGCTCATCGGCCTTGGAAGCGCGTTGAGTCAAGACGGCTCCACACCGAGCGGCCTCGTCTCGCTCCCAAAAATCGCCCTGCCTGACGACGATGTCAGCGGTACCTATGCCTATTGGATCGGTGACGAAGGCGTGAAGGCGCGCCCCAACCTCATCGACACCCGCGCCAAGACCGATACGAACAGCGCCGATCAGCTCATCTCCGTCCGTAGCCCCGTAACCCACGGGCTACTGAAGAACCTCCCAAACCAGTTCGAACTAACGGCACTCTCCCGGATGAAGGACGCACCTCTCCTCACCAGTTGGGACCCGATCGTCACCGGCGGTGGCCCGCTCGATACGCGTAAGTATTTCCACGACATCAGCCTCGTCTCGGCCGGCGTGCTCGCCGACTCCGTCAACGGTGGCCTCAAGCGTGACCTCTCCGTCGCCTTCGAGCTCAGCGACGCGCAGTTCGCCCTGACCGAATTCGGCGGCGGTGCGACGGGCGCGGCCGGCACCGCAACCGAGAAGGGCGTGGAAGCTTTTCCTGTTTCTGAAAAAATGCCGGTCCTCCAAGACAACGGCCGACGCACCACCACTGCCGAGCCCATCTTTAGCCGCACGGTCCCCGACGGACAAGTCCGCGGCCCGACCTGGTGGGCCCTGCGCGATTACCACCGCCTCTACAAACAGCTCGGCTGGAGCGGGGGCGGTGCCGGCGCGCGCGCGACAACCACCCCCACCCTGCTTGCCCGAACGCTTTGGCCCAACGTCGGCGCCGCGCACCCGTCTGGCACTCCGGCGAGCAGCGGCCTTCCCAATAACAGCCTTCGCAATCGTATCTACGGCTACTCGGACATCTATAACGGCGACCTGCCCACGCCAATCAACCCGAACGCCTCGGACCTGCTCAACGGCGACTCCGGGCGACTCATTACCCGTCCGCTCAACGTCGCCGCCACGCCCTACGTGCAGCGAGTCTCACTGGCGTTCAGCGTGAACAAGATGCAGTGGTTCGTCTGGAAATCCATCAGGATTGGTAAGAACGTAATGTGGTATCAGGAAGAGTGGGTCGATATTCGCCTTAACATCACGCCGATCGTCGTCATCCATAACCCGTACAATGTGCGGATGACCTGGCAACCTGGCACCACCAGTGCCTCCGGCACCAAGACACCTTACGCCGCCGCGGTCTCGTTCTCTGATCTCGCTGGCTGGAAGTTCCGTTTCAAGCAGTATCAGGCTGGCACGATGAGCAGCCCGTATATTTACGAGACCGCGCTCTCCGACTTCTTCAGCCTCCAGAACGGCAACAGCGACGACGAGGACTCCTTCCGACTCTACCTCTCCAAGGACAATAATGCGGCGATGACCCTCGAGCCCGGCGAACACCGCGTCTTCTCCTGCGAGCCGGTCATCAGCGATTGGGCCAAGTCCATCGTGCTAAACAATACCTACGACACCCGCGGCGGCTTCCGCGATAACGTCTGGGACTGGGGCTTCGGCTCCGACGCGACGGACACCTTTGACATCGGCTCGCCGATTGCGTTCGAGATCATCCCGGGAGGCAATATGCGCATGCGCCACGCCCTCGCGAGTTGGCCGGATGACCAGCTCTTCTTGGACAGAAGCCCGGGTAATTCCGACAAGAATGACTTCTTCTACAAGAGCAGCGAAGTCAACGAAGTGGTCTTTACTGACATCAACCAGATAAAGTATCCAAGCCCTGGAGAGAAGTTCTTTGCGAGTTGGCGTCACGTGCGCGACAAGTATCCACGACCGACCCCAACCTCCGATGGCAGAAATCCCTACCCCACACCGACCTCTCCGCCGCTCGAACCCGACCTAGTGAACGTGATTGATATCTCAGTCAAAACGGCGGATGCGGAAGGCGCACCTTACGCCACCCTCGCGCTTTCCAACCCGCTCGCCGTCACGCAGCGTGCCAGCGCTTCCGGACGCCTAGGTGCGGGCACCGGTGCCGGCGCCCGCGGAGCCTCGCCGAGCTACCAGATTACCGTTCGCAATGGCACTTGGCTGAACGTGCTGGCGAACGCCGACAATGGACGGCTCGCCTTCGGCGGTAACTCGACCTCATCGTACGGCGCCCCGAAAGCCATCCTCACGGAACTTCCGTTAGTCCAGCCAATCACGCTCGCCCAATACGCCCACGCTAATTTCGGGGTCCGCGACCAACAACCCCTGCTCAGCATCGGTAACAGCTTCGCCTCCCCGTACGTTGACGCCGAAAAGGTCCTGCAGACGAACGGTCCCAACTGGTCTGAGTTCGACCAGACTTACCTGCTCAACGCAGCGCTCTGGGATGGCTACTTCCTGTCTAGCCTAGCGCCCTGGATGAAAACCGGTGCAACTGGGGCGATTGCGCCCACGGCACCAACCCCGACGAACGTCAACGCCACGACCACCACGTTGGACCCCAACGAAGCCAAGAGCCTCACGCAGGTCATCGAAGAATTCGTCAATAATGACACCCCGCTCGATAACCCCCGCTTCTCGATCGAACGCTCGACCCTCGGTGCGACTGAAACCGCAAACTCCCTCGCTGACTACCGTCGCTCCGCCGCCGTGCTACTCAACAAGGGCGCATTCAACGTCAATTCGACGTCATCCGTTGCCTGGCAAGCCTTCCTCGGCTCCGCCAAGAAGCTGGCAATCGCCGATAAAGGCCCTTCGACCCCAGACGACATGAGTAACGCGCGCTTTCCCCGCGTACTCGCCAAGGAAAACAGCAGCGTTGCCGCCAATAATTTCGACGACCCCTCCAACTGGTCCGGCTTCGCCAACCTAACCGATAGCCAGATCACCAGCCTAGCGAACGCCATTGTCGCCGAGAACAAGGCGCGCTTCGCAATCCAGACACGAAGCGAACGTGATCTGACCAAGGCCCCAGGTCCCCGCCTCTTCGGTGGCCTAACCAAGCCAGCCACGCCTTACCTCGGGCTCTCCGAGTTCATTAACCGTTTCCTCAGCTCAGAAACGTGGGCGAGCCGCTCCGGCGCCCTGCAAGCGGCAATCCTGCGCGCCGACCAGACGTTCAACGCGGGACTCAGCGACCGCCTCTTCGCCAACGCCGTCGATCGCAAGCTGACGCAGGCCTCACTTCAGACAGCCACCGCCGGCTTCTTCCCGAACCCCGAGAACATCGAGGTCATCGCCCAAAACGGAAGTAGCCGAGCCCACACAGCGATGGGTGCGCCAGGTAATCTCCTGCAGTCCGACCTCCTCCAGAGCCTCGGCTCAGCCCTCGCGAGCCGCTCCGACACCTTCACCCTACGTTGCTACGGCGAAGCCTCCCAGCGCAACGGCGAGACCGGCTCTGCCTGGCTTGAAGCCGTCGTGCAGCGCGTCCCTGAGTTCGTCGACCCGACCAATGCGGCCGAGACCGGCAACAGCGCGCCCAAGCCGCTTAAAATCACGGTCCATACTCTAAGCGATGACATCAAGGAACCGGCCCTGCGTACCGACCTCACGCTCGTCAACAACGTGCTCGGTCGTCGCTTCAAGATCGTTTCCCTGCGCTGGCTGAAAGCCGATGAGCTTTAAAACCCTCCTGCTGGCACTTCTCGTCGGAGCGACCCCCCTGCTTCCCGCCGCTGACTCGCCCGTCGTCGAGGCTCGCCTCAAATTAATCTCCACCACCCGGCCCCTCGTCGGCGTCGGCATCGCCCGCGGCAAGAAGGCCGAAGGTATCGTCATCCCGACCGACATGTTCTCGGAGGAGATTATCTACCGCGGCCCGGCTCGGTTCGAACTCTTCGAGCTGAACACCGTGGCCAAGCCGACGGAGTCGATTCCGACGACATCGGAAAAAGAAGAGTCGTCCGCGAAGGCGCGCCCCGCCCGTGGCATCAAGGCACGTGAGCCGTCCCACGAGTTCGTCCCCAGCGGTAGGCCGCCACTTGCCTGGATCGACCTACCGGCGAACCAAGGCCGCCTGAACCTCATCCTGCTCGTCACCCCCGGCAAGGATAACGGCATCACCGCACTCAACGACGTACCCGGCTCGTTTCCACCCGGCAGCAACCGTTACTTCAACCTCTGCGGATTCCCCGTTATTGTGAAGACGCCATCTGGCGAGCAGGCCATACCGCCCGGCGGCACCAAGGTCATCCGCCCCGGGGCCAAGGACAATGACTACTATGACCTGCAGCTCGTCACCAAGACCGACGGCGCCGACCGCCTCGCCTTCTCCAGCCGCATCTTCCACATGGAATCCATCCGGAAGCTCTACCTTTTCATCCAGGCCCCTGGCGACAACGCCCGCCTGATCGTCCGCGATATCGAGGATCGGCCGCCTTCCGCCAAAGGGGGGACGCTCACGACGGTCGGCCCCAAGGGCGGTAAGTAGGTTGAGGGGTTTACGTAACTTTGATATGACTGGAGGGGTCGGGGCTTGAGCACGCTCGGGGCGACCCCAGACTGGTGCCGTGGCCCCCGACACCGAGACGCTACTCCGCCGCCGGCGCCCCGGCTTCAGCCTCGTGCTGTCGCTCGTGGTGATGTCCGTCGTGCTGATGACCGTCATCACGGTGGCCTCGTTCGTGACCATCGAGTCGCGCCTCTCGGCGCAGCACCAGAATTTCCAGCGAGCGAAACTCAACGCGGCCGTCTCACTCCGCCTCGCCCTTGCGCACCTGCAGCAGGAAGCTGGCCCCGACCGGCGCATGACCGCCCGAGCGGACATCTTGGCCAACACCACGCAGCCGGGCTGGACCTGGAACACGATTCGTAATCCGCTCTGGACCGGCGTCTGGCGCAGCGACAAGCAGCTCCAACCGCCTTCTTGGCTCGTCAGCGGACGACACGACCAGCTACCCGGCACGCAATCGGTAAATCTCTACGGCCAAGCGGACTTCTATATCGACCAATGGGTCCCATGGCAGAACGACTTCACCATCCCGGCCAACCTGCTCGTGCCTTTAGTAGGAAACACCTGTGCGAGCGCCGCCGAACTCGCCACGGCCACCAACCCGGGGAAACCCGACGGCCGTATCGCCCTTCCCCGCATCGCCCTGCCCGATGCCGATGCGAATGGCTCCTTCTGCTACTGGATCGGCGACGAAGGGGTCAAAGCTCGCATCAATCTGACCGACCCACGACTGACTCCGGCCATCGGCACCACTACGCCGCAGCTGCAGCAGGAAGCCTTGCGCGGTACCGCCCGCTCGGGGACCGGCATCCTGGCTGGACTAGAGAATATGCCCCTCAGCGGCATCGACCCGCGCCTCACCCAGATGCGCGAACTTCCCTTCCTGACGAACACCGGACTCGGGCTGACGGAAACCTCCCCGCCGACGCGCGCCAAGCGCCTGTTCACCGAAGCGAGCCTCTGGTCGCGCGGTGTGAACTGCGACTCCCTCTGGGGCGGTCTCAAAGTCGACCTCTCGTTGGCGTTCGAGAAGACGGACGCCGAATGGAAGTTATCCGAGTTTAGCGAAGGCTCCGCCCCCAAGGATTCTGCTGGCGCGCAGCTCTCCGGCGTCACCTACACCTTCCACCCCAACGGAACCACTTTGCGGAGTGCCTATGCCGACGCCAAGGTAACCGTCAGGCACGACGGCGCTACCCGCAACATTGCCCCGGTCTATTCCTTCTCGAACAACGGCGGCACGACGCGCGGTCCGACCTGGGAATCCCTACGTAGCTACCACCGACTGTACAAAGAACTCAATTGGTTCAATCCGGTGGCGCCTGAACTGAACGCCCGCGCGCATTTCCCCAACGCGGCCGCTCTCGCCGCCTCGGCCTACGGAGATCGCACCCATTACGGGCGTTTCTACAACCGTGCCGACTCGACCGGCGATTTCCTCAACGCCACCACCATCAACGGCCTTCCCCCACCCAAGCCGACCAAGGTGGCGGTCTCCCCTTACGTCTGCCGACAGATGCTCGTCTGGGGCCTCCAGGAAGGCGGCGGCCTCCTCCGACTAACCGTTTCGCCGGTGATTGTTCTGCATAATCCTTACAACGTCAGCCTGCGGCTCGCCCGCGATAGCTCCTCGGGGGAGAATTCAGCGTTACGCCTTTCATTCCGGAACTGGGACACGCTCCAACTGAAGTTCCAGAATAGTACCGAGACGTGGACACGGAGCATCGGCGAACTTGCCGCCGCTGCCGACACCTCCGTCAACTCGGTCGAAAGCTTCCGGGCTTATCTCGGTGTCGACACCGTGCTGCAACCCGGCGATCTACGGGTCTTTTCCTACGCCGCTGAAGGCTCTCCGCCGGGATTCCCGAGCACGCGTCGTTTCATGCGTCACCCGGTCACGGCGAGCGTGCCAGCCGTCCCCCTGACTGTCGAAAAGGGATTGGATACGCGGGGCGGCTTCTGGATGAACTGCACCGACGCGACCGGCAGCCCACTGACCGTGATGAATGGAATCGGCGGGGAGGCCATCACCGTGAGCCTCCAGAACAGCGGCGTCTTCGAGGCACGCGTGCTCCTGACCTCCTGGCCGGGAGACCGCCTCACGAGCCAAAACAACACCTCTCTCAGCTCAGCCTACAACACCTGTAGCGAACTGAATACCCTCATGGCCACGGATCTCAGCCGTAGCGGTGCGGCGATATCCTTGACCGTAGGCGGCACCGGACTCTACGTGCCTGACGCGTCCTCCGAGCCCAAAATCCTCGGTATCCACGATTACGGCCTCCGCTGGCCCAAGGACACGCTACCCTTCCCGGTATTCTCGCATTCAAACCCGATGGCGGCCGTCACCCGCGGCGACGCCAACGGCATGTCCAGCGCGAAGACGCCGGCTGGCTACGCCTTCACCTCGCCGAGCTACAAAATGTTGCTCCGCCCGGCCAACAACTGGAACGACGTCATCGAGACGCCAGCCGGCGACACCCGCGCCTTCGGCGGCCTCAGCGCGACCTCCGGGCTCGGCGGCGTGACCTCGGCGGTTTATACGAGCGTGCCGCTCTCGGCACCACTCTCCCTCGCCCAGTACACGCATGCGAATTTTGGAATGCGCGACCAGGAGCCTCTTTTCCAGATCGGCAACAGTTTCGCCTCACTGAGCAACAATATCGCCAGCGCCTACACCATGGACGGGGCTTGCGGGGCCGCCAGCCATGATCACTCATGGATGGCCAATTCGGCCCTCTACGACCGTTTCTTCCTCTCGGGGGTCGCCCCGATCATCAGCCGAGCGATGGTCGTTACGGAAGCAAAGTCACTGGGCACCGTGCTCGATGAATTCGCCGCCGGCACCGGTCGGCTCGCTAATCCACGCACCCGGCTCTTTCCGACGCGCGACCCGGTCACCGTCCGGGCCATGCTCGGCGACCATCGTCGCATCGCCGGGACGATCCTGACTGACGGCACTTTCAACGTGAACAGCACTTCGGTGGACGCCTGGGCGGCACTCCTGGCCACTGCTAAGCGTAACGTAATGGGTGCGGCCACCGAGCTGCTGCCTGGCACCGATAAGAACGCCCGCTTCCCCCGGGCCGTCCGCGCTGACGCCGCTGATTATAACTATAAAACCGCCTTCAACGACAAGAAGGCCTGGACCGGACTAGCAACCCTGGATGACGCGCAGATCAAGCTACTGGCGAAATCCATCGTCGAGGAGACCCGCATGCGTATTCGCTATAACCATCGCTACCAATACGGCCTACGCGCTTCACCCTATCTTGACGTCCATTACGTCATCAAGAACCGCGGCGTCGAGGTCCCCCTTCCTTACGTAAGCCTAGCCCAGTTCGTCAATCGCTTCAACTGCGGTGCCTACCCCAACCAGGTCGCTTGGCAGGGCTGCCTCCAGAACGCCATCCTGCGAGCCGACGTCGATGGTGCTAATCTCTCCAACCGTAGTTCGCCCCTGACAGCGGCGCCCGCGTACGATGCGTCGAAGCTCACAGTGAGCGCCGCAAATTCGGGCCCCGGCCTTATCCCTTATACCTTTAAGCCAGCCAATGTCGTCGCGACCGACCCCCGGACGAACAGTAGCAAGGGCCACTCGCTCCGGGCAGCGCCAACTTCGCTGATGCAATCCGATATCCTCGAAGCCGTCGGCTCATCCCTGAGTACGCGGTCCGATACCTTCGTCATCCGCTGCTACGGTGACGCCACGGACCCGCTCGATCCGTCCCGCACCTTGGCCGGTTGCTGGATCGAAGCCGTCGTGCAGCGTATCCCGGAATTCTGCGACCCCAGCCAGCCTCCCGAGACCGAGGTAGCGAAGCTCACCGACGGACAGTTACATAACCCCCTGCTCAATCAGATCAATCGCACGCTGGGCCGGCGCTTCGTGATTCTCTCCACCCGCACGCTCACGCAGAAGGACCTATGATCGCCCGCACCGCCTTCCTGCTGCCGCTCCTCGCGGCCTCTCTTTTCGCCCAGTCTACCGACAAACCAGGGGTCAGCATCCGCTTCCGGGCCCTCGCTTTCGACGACGCTATCCCGGGCGCCAGCTACCTTGAGGGCGACACGTTGCGACGACTCGATATACCGAACAACGCCTTCACCGCGGAGATCATCTACAAAGGCGCCAAGACCCTGCGCTTCATCACAATCAACGAAGAGACCCTGAATCCACAGCCCCTCTCGCCAGAGATGACGGCGGCGACCCAACGGCTCAGGCGGGCCCAGGCAGTGACCTTACAGGCCTCCCATGAACTCGCCCAAATCAGCCAATTACTGGACAGACTCAACCTGCAGACCACCGAGAGCGGCCGGAAACCGTCCGCCGGGGACGAGGCCCAAATCGACGCCCTCAACGAAAGACTCAAAGGTCTTTTAGGTATCCTTGCCTCGGCATCCAAGGAGACCGAAGAAGCCAATCTCCAGATTCTTAGGCTTGAGTCCTCGCCCCAAGAGCCGCCCAAGGATGCCCCGAAAAAGGTCGGCAAGTCACCCAAGCTAACCTCCACGCCCACGGCTGAACACACCTTCCCGAAGGACGGAATCTACCTGCTACTCTTTTCTTCCGGCGGCAACGGACATCAGATTCTGGCCATGGACGACGCCGAGGGCACCTTCCCGTACGGATCGTTTCAATTCGTCAACCTCACCGGTAAGGACCTCGAGCTACGCTACCCTGAACGCACGGTCACGCTACGAGCGAACGCGCGTACTGTCGTGAAGAATCCCGTAGCAGACCATCAATATACCGTGGCGGAAATCTACACGAAGGGCGACGACGGCTACGTGCTCGGTCATGGCTATCGTTCGCTACAGCAACCTAATGTGCGTTCGCTCGTCTTCCTGCTGCCGATTCCTGATGAACCGCACGCGATTCGAAGCAAGACTATCGAGGACCGACGTCCGACGGCAGCCGCGGCGACGAAGTAATCAGGAAGTGTAGCGCCAGTCGAGGATCTCGGCCTGGGGGATACGGCGCCCCTGCCAGCGGTTCCACTGCAGCTTGACGGCCATCTCGATCGCCTTACCGGGTTCTGGCATGCGGTCGGCCATACGCCAGGCGACGAAGTTGAGGCGGCGCCCTCCGCTGAGCGGAAGCTGATGGCGGAAATTTCCATCGCCAAACGGTGTAGGCGATCGGTCGAAGACGAAACCCTTGAAACCGAAGACCGGCTCGCCATTCCCCTCGCCGAATGGTTGCAGGAGATCGAGGTCGTCGAGCAACTGGTCGGTGACTTCGGACGGCTTGATCCAATGGGCGATATCGATGTCTCGGCCATCGGCCTGGACGACACCGGCGAGGCGCTGGGCCTCGACGGCCGCGGCGAAGCGCGCCCGGAAGGCTTCAACGTCGCTAACATTAAGCGAAACGCCCACGGCCATCGGGTGGCCACCGTAAGTCTTAAGCAGATCGGCGCAGGCACCGAGGGCTTCGACGAGATTGGTACCGGGAACGCTACGGCCGGAGCCCTTGGCGCTCTCCCCTTCCTTGCCGAGGACGATGACCGGGCGATCGAGCGCGCGGCAGATTTTGCCGGCCGCGATGCCGACGACTCCAGGATGCCAGTCGCCGTGGAGGACGTAGCCGGCGAGGTCGCCCATCGCCTTGGCCTGGGCCATGGCTTCTTCGGTGACCTTCTTATCAATCTCCTGGCGTTCGCGATTGATCGAATCCAGCTCCGCGGCGTCGCGCAGGCAGTCATCCGGATCATCGGAAAGCAGCAGGCGGAGCGGTAGCGAGGCATCGGCGAGACGTCCGCTGGCGTTGATTCGCGGACCAATGCGATAGGAGACGTCGACCGAGGTCAGCATCCCTCCCGGCTCCATACCACTGACAGCGATGAGCGCGCGTACGCCTTGGCGACGGGCTTCGCCGAGGGCCTTGAGGCCATGGGCAGCGAGAATGCGGTTCTCGCTGCGGAGTGGGACTAGGTCGGCGATCGTACCCAAGGCGGCGAGATCGAGGTAGTCCTTCACGACGATGCTCGTGCCACGTTCGTCGCCGGCCAGGCGGAGGACCTTCAGAATACCGTGGACGAGCTTGAAGACCAGTCCAGCGGTACAAAGCGTCTGCCAGGGGGCGTCCGCGGCGTCATTGACGCGCGGATTGACCAAGGTGCAGGTCACGCGGGATTCCTTGGCCACGTGGTGGTCGACCACGATGACGTCGACCCCTTCGGCGCGCAGTCGATCGACTTCCGGTTTAGAGTTCGTGCCACAATCGAGGGCGACGAAGAGTTGCGGCTTAGCTTCGGCCAGCACGCGCTCCAAGGCGGCCATCGAAAGGCCATAGCCCTCCTCCAGGCGGCGCGGGACGAAGTATTCCGGATGCGCGCCCAGACGGCGCATGAAGTGGACGAGCATCGCCGTACTCGAGACGCCATCGACGTCGTAGTCGCCCAGGATGGCGATACGCTCACCCTTGGCGGCGGCGAGGACGAGACGTTCGGCAGCTTCGCGCAGGCCGCCGACCGCGAACGGATCGGAGACATGGGCGAGCTGGGGGCGGAGATGACGCTCCGCCTCGGCCTCGTCCGTAAAAGAACGGGAGAGAACAGTGGCCAGGGGTTCGGAAACCCCCAGCGCAGCCGCGATTCGTCGGGCAAGCCCGGCGTCCGCGGCCCGGTGAGACCAGGCGGCCATGTGCGGGGTAACCCTTAGGCGTCCTTTTCGGAGCCAGCCTCCCAGGAGTAGGTGCGCGGAAGTTCCGCAGCATCGACGCCCTTACGTTCACCCTTATGCCACCAATAGAACACGGGGCTGGCGATGAAGATGGAGGAGAAGGTTCCGGTGAGTACGCCGTAGATGAAGATCTCACCGTACAGGCGGACATCGCCAGCGCCGAAAGCCCAGAGGGCCACGGCACAGAGGAAGACCGTGGCGGAGGTCAGGATCGTACGGGAAAGCGTGCGGTTGATAGCGAAGTGGATGATATCGCGGAGCGAACGCCCCGGATTCGATTGCAGTTCTTCGCGGATACGGTCGAAGACGACGATCGTGTCGTTGATCGAGTAGCCGATAATGAGCAGGATTGCCGCGATGAGGGTCGCGTTGAACTGGCCCCCGAAGAAGACGAACAGCGCGATCGTCATCAGCACGTCGTGCAGGGTGGCCACCATCGCCGCCACGCCGAAGCCGGCTTCGAAGCGAAGGGAGACGTAGATGCCGATACCCAGTAGGGCTAGGACGACGGACCAGATGGCATGGGAACGTAGCTCGCTGCTGACGGAACCGCCGATGGCTTCCTTGGAGAGCATGAGCTTATCGACGGAGGCAGTCCGATCCTTGAGGACCTCAGGGTTCTTGGCCTGGATGGCACCAACAATGGCCGCGACGTTAGCAAACTCGCCCTTGGACTTGTCCTTGGTGAGCTCGGTCTCGATACGGAGGGTCGGTTCACCGCCGCCCACCGGGGTCTGCACGGTGACGGTGGTGTCGGCCAGACCGATAGAGGTGGCCAGTGCGGCAATCTTACCGGTGTCAACCTTGGCGCCGGGGGCGATGGCCACGAGGGCGGATTCGCCACCGCGGAAATCCTTACCGAAGGCTTCCTTACCCTTGTAGGCGAGCTCGCCGAGACCGAGGGCGATGACGACCCAAGAGGCGATGAAGGCCAAGCGGGCGAAGTTGAGGAACGGGATATCGAGGGTCGGTTTGAAGACCGGCAGACCAAAGACGCGCGTCATCACGCCGCGGGAGATGGCCAGCTCCTGCAGACCACGGCAGGTCACGAGGGACGTGAACACCGTGGTGAAGATACCGATGGTCAGCGTGATACCAAAGCCTCGGATGGGACCAGAGCCCATGAATACGAGGATGAGGGCGGTCAGCAACGTCGTCAGATTGGCGTCGATGATCGTCCAGGTGGCGCGGGCGTAACCCTCGCGCAGGGCGACGGATCGGTCCTTGCCTAAGGCGGCCTCTTCGCGGACGCGCTCAAAGATAAGGATGTTCGCATCGACGGCCATACCGAGCGTGAGCACGAGCGCGGCGACACCGGGCAACGTGATCGTGGCGCCGAAGTAGGCCAAGGCGCCGAGAATCATCACCAAGTTGAGAATCATGCCCAAGATGGCGATGAAGCCGCCCCAGACGTAGAACCCGACCATGAAGAAGATGACGAGGCCGACCGCGACGAGGGAGGCCACCACGGACTTGGCTTGGGCGTCCTTCGCGAGCGAGGGGCCGACGGAGGTCACGTCCTGGGTGATGAGCGGGAACTCGAGCGGATTGTTGAGCACGTTGGCGAGCTCAATGGCCTCTTCGCGGGAGAACGAACCGGTGATGGTCGCGCCGGTGCTACGGATGGCTTCGCGCACGGTCGGAGCAGACTGGAGCTTGCCGTCTAGGACGATGGCGAGCTGGCCAATAGAACGTGAGTTGCCTTCAGCAATCTTGGCGGTGAGGTCACCGAACTTCTTGGAGCCCTCATCGGTGAACTTCATGTCCACGTAGAAGGAGATACCGTCGTCGGAGCGACCGGAGGCGGTCTTGATGATCTTACCGGTGGCGTCGGCAGCCTTGCGGACGTAGTAACGGTTGATGGTGATCTCGCCGGAGCGGCTATCGACATCGCGGAGCGTGAGGACCTCGTAGGTCGAAATCGCGGAAGCGGCTCCCAGCATCGGGTCGACAGGCATCGGACGAAGCGAATGCTCGCGGTCGGTCTCGGACGGGCGCTCGGTGCGGTGCACCTGACGAAACTCGAGCTTCGCGGGCTTCTTCAAAGCGTCGATGACATCGGGGTTATTGGCGGCGTCTTCACCGGGGAGCTGGACCTCGAGCGAGAGGTCGCCGACGGGGCGGATTACCGGCTCGGCGACGCCGAACTGATTGACGCGCTGTTCCATGACCTGAATGGCCTGATTGACCATGTCAGCGGCGGAGACGTTGGACTTATCGCCGGCACCCTTCTCGCCAGACTCGGCACCAGTCGGGTCGACCTTCAGCGTGAAGGACACCCCACCCTGCAGGTCGAGGCCAAGCTTGAGTCGTCCCTGAGAGGAAACCAGGAGCTGCTTGAGGACAATGCCGTTGCGCTTAGTCTGATCGGGCTCGCGCACAATCTGGTCTTCAGTGAAGAAGAACGGACGGAAGTCGACTGGAGCGGCGCGGCCGCGGCCTTCGCCGATGTCACGGAGAGCTTGGAAGTAGGAGACTGACTTCTTGTCGGCGGCGACGGCAGCGTCCTTGTAATGCTTAACGCGCTCGAGGGCTTCCGTGTGCAGCTTTTCAAATTCGGGCTTCTGCGCGATGACCTGCGCGGGCACGAACTGATCGAGAGGGATTGGAGTAATCGGGTGGAACTCGAACCAGGCGACAGCCAGGGCGACGAGCGAAACCGCGATCTTCCAGAACCAGGTCCTGGATGTCATTGTGTCAGGGTCGGATTAGGGGTGAACGACCTCAGGCCTGGACGATGGCGTCGGCGTCCTTGCCCATGATGGCGGACTTGTGGACGACCAGACGGCCGGAATCGAGCTCGAGAGTGATACGGTCATCCTTGATGGAGACCACGCGGCCGTAAATGCCACCGGCAGCTAGGACCTTATCGCCCACGGCGAGATCGGACTGGAGCTTTTCGAGCTCCTTCTGGCGCTTGCGCTGGGGAGCGAAGAGCAGGAAGTACATGCCCACGAAAAGCAGGGCGTACATAGCCAGGATGGTCCAGCCACCGCTTTGCTGTTCGGCGGCCTGTGCAAGACCTTGATTGATAACAGTTTGGATGATATTCATTGTTCTTATTGTTTGGAAAGCGGGGAAAGGGAACGTCTGGAGATGTGATTTAAGGGCAAAAAAGCAAGCCCCGGCGCGTCCCGATTGGCTTTGATTACCCCCTAGGACCTGACAGTGTGAATAACTCTCCATGAGCCAGCCCGCCCAGGAGCCTATCGAAGGCTCCGCCCCCGTCAAACCCCTCACCATGGCGGCCACCATCGCCGCGCTGGGAGTGGTCTTCGGAGACATCGGGACCAGCCCGCTCTACGCCTTCAAAGAATGCCTGCGGGTCAAGGACGCCGATTCTAACATCTTGGGCACTTCCCAAGTTGTCCCGATTCTGTCCCTGATCATCTGGTCGCTGATCTTCGTGGTGATGGTGAAATATGTGCTCTTGGTCATGGAAGCCAATGAGGACGGCGAAGGGGGCATCATGACCCTCGTCTCCCTCGCCTCCGCCAAGGATAAGGAGAAGACCAAGCGGAAGCACCGGAGCTTCCTCGTCCTCCTCGGCGTCTTCGGCGCCGCCCTGCTCTATGGGGATGGTGTCATCACCCCGGCCATCTCGGTCGTATCCGCGCTAGAAGGCGTCAAGGAAGCCAATGAACGCCTGCACGGCCCTCTCTCCGCCGGCTTCCTAAAATACTTCATCCCGACCGCCGCGGTCCTGATTCTCGTCGGCATCTTCTGGCTCCAGAAAATCGGTACCGGGCGCGTCGGCATGTATTTCGGCCCGATCACCATGGTGTGGTTCGCCGTGATCGGTGGGCTCGGTATCCTCTCGCTGGTGCTCAACCATGAGGTTCTGGGGCAAATCATGTGGGCCTTCAACCCACTCGAAGGGCTGGGCCTACTTATTACCCACCCCGGCCTAGGTATTTTAATCCTCGGTGCGGTCTTCCTCTCCGTGACGGGGGCCGAAGCGCTGTACGCAGATATGGGCCACTTCGGCCAGAAGCCTATCCGCGCGGCCTGGTGCTTCATCGTCTTCCCCGCCCTCATCCTGAACTACCTCGGTCAGGGCGCTTGGGCTCTCGCCCACCCTGCCGAACTCTTGGTGCCCGGCTTCAACCCTTTCTTCAATATGGCGCCGAACTGGGCCCAGATTCCGCTGGTCGTCATTGCGACCCTCGCCGCGATCATCGCCTCACAGGCCCTCATCGCCGGCGCGTTCTCGATCACCATGCAGGCGATTCAGCTGAACTACTTGCCCCGCATGCGCATCGAGCGCACGTCCGACCAAGAATCAGGCCAGGTCTACGTTCCGATCATCAACTGGCTACTCATGACCGGCTCGATTTACTTGGTCCTTCATTACGAGACCTCCGAGAACCTCGCGAGTGCTTACGGTATCGCGGTGAGCCTCACGATGCTGGTGACCACGATCCTGTTTGGACAGTATCTCCGCCATAAGCTGAACATCCGTTCGGCCGGCGCCTACGCTCTGCTCACCCCCTTCATTCTCTTGGAGGTGCTCTTCGTCCTAGGTAATTCCCATAAGATTCTGCCCAACGGCTGGATGCCGCTACTCATCGGTATCATCGTCTATTACCTGATGGCCGTATGGAATAAGGGGCGCATCGCGATGAAGCAGAAACTGAGCGAAGGCGAGGCGACCGGCGACTTCGAGAACTTCCTCGATAGCGTCGAAGACCGATTCGTCGCGGGCAAGTTCGCGCGCGTGAAGGGCACGGCGATCTATCTCGCTGGCTCAACCAAGGCCGTACCGATGGCCTTAGCCCACAACCTTAAGCATAACCGTGCACTCCACGACCATATCATCGTCATCACGCTAAAGGTCGACGAGGACCGCGCCATCGTGCCGATGTCGGACCGCGTGAGTTTCAACACCCGCGGACCAAAGTTCTGTAAAATCGATAGCCATGAGGAGTTCCCCTCCGTCCTCAGCGTCACGGGTACGTTCGGCTTCCGCGAGAAGCAGGACGTCTTCCCCGTGCTGGATGCAGCTTACCAGGAAATGGGCATCACGCCTAATCCGCTCGAGGTGACCTACTTCCTCAGCCGCGAGACGATTGTCCGCGCGACGACGGGCTTCTCGCTCAACGCCGTCCAAGAAAAGCTCTTCGAAGTACTCAACCGTAATTCCCTTTCGGCGACGGCCTACTTCAACCTGCCGCCCGGCCGCGTGGTCGAGTTGGGCATGCAGGTCGAGCTCTGAGGCCCGCGCTCAACGAGGCGACTCGACCTTGAAGACGAACGCCTGCTTACACGGGTGGTTCTCTTCGTCGACCATCTCGCGCGGCGTCGTGATGACGCACACGGCGCCGAGCTGTTCCCAAGGCAGAAGATCAGACCAACCGAGCAGCATGATCTTCGATCCGGGCGCCGGACGGAGCACGCGTGAACGTACCTGTGGACCGGGCCAGCCGTAAGAAATGAGATAAGTTGAGCGGCCGTCGGCGGAACGAGTGAAGCGAAAGGAGCCTTCGACAGGCGTCGCGCCGGGACGAACCCCCACGACGGACTCGCCGTTCACATCGAGCCACTCCTCGACATAGACAAACTGCTTGATGGTTTCCTCGTCGACGGGGTTGACGTTCTGATACTGATCCGAGCTCGCATGGCCGGCGACGGCGTCTTCGATAAGGTGCGTTAAGGCCTCCTCCGGGGAACGCGGGGACGACGAGGCGCAACCAGCGAGGGCGAGGGCGAGGCAAAGGGCTGCGAGGAGTCGGGCAGCCATAACGTCGGGCTTACTTAGCAGCCTTGCTCTTGGCGATCAGGTCGTAGAACCGATCGAAGAGCACATCCGCATCGTTCGGGCCAGGGCCGGCTTCCGGGTGATACTGGACGGAGAAGACCGGCTTATCCTTGAGACGCAGGCCGGAGACAGTGTCGTCGTTCATGTTCACCTCAGTGACGATGGCGCCGCAGCGCTCTAGGTCCTCGCGCTTCGAGGCGAAGCCGTGGTTCTGGGCGGTGATGGCCACGCGGTCCTCTTCGGTGTTCTTGACGGGCTGGTTACCGCCGCGGTGGCCGAACTTCAGCTTGTAGGTCGAAGCGCCGATGGCGTGCGTGATGATCTGGTGACCGAGGCAGATGCCGAAGACCGGGTAGGTCTTGATGAGGTCGGCCACGGCTTCGTGGGCGTACTTCAGGGCGGCGGGATCGCCCGGGCCGTTGGAAAGGAACACGCCATCGGGATTGAAGGCGCGGATCTCGGCGGCGGGCGTGCGGGCCGGGAAGACATGAACGTCGAAGCCAGAGGCAACGAGGCGGCGGAAGATCGAGGTCTTGGCGCCAAAGTCGTAGGCGGCGATGCGGTACTTCTTGGCGCGGGCCTTGGGCTTATTGAGGTGCGTACCCGGGACGGTGAAGGCCTCGCAATCACCGGCGGTGGCGTTGTAGTGGTAAGGCGCCTTGCAGGTGACGTCCTTGACGAAGTCAGCGCCGACGGTGCCGGTCCAGGCGCGGGCGCGCTTGAGGGCTTCTTCATCGGTGATGCCTTCAGTGGAGAGGCAGGCCTTCATGACGCCAGCGGAGCGCAGCTTCTTCGTGAGCGAACGGGTGTCGACGCCGTCGATGCCAGGGATGCCGTACTTCGCGAGCCAGGTACTCAGGTCATTGGTGGCGCGCCAGTTGGAGACGATGGGCGAAAGGTCGCGCACGACGAAACCGGCGACATGTGGGCGGGCGGATTCGAGGTCATCTTCGTTAACGCCGTAGTTGCCAATCTGCGGGGTCGTCATGGTGACGATCTGGCCGAAGTAGGAAGGGTCGGTGAGGATTTCCTGGTAACCGGTCATGCTCGTGTTGAACACGACTTCGCCGCAAAGGGTGGCCGAAGCTCCGAACGCCCTGCCCCGAAGAATGGTTCCATCTTCAAGAGCGAGCACGGCAGGTCGGTTCATGAGGTCGTTTTGAATGAGGGTTCAGCCCCCGAGTGAAGCAAAAAAAGTTCCCATTCGAAGATAGTCTCAAACCCGAGGTCGGACCTGAGACCAACCAGCATCGCTGACCTGCTCAGAAACCCTTGGAGACATCGCCGCCCAGAGGCGCCGGCGGGCGGGCCCGAGCGTCCAAACTGTCGGCCGAATAGGGCTTATGGACCTGCCAACCTGCCCGATAGGGGGCACCGCCCTGCTTCACCTGCTCCGTAATCGTCCGCAAGACGGCCGGATCGGCCCGACGAGACCATTCGGGGTGCAACCAGACATTGGGGCTAAGCCACTTGCCGCCCACGGCCTCGGTCCAGCGCGTGATGCTATCGGGAGCCTCGACGATGAGCTTGATCTCGTCCGCCTGGGCCAAGGCTTCGGCCAGAGGGAGCTTGGCCCACTTGGGGCTGACGGTCACCCAGGAGAAGCCAGGGGCGATCGGGTAGGCCCCGCAGGTCTCGAGGTGGACCTTAAGTCCGACCGAGGCCATGGCGGCCAGTAGAGCGGTCAAATCGTGGATGCAGGGCTCGCCCCCAGTGAGGACGACGAATTCTGGTCGGGCAGCGGCAGCCTCGTCGGCCAACTCGCCGGCCGAAGCCTTGCGGACCTGTTTGGGAACGAACTGCGGGTGCCAGGTGGACGCGGAGTCACACCAGGCGCACTTCACCGGGCAACCTTGGAGTCGGATGAAGAAGGCCTTGCGACCGAGATGGACGCCTTCCCCTTGCCAACTGAGGAACGTCTCATTGACGGGGTAGAGCTCAGCCATGGTCAGGCCTTCGGCTGATAGCTCGCCTTGTTCTTGGTGTCTTCGTGCAAGATGATCTGTCGAACCCAAGCGCGGCCGCCAGTTTCCTTGCGAACCATCGGATCAAAAGTCTCGAAGAGGAACTGGGCGATGCCTTCGGTGGAGACGGAATCAATCACGAGCGGACGGAAAAGCTTCGGATAATCTTTGAGCAGCTGCTCGCGAATCGGATCTTCCTTGGCGAAGAGGCAGGCGTGGTCGAGGTGGTCGGCGATCCAGGTCTTCAGGAAACCAAGGCCGCCGAAATCCACGACGAATCCGCGTTCGTCGAGCTTCTCGCAGCCGAATTCAATCTCGATGCCCCAATTATGGCCGTGCAGGAACGAGCAATGCCCATCGTGCCGGTGCTGCCGGTGGGCGAACGGGATGTCGCGGTAGGTCTTGCTGCAAGTAAACATGGGACAACCAGCACATAGAGGGGCGGACGGCCCGGTCGCAAGTAAGATGAGGCCCCTACCCTGAGCCAAACGGCCAAAAAAGAGGCCTGCCGCATTCTCATACGGCAGACCTCGAAAAGCGATGAAGCGGACGTGCTTAGAACGAGTGCGTCAGGCCGAAGGACCAGACATCGGTCGAGTGCACGACGTTCACCTCCGCGCCGTTAGGCTTGTCCGCCAGGTTCACGGTGTTGAGCGAACTGCTGTAGTACAGGTAGGCGCTGGTGTTTGCCGCCAGCTTGTAAGTCAGACCCGCCGCGAGATGCGTCGAAAACGCGGCGGTCTCCAGGTCCTCGGCGTAGGCCACATTGCCGGCCGCAGCCATGGTGTTCTTATCGCGGAACTGACGGAGCGCCGTCGCTTGGAGGGAGAACGCCAGAGGCGAAGCCAGCTGATAGCGGACGCCGACGGTGCCGGTCAGCGTCGTACCCGGCCGGAAGTTCGCGTCGTAGGCGACGGCACCCTGGGCGCCTAGCTGCCAGAAGCACTGCGGGCGGTCGCCATCCGCCACATAGTCACGGCGCAGGCCGAGGAACAAGTCCGTCGATCCGGTCCCGGGCTGCAGGTAGCGGCGCGAGACGTTCAACGTCAGGTCGTCCGTACCCGTCGGTAGCTTGACGCCCGCGATGAGGGTATAGTCGGACCAGGCGAAGCGGGTCGTCACCGAGACATCACCCAAGCCGACGACCTCCATGCGGGTGTTGACCGGATTGGGAATGGGCACAGTCGGCGCGATGTTCGAACGTACGATACGACTGATGCGCGGCACGGCGATCGTCCAGGTCTGGCCGGCGAGCTGACTCTCAATCGTCCCCGTAAGAATACGATGGTAAGCGAGGAAGTGCGCGTGGGCACCGCTGTTACGTTCGTCCTGATCAATCGTGTCGTAACGGAAATCTACCGTGTAAGCGCCAGCCCTGGCGACCGAACGGTCGGCAAAGTTGTCGATGCAGACCTTCACGCAGCCGCAAGGACAGGCCTGGGCCTCAGTATAAGCGCCGAGTGCTAGTAGCAAAAAGAGGGGCTGGCGAAAACGGCGGAACACGAGGTCAAGTTGTCACCGCAGCGGGTCGGCACAATCCCAATAACTGACCGGGCAGAGAGTCTTACCTCTTCTTATGTTTAGAATAAGACTACCCGACGTAAGGAGTCGGATCCTGCACGCCGGCGCGCAGAAAGGCTTCCTTACGCTCCACGCAGGTACCGCACTTGCCGCAATGCTTGTCGCCGCCGACGTAACAGGACCAGGTTAAAGCAAAGGGGACGCCGAGTTCGACGCCTCGCTGCACGATTGCAGTCTTGTCCATGCCCACGAACGGGCGCTCGAGCGAAACCTCATGCCAGTCGGCGAGGCGGATGGCTTTATCCAAGGCATCGGCGAAGGCCGGGCGGCAATCAGGATAGATAGCATGGTCACCGCCATGGGCGCCGTAGGCGACCGAGGTGGCCTTGAGCGACATCGCCCAGGCCGCGGCAGTTGCGATGAGCAGCATGTTCCGGTTCGGCACGACGGTGGCCTTCATGCTGGCCTCTTCGTAGTGACCTTCGGGGACGTCGATATGGGAATCCGTCAGGGCGTTGGCGCCAAAGAGCGGCGTCAGCCCGCGGAGGTCGGCGATGCGATGGGGGACCTTGTAATGGGCGCAGATCTCCGCGGCAGCGACGAGTTCGCGGCGGTGGCGCTGACCGTAGTCGACCGATAGCGCATGCACTTCCCTGCCCTCGGCCAACAGATGAGCCAGGAGAACGGTAGAATCCATTCCACCGGAGTGAATGATGACGGTGCGCTGCATCAGCGGGGAAGTTGGACGTGGACGGCCCCGAGGGCGAGTCCGTTAATCGCGGACCCGCAGCTTGGCTCCCAGCTTGTCGAGATGCGAGACCGCCACGGCCTCGCCGACGCGCATGGCCGCAGACTCCTTACGATTACCGTCACGCAGACCAGAAAGATGTAGCCAGCCGTGGGCCACATAAAGACGCAACTCCGTAGCCAGCGTCACGCCGTGCTCCTTGGCGGCCCGGCGGGCTTGGTCGATGTTCACGCAAATCTCGCCCGCAAACGGTTCTCCGGGATGCTCTTCGCCGACGAACGTGATCACATCCGTCACGGTCGGATCGCCCATAAATTCGTCGTGCAGCTTGGCCGTCTCCTTGTCGCCCAGGAAGGCGATGGACAGCGAACCTTCGGGACAGCGGTAGCCTTTCAGTTTGTCGAGCGCATGGACCACGCGCTGAACGGAAACCGCGGAGACCTTGGTCTTCGCGTGGCGAACAGAGATGTCGACAACGCGGCTCATGCGGCGGCGAAGACGGGCTTAAGGCGCGTCCAGAGCTCGGACAGTGCCTGCGGGAGGACGCGCGTATCACCGATGACCGGCATGAAGTTGTGGTCGCCGTCCCAGCGCGGCACGATGTGAAAGTGGAGGTGCGTCGGGATGCCTGCGCCCGCGGCCTTGCCGAGATTGAGCCCCATATTGAAACCAGCCGGACTCATTACCTTCTGTAGTACCGCCTGACATCGCACCAGCAGGTCCATCATCTCGATGCGTTCGGACGGAGTGAGGTCGGCCAGTTCCCCGACCTCGCGATTGGGCAGCACCATCAAGTGGCCTGGATTGTATGGCGAGTTGTTGAGGATGACGAAGCAGTGCGTGCCGCGGTGCAGAATGAGATTCGCTTCGTCGTCGTTCGCCGCGAGCAACGCCGCGAACGGACTGCCAGCGCCGGGCTCCTTGCGGGAGCGGATATACTGGATGCGCCAGTGAGGGTGAAGCTGTTCGGACATCGGATCAGGAGGCGTAGCCCTTGGGCCGGGCGAGGTGCCAATTGCATGCCGTCAGGACGATGCTGTCGAGCGTGTCGTAGCGCGGCACCCAGCCGAGTTCACGACGGACCTTGGAAGCATCGGCGTAAAGTGCGGGGGGATCGCCTTCGCGGCGCGGGGCGAACGCATGCGGGACAGGCCGGCCGAGGATGCGGCCAACGCTGGCGATGACGTCCTTAACCGAATACGGCGTGCCCGTGCCGAGATTATAAAAGTGGGCCTGCCCGGGCTGGTTTAGCTTCGGGAGCACGTCGAGGTGGGCGCGGGAAAGGTCGTCAACGTGCACGTAGTCGCGCAGGCAGGTGCCATCCGGGGTCGGGTAATCTGTACCGAAGACCTGGAGTGGCGGACGACGACCCAGCGCGGCGGCAATCGCCAGCGGGATTAAATGTGTCTCCGGCGAATGGTCTTCACCGATGGCGGCACCTGCCGAAGCCCCGGCGGCGTTGAAATAACGGAAGGCGGCGAAGCTTAGGCCGTGCGAGGCGGCAAGTTCGCGCAGGCGCTTTTCGACCGCGAGTTTAGTGGCGCCGTATGGATTGATTGGTTGCTGCGGCAGATCCTCCGTCATCGGTATCTTCTCTGGGATGCCGTAGGTCGCGCAGGTACTTGAGAAGACCAGTTTCGTCACTCCCTCGGCGAGCATCGCCTGGAGCAGGCCTTCGGTGCGCACGACGTTGTTCTCGTGATAGCGGGCGGGCTGCTGGACGGATTCGCCGACATTCGTGAAGGCGGCGAAATCGATGACCACTTCGGCGTCGGACTCGCGCAGGGCGGCGCGGACCGCGGCCTGGTCACCCATGTCCGTACGGAAGAACTTCAACCCCGCCGGCACGGACTCCGCATGGCCGTAGGACAGGTCGTCGAGCACGGCCACCTTGTGCCCGGCGGCCAACGCCTGCCGGACGCAATGGCTGCCGATGTAGCCGGCACCGCCCACCACGAGCACGTTCATGACTGGCAGATAACCCCCGCCAGAGGGCCTAGGCAAGCGGGATAGGGTCGCCAGACACTCCAAAACCTTGCCAGCGCCGTCCCGAACCTCCTATCTGCACGCATTCATGGACACTTCGGAAACAAAACCCGGCAGCTACGATTTCCCCGCCTTCGAACAGAAGTGGCAGGCCGCTTGGAAAGCCGGCGCCACGTTCCGCGCCGAGCCGATCTCCTGCGGTAAGCCGAAGTACTACGTCCTGGACATGTTCCCCTACCCCTCTGGCGCCGGCCTCCACATCGGCCACCCCGAGGGCTACACCGCTTCAGACATCCTTGCCCGCTATAAGAAGGCCAACGGCTTCAACGTCCTCCACCCGATGGGTTGGGACGCTTTCGGCCTCCCCGCCGAGCAGCATGCGATCGCCACTGGCGAGCACCCCGCCGTCCAGACCAAGCGCAACATCGATAACTTCCGCCGTCAGCTGCAGATGCTCGGCTTTGCCATCGACTGGGATCGTGAGCTTTCGACCACCGACGAGAATTACTTCCGCTGGACGCAGTGGATATTCCTCAAGCTCTTCCGCCACGGTCTGGCGTACGTCTCCGAGAAACCGGTCTGGTTCTGCCCTGCCCTCGGCACCGTGCTCGCCAACGAGGAAGTCCTCAATACGCCTGAAGGCCCGCGCTCTGATCGCGGCAACCACCCGGTCGAACGTCGCCCTATCCGCCAGTGGGTCCTGCGCATCACCGCCTACGCGGACAAGCTCATCGAAGGCCTCGACCACGTCGATTGGCCCGATTCCACCAAGCGCCTCCAGAAGAATTGGATCGGCAAGTCCGAAGGCGCCGAAGTCACCTTCAAGCTGGATGGCCATACGGACACGCTGACCGTCTTCACGACGCGTCCGGACACCCTTTACGGCGCGACCTACATGGTCATCGCGCCTGAGCACCCGCTCATCAGCAAGCTCACCACCGCCGCCCAGAAGAACGCGGTCGAAAGCTACGTCGCCGCAGTCCGCAATAAGACTGACCTCGAACGTACTGACCTCGCAGCGAAGAAGAAGACCGGCGTGTTCACCGGCGCCTACGCAATCAACCCCGTCAACGGCGCGAAGATCCCCGTGTGGACCGCCGACTACGTCCTCATTACCTACGGAACCGGCGCGATCATGGCTGTACCGGCACACGACGAACGCGACTGGGAATTCGCCAAGGAATTCATGCTCCCGATCATCCAGGTCGTCGGCTCCAAGGAAGCAGTGGACGTTAATGAGAAGCCTTGGACCGAAGATGGCCCGATGGTGAACTCCGGTCCGTTCGACGGCCTCTCCGCCACTGAGACCAAGAAGAAGATTACCGCTGAACTCGAGTCCAAGGGCCAGGGCAAGCTCGCGGTGAACTTCAAGCTGCGCGACTGGCTCTTCTCGCGTCAGCGCTACTGGGGCGAACCCTTCCCGCTCCTCTGGGTTTCCCGCGAGGACTACGCCAAAATCCCGGCCGACTCCGAAGTGCGCGAATTCCTGCCGAAGGAGCCCGTCACCTGCCAGCTTAACGGCGTCGAAGTCTGCGCCGTACCGCTGACTTCCAAGCAACTCCCCCTCACCCTGCCGCAGGTCAAATCCTACCTACCCTCCCCGACCGGCGACTCGCCGTTATCCAAGGAACCCGAGTGGACGGAAGTCTGGTACGACGTCGCCTCCGGCACCACCGTCTCCCAGTCGAAGCCGCAGCCTGGGCCGCTTTGGATCAAGGCCTCGCGCGAAACCAACACCATGCCCCAGTGGGCTGGCTCTTGCTGGTACTACCTTCGCTACATCGACCCCAAGAACGCCGAGGCCCTCGCCTCTAAGGCCGACCTAGAATACTGGGGCTGCCCTGACTTCTATATCGGCGGCGCTGAGCACGCCGTGCTCCACCTCCTCTACGCGCGCTTCTGGCACCGCTTCCTCTACGAAATCGGCGTCCTGCCGACCGCTGAGCCGTTCAAGAAGCTCTTCCACCAAGGCCTCATCATGGGCGAAGACGGCGAGAAGATGTCCAAGAGCCGCGGCAACGTCGTAAACCCGGACTCCATCGTCAAGGACCACGGTGCGGACGCACTGCGCATGTATCTCATGTTCCTCGGACCGCTCGAGGCCTCCAAGCCTTGGAATTCCGACGGCATCATCGGCATCACCCGTTTCCTCCGACGCCTTTGGCGCCTGGCGGTCGACGAGAACACCGGTAAGGTCTCGCTGAAGATTAGCGCCGACGGCGCGGAATCCGAAGAGCTCGTCCGCGAACTCCACCGCACCATCCAGAAGGTCGAGAAGGATATCGAGACCCTGCAGTTCAACACGGCCATCTCGCAGATGATGATTCTCATGAACGTCGCCGAGAAATCTCCGGCGTTACGCCGCTCGACCGTCGAGGACTTCGTGCGTCTCACCGCACCGTTCGCCCCGCACGTGTGCGAAGAGATCTGGGCGCGCCTTGGTCACAAAGAAGGCGTCACCGCAGGCGGTTGGCCTAAGCTCGACGCCTCCAAGCTCATCGAGACGACCGTCGAAGTCATCTTCCAGGTGAACGGCAAGGTCCGTGCCACCGCTAAGGTCGCCAAGGATATCTCCAAGGACGCCCTGCTCGCGCTGGCCAAGGCACACGCCGACGTGATCAAGTTCACCGAGGGTAAGCCCGTCGTGAAGGAGATCATCGTCCCAGGCAAGCTAGTGAATATCGTCGTCGCCGGCTGAGCGCCGCGCCCCACGCCAATAAAAAGGGCCCCGTCACGGGGCCCTTTTCTTTTACCACCTTACCGAGGCTTACTTGGCCTCGGCTTCGGCGATGTCTTCCATCTTCACTGGCTCGAGGCGTGGGACGAGCACGTGAATGATCAGAAGACCGATGAGGTAGGCTGAACCCGCGATGAACCAAAGAATCGCATAGGAGCCCGTACGATGGAGCACTTCGCCGACCACAAGGGCGAGCAGCATGCCGCCCACCGCGCCGGCCATGCCGCCGATACCGACGACCGAGCCCACGGCCTTGCGAGGGAACATGTCGGAAGCGAGGGTGAAGATGTTGGCCGACCAGCCCTGGTGAGCGGCGGCGGCGAGGGAGACGAGCAAGACCGCTGGCCACATGCCGACGTCGTTGACGAAGACGATAGGGATCACGCTGACGGCGCAGATACCCATCGCGGTCTTGCGGGCGGCGTTAACGGACCAGCCGGCCTTGATAAAACGACCAGAGAGCCAGCCGCCACCAATACTACCTACATCTGCAATCAGGTAGATTGTGACCAGCGGGAGACCGATGTTCTTCAGGTCCACGCCGTGCTGCTTGTTTAGGAAGCCGGGAATCCAGAAGAGATAGAGCCACCAGACCGGATCGGTCATAAACTTACCGATGGCGAAGGCCCAGGTCTGTCGGAACTTTAAGAGGCTGAGCCAGCTGACCTTACCCTGCTCATCGGGCGGATCAGATTCGATGTGGGCGAGCTCGGCCTGGGTGATGGTGGGGTGTTCACGCGGCGAGTGATAGGCAAGCGCCCACCAGATGACCCAGACAAAGCCGATAGCACCCGTGACGATGAAAGCCCATTCCCAGCCCCAGGTAACTGCAATCCAAGGCACGATGAGCGGGGCACCCAGTGCACCGATGTTGGTGCCGGAGTTGAAGATGCCGGTCGCTAAGGCGCGTTCTTTCTTAGGGAACCATTCGGCGGCGGCCTTGATCGAGGCCGGGAAATTACCCGCCTCACCGAGGCCGAGCAGGAACCGCATCAAGGCGAAGCCAGCGGCAGCTCCGGTCAGCGTCACGAAGGCGAAGCCCGTCTTGGCATCGATCTGCATCCAAGGGAGACTAAAGGACGGGAGAAGGTGGGCGAAACCATGGCCCATCGCCGCCAGACTCCAGAGGCCGACGAAGATCATGAAGCCCTTCTTGATGCCAATGCGATCGATGATACGACCCGAGAGCACCATACCGATGGCGTAGGCGAGCTGGAAGCTGAAGACGATGGCCGCGTAGGTCCGCTCATCCCAGCCGAATTCCTTTTCCAAAGCTGGCTTAAGCAAGCCAATGACCTGACGGTCGATGTAATTGATCGTGGCGGCGAAGAACAGCAGCGCGCAGATAATCCAGCGCTTGTTACCGATTTTTCCTAGGGCTTCGGTCATAAGTGGGTATCGGCCAACACAAACGCCGATTTTCGGGTAAGTCCACCCCAGAAGTCCTGTTGACGGAACCCCGCCGTAAAGCCACTAATTAACGAGAATATTCCCATGACGAAGCCTCGCATCCTCCTCACGACGACCTCCTTCCAAGACACCCCTGGCGAGCACCATAAGTTGCTCGCTGAAACGGGCTGGGAAGTTGTCACCGCCCGCGGCCCGCTCAACGAAGCGGACACGCTCGCGCTCATGGGTGAGTTCGACGGCTACATCTGCGGCGACGACCTGATCACCGCCGCGGTCATCGAGAAGGCCCTCCCCCGCCTGAAGGTCGTTTCGAAGTACGGCATCGGCGTCGACAAGATCGACGTGAAGACCCTCACGGCCAAGGGCATCCCCCTGCTCTTCACCCCTGGCGTCAACCACACCACGGTCGCCGAGCACACCTTCCTCCTCCTGCTCGCCATGGAGAAGAACTTCTATTTCCACACCGACTCCACGCGCTCCGGCGGCTGGAAACGCAAGACGGGCCGCGAGCTGCTTGATAAAACGATCGGCATCATCGGCATGGGCCGCATCGGCAAGGAAGTCGCCATCCGCGCCCGCGCCTTCGGCATGAAGGTGATCGGCTTCGATCTCTATTGGGATGATAAGTTCTCCGCCCAGTACGACGTGCAGCGCGCCGCCACGATGGACGAAGTCTTCGCCGCCGCCGACTACCTCTCCCTGCACACGAACCTGACCCCCGAGACCCGCGACCTGATCCGCGCCGAGAACATCGCCAAGATGAAGAAGGGCGTGCTCATCCTCAACTGCGCCCGCGGCGAGATCGTCCACACCGACGACATCGCGGCCGCGCTCAAGTCCGGTCAGGTCGGCGGTTACGGCACGGACGTGCTCGATGAAGAGCCGCCGCGCGCTGATCACCCGCTCACGAAACTTCCGAACTGCGTCGTCACGCCGCACATCGGTTCCCGCACCGCCGAGAGCGTCCAGCGCCAGGCGGTCGCCGCCGTCACGAACCTCATCCGTGCGATGCACGGCGAGAAGCCCCTCGCCCAGATCAACCCGGAAGTGCCAGTGAAGAAGGTCGTCTAATCTCCCCACCTAAAACCTTACCCATGAGCGAAGTCTTTTACGTCGTCCCCCGCGCTGCCCACGAGGCGCTTGTCACCGCCGCCTACGTCAAGCGCGGCTTCGGCGCCAAGGAGTCGGCCCAGGCCGCCCAGATGGCCAGCATGGCCACGCACCACGGCATCCGCACGCACAACGCCCTCAAAGCGCTGCACCTCGACGAACTCTTCGGCTCCGGCGCCAAGGTCCCGGGCTGCACGCCCAACGCCAGCGTCACGAAGAAGGCCACGCGCTTCGAAGCCGCCGAAGTCTGGGACGCCCACCAGAAGCTTGGCCAGGCCGTCGCCGTTGACGCCATCAACCGCTGCATCGAGCTCGCCGACAAGTACGGCGTGGGCACGGTCTCGGTCGACAACGCTTTCCACTACCTCTGGGGCGGTGGCTATGTGATGGAAGCCGCCAAGCGCGGTTATATCGCTTATACGAATTGCACCGCGACGCTCTCCGAAGTCGTCCCCTTCCAGGGCAAGCACCCGACCCTCGGTACCAACCCGCACTCGTGGGGCTTCCCCACCACCGACGCCGTCGGCTTCCCCATCGTGATCGACTGGGCCACCTCCGTCATCGCCATGGGCCGCGTCCAAGTTCTCAAGCGCGAAGGCAAGATGCTTCCGCCTGACGCCGCGGTAGACAAGGACGGCAAGATCACCCTCGATCCGAACGAAGCTGTCTCGCTCATCCCCTTCGGCGCCCACAAGGGCTACGGACTTTCGCTCATCAACGAGATTGTCGCCGGCTTCATCGGCGGGTCCCTGCCGACCATCCGCAGCCGCAAGCACGTTCCTGGCGAGAAGCAGGCCTGCGCCTTCTTCTTCCAGGTTATCCATCCTGAGGCCATCAGCTCTGGCGTCTTCGCCAAGGGCCGCAGCCAATCCGAGAACGTCAAGGCGGTCCTCGCCGACGTCCTCGGCCACGGCAACGAGAAGTGCATGCTCCCCGGCCAGCTCGAGGCGACCTTTGCCACGCGCAGCGAAAAGGCCGGCGGCCTCCTGTTCTCCAAGGCTGAAATCGAAGAGTTCAATAAAGTCGCCGAACACATCGGCCATCAGCCGTTCGACATCGCCTCGCTGCCCACCGGCTAAGCGTCCTCACCTTAAACAACCCACCCCTCCTCACAACCATGGCTCTGCAAATCAAGTCGGCGAAGGAATGCGCCTTCGACCAAGTCTCCCTCGGTGAAATCATGCTCCGCCTCGACCCGGGCGAAGGCCGCGTGCGTACCACGCGCCAGTTCCAGGTCTGGGAAGGCGGCGGCGAATACAACGTCGCTCGCGGCCTCCGCAAGTGCTTCAACCTCCGCACCTCGGTGTGCACGGCGTTCGTCGATAACGAGGTCGGCCGCCTGCTCGAGGACTTCGTGATGCAGGGCGGCGTGAACACCGACTTCATCAAGTGGCGCGAGGACGACGGCATCGGCCGTACTGTCCGCAACGGCCTCAACTTCACCGAGCGTGGCTTCGGCATCCGTGGCGCCGTCGGCGTCCCTGATCGTGGCAACACCGCCGCCTCGCAGATCAAGCCTGGCGATTTCGACTGGGAATACCTCTTTGGTACGCTCGGCGTCCGCTGGCTCCACACGGGCGGCATCTTCGCGGCCCTCTCCGAGACCACCGCGCAGGCCACCATCGAGGCGGTCAAGATCGCCAAGAAGCACGGCACCATCGTCTCCTACGACCTGAACTACCGCCCTTCCCTCTGGAAGACCATCGGCGGCCTCAAGAAGGCCCAGGAAGTGAACCGCGAGATCGCCAAGTATGTCGACGTGATGATCGGCAACGAAGAAGACTTCACCGCCTCACTCGGCTTCGAGGTCAAGGGCGCCGACCACAGCCTCAGCCATATCGAGACCCAGGCCTTCAAGGACATGATCGCCGAAGCCGTGAAGCAGTTTCCGAACTTCAAGGTCGCTGCGACCACGCTTCGCCGCGTGATCACCGCCACGAAGAACGACTGGAGCGCCATCTGCTGGCACGACGGCAAGTTCTACGACAGCATCCAGTTCCCTGAACTCGAGATCCTCGACCGCGTTGGCGGCGGCGACAGCTTCGCCTCGGGCCTGGTCTTCGGCTTCCTCGAGCACAACGACGCCCAGAAGGCCGTGAACTACGGCGCTGCCCACGGCGCGCTGGCGTCCACGACTCCCGGCGATACGTCGATGGTCACCCGTAAGGAAGTAGAGAAGCAGCTCGCCGGCGGCGGCGCCCGCGTCGTCCGCTAAGCCGCCGTCCCTATACTCGATACTCCAAACTCCATACTCTAACCCCATGTCCTCCCTCGATCTCTTCTCCCTTAAAGGCCGTACGGCCGTCGTCATCGGCGGCACCGGTGAACTATGCGGCGCCATGGCCGAAGGCTTCGCCTCCGCCGGCGCTCACGTGATCCTCGTCGGTCGAGACCCCGCCAAAGCCGACGCTCGCCTCGCCAAGATCAAGGCCGCCGGCGGCTCAGGCGAATTCATCTCCTGCGAAGCCACCAACAAGGCTGACCTCATCAAGCTGCGCGACGGCATCCTCGCAAAGCACGGCAAGGTCGACGTCCTCGTCAACGGCGCCGGCGTCAATTCGGCTACGCCCTTCTTCGAGATCGACGAGGCTCAACTCGATAAAATCCTCACGGTGAACATCAAGGGCGTCATCTTCGGGTGCCAGGTGTTCGGCGAAGCGATGGTCGCCGCCGGTAAGGGCTCAATCATCAACCTCGGTTCGGAATCGGGCATCCTGCCGCTCTCCCGCGTCTTCACCTACTCGGCCTCCAAGGCCGCGGTGCACAACCTCTCGAAGAACCTCGCCCGCGAATGGGCCGCCAAAGGCGTCCGCGTCAACACGCTCGTCCCGGGCTTCTTCCCGGCCGAACAGAACCGCAAGGTGCTCACCCCTGAGCGCGTGGCGATGATCCTTGGCAAGACCCCGATGAACCGCTTCGGCGAAGCCAAGGAACTCATCGGTGCCTCTCTGCTTCTCGCTTCCGACGCTGGCAGCTTTGTCACCGGCGCCGAAATCGTCGTCGACGGCGGCTTCGCCGCGATGTCCATCTAAGCGAGACCGACGACAATGGCCTTCATGGACGACAATTTCATCCTCTCGACTGGCACGGCGCAGAAGCTGTACCACGGCGTAGCGAAGGACCAGCCCATCGTCGACTACCACTGCCACCTGAGCCCAAAGGACATCGCCGACGACCGTCGCTTCGAAGACCTCACGGCCATCTGGCTCGCGGGTGACCACTACAAGTGGCGCGCAATGCGGGCCAACGGCGTCAGCGAAGACCTCATCACCGGAGATAAATCCACGTCGCGGGAGAAATTCCAGGCCTGGGCCGAGACAGTTCCGTCCACGCTCCGCAATCCCCTCTTCCACTGGACGCACCTCGAGCTGCGCCGCCACTTTGGCATCCAGGACGTCCTCGAAGGCGCCACGGCCCAGAAGATCTGGGACGAAGCCAATCGCCAGCTGAAGCACGGTGACCTCACGGCTCGCGGCATCCTCAAACTGATGAAGGTCCGCGTCGTCGGCACCACCGATGACCCGGCTGACTCGCTCGACCTGCACCACCAGATAGCGAAGTCCGGCTTCGAGACCAAGATTGTCCCGACCTACCGCCCCGACGCCTGCCTCAAGGTGCGCACGCCTGACCGCGTGCAGGCCTGGGCCAAGCGCCTCGCCGCCGCCACAGGCAAAGGCGCCGACACCTTTGCTGGCCTGATCGCCGGTCTGAACCAGCGCCACGACGACTTCGCTGCCGCCGGCTGCCGCGCCTCCGACCACGGCCTCGATTACCTGCCGGACGCGTCCTGCACCGAAGCCGAAGCCAAGGCCATTTGGGAGAATGCCATCGCTGGTAAGGCTGCCACGCTCGAAGAAGCCGAGAAGTTCACGGCCTTCATCATGCTGCACGTCGGCCGCCTCAACCACGCCAAGGGCTGGGCTACCCAGCTCCACCTCGGCGCCGTGCGCGACCCTAACCTCGGCCTACTCAAGCGCCTCGGCTCCGACGCCGGTTGCGACACCATCGGCGACTTCCGCCAAGGCCCCGGCCTCATCCGCTGGTTCGGTACGCTCTCCGGCGAGAATGCCCTCGGGAAGACGATTCTCTACAACCTCAACCCCGCCGACACCGCCCTCTTCGCCTGCCTCCCCGGCTCGTTCCAGGACGGCGTCACTCCGGGCAAGATCCAGTATGGCTCCGGCTGGTGGTTCCTCGACCAGGAACGCGGTATGCGTGATCAGATGAACGCGCTGTCCGACTTGGGCCTACTCAGCCGCTTCATCGGCATGATCACCGACTCGCGCTCCTTCCTCTCGTATCCGCGTCACGAATACTTCCGTCGCATCCTGTGCGACCTCGTCGGCCAGGACGTCGAATCCGGACGCATCCCAGACCGCAAGGATTGGAACGAACGCCTGATCGCCGACGTCTGCTACGGCAACGCCAGCCAGTATTTCGGCTTCAAGTCGTAAGCGGGTTCGACCCTATCGAGACCGGGCAAGCCTGCGGGCTTGCCCGGTCTCTTCGTTTGGAAAGGATGATGACATGTCCCACCCGTCGCTGAACGCATCCGTCCGATGATTCGCTTCCTGTTAGACTGCATGCTCTGGGGCCTAGGCTCACAGCCGCGTGGTGCCGAGACCTCTTCGGGCTTCGGCTCCGATCAGCTCATCCCGACCCGCGAGCGCAACGGACTCGAAGCCGCCGTGCGTATCCTGAGTTCGCTGCTGTTCATCCTGGCGATAGTCGCCCAATTCCTGACCGAGGAACTCGGCTTCCTGACCGCACCGCAATTTCACCTGCTCGCCCTCGCCAGCGCCGTCTGGGGACTCCAGATGATTCTCCGCCCATCTATTCCCATGGATAGCACCGCGATCAGCACGGCCCTCTGGAGCTTCGCCGGCTATTTCCCATTCTTCCTCCTGGGCAACCTCACGCCCTTCTTCGATAAGGATCCGACGAACCTGAACACGCTCATCGGTCAGGGCGGAGCGGTCGGTATACTCGTAGTCTACGGGCTCTTCCGCGACATTCGCCGCGAAATCCACACGGAAAAGCCCTGAATCGGAATACTGGGCCGCCCTGCAGTCTTGATATTAAATAGAAGAAGTGCAGCCTTTTGACATGCGCCTAGCCCTCTTACTGCTGCTCTCGCTGACGACGACGTTCGCCGCCGAGAAGAAATATACCTTCCGCGACTTCGCCCCGACCCGTTATATCGACGGCCCGCGCCTGACGCCGGCGATGCAGAAGGACAAAGGCACGCTGATGTTTTTCTGGGCCTATGAGCTCGAGAACCCTCGTGGCGGCGAGAGCCTGAAGTTCTACCAGAAAATCGCCGACGATAATAAGGAAAACCTCGTGGTCATCGGCATCGAGAACCTAGGCATCGAAGGATCACCCAAGAACATCACGTCCCTGCTGAAGAAACTGGGAGTGACTTGCACCATCTACAGCGGCTGCCGTGCTCCCTTCAAAATCAGCCTCTACCCCTACATGTGCGCGTTCGATCGCGAAGGTAAAATGATCTACAGTGGTAATCCGAAAGCGGACGACCTGGCGGAGGCCATCGCCAAAGCCGTCGCTAAGCCGGAGAAGAAAGACGGCAAGGAAGACCCCAAGAAGGACGAGAAGGATAAGCCGAAAATCGACCCGAAGAAGGGGGCCTGAAGTCAGCGTGCCGCCTGCAGGCTACGCCACGTCAGCGGCAACTTGTCGCGGACGAGTCCCGCCGTCGCACCCGGGAGCCTATCCGTCGTCAGGGGAACATTGATCGTGTCCTCGCGCCCGACCTGACCGGGGGCACGTCCATATTTATATTCGTAGCTCAACGACCCATCGGCGGCCAGGCCAACGCCCTTCCACGCAGGATTAGGGATAGAGAGAAAGAACTGGTCGCCGGACGTAGGCTTCGAGACCGCCATCATCTTGGCGCCGTGGAGCGAACGCCATAAAGCCTCGGCCGTCCAAGCCGCGGGATTCACCTGCTTGAGCTGAGGGGCCACGAGCTGAGCATACGGCTTGCGGCCATCCGCATCGGTCTGCTCACGCCAATAGGCGAAGGCCGCAGCAATCTCGTCGGCAACCAAGGGATAATGGGTGCAGCCTAGCATCAGCGTGTCGATGGGCGCGGCTTTGTCGGCGGCGGCCGACTTGAGGAACGCGCCGACATCGGCACGGATGATATCACGGATGGGCATCTTGACCGAGGGGTCGCCTTCAATTGCGGCAGCGAGGGTGGCTGAACCTAGTTGGCGGACCGGACGGCCGGTAACCTTGGCGATAGCCTTGGGATAGGCATTGGAAGCGCAGGTGCCCACCGTGGCGAGCACGGCGACCCCGCCCTGCGCACCCTCAGCGGTCTCGGCCAGGCCTTGGGCGCCGGCTTCGACGACGCCGATGACGATGACCGGGATGCCCCAGGCCTTCACCGCGGCCCGGATATCTTCGAGGCCATAGGCAGTAGCGGTATTACAGGCGATGACGATGGCCTTCACCGGCGGCTTCGTGCCGTTCGCCTGACGTCGGCCGAGCAGGAACAAGGCGTCACGCAGGATAAGCTCCCGCAAGAAACCTGTGCGACCCACCGCGGAATAATTTCCGTAAGGCATGTTGGCTTGGTCGCCGAAATAAACGAACCGTTCGCCGGCGAAATCCGGCACACCGTCCGCGCCGTCCGCACCAGTCAGGTTATGATGGCGGTCATGGGCCTTGATGGCTTCGAGGACCGTCAGGCCGCCGACGCCGGAATCAAAGACGCCGATGGGCAGATCACGTAGGTCTGCGCGATAATCTGCCGCGACAAAGCTAGAGGGGACGTCGCCCTGCGGATGGGCCTGGGCATGCGCGACGGCGGAGGCGACAATGTCGTCAGCCGCGCGGGCCACGAATGCGACGAGGCAAAGTAACGCCAGGCGGAAGACGGCAGCCATATTAGGTGCGGTCAGTCCGGTAGACGCGCTGAACCCGCTGGGTGAGCGTGCAAAGGGCCTCCCACGGGATACAGTCGGCCCAGGCGCAGAACTCGGCCACGGTGATGCGATCGGCACCCTGCGCACCTAGAATGGTAGCAATATCACCGACGGATACTCCGTCGACATCGGTCACGTCGACAATCGTCTGGTCCATGGTGACGCGACCGAGGATCGGGCAACGCTGACCCCTCACGAGGAAGAAGCCACGATTGCTCGCAGCGGTCGGTACGCCGTCGCCATAGCCCACAGCGACGATGGCCACGCGAGTCGGGCGGGAAAGGGTCTTGGTGCGGTTATAACTGACGGCGGTCCCAGCCGGCAGGTCCTTCACGAGGACAACGCGGGCGTGGAAAGAAAGCACGGGCTCGGGACGTAGGCTCGCGAGAAACGACCCTGTCGAAGGCGGCAGGCCGTATTGCATCAGGCCAACGCGCACGGCGTTGAAGGGCGCGGAAGCGGAGAAGCTTTCGAGGCCGGCGCTGTTGTCAGCATGGATCATCAGGCCGGCGCGGACAGCCGCGGGAATGAGCTCCAACAGCTTGAGGAAGATTGCGCGTTGGCCGGCAGTGTAGGTCGCATCGCTGTCGGCGTCGGAGAAATGCGTGAACACGCCACGCCACTCAAAGCCGGCGGACTGCACGAACGCAAAAAGCTCGGCGGCCTGCTCATGCCAGACGCCGGCGCGACCCATGCCAGTGTCGACCTTGACATGCACCTTCGCCTTGAGTCCCGACTTCGCGACCGCAGCGGCGAGCGCCTTTGCTTCGTCCAAGGAGTTAAGGGTGATGTCGAGGCCAAGGGCCAACGCTCGCGGCAGTTCGCCCGGCAAGATGGGACTAAGCAGCAGGATATCGGCGTCATGGCCGATCTCGCGCAGGTTCGCGGCTTCGGCGACGTTCGCCACGGCGAAGCAGTCCACGCCGGCCTGCAGGAGACGCGTGGCGACCTCGGGCATGCCATGACCGTAGGCGTTGGCCTTCACCACCGCGACATAGCGCACGTGGGGCGGGAGGGCCTGCTTGATGCGGCCGACGTTGCGGTCAATCGCCGGAAGGTCGATTTCAACCCAAGCACGAGCGGCAGAAGCATTCGACGAAGCGCTCATCAGCGGTGGCGCTCCCCCGACCAGGTGGCAAAATCGTTGGCGACGTTCAAGGCGTCGGGGCGTGACTCCGCGCGGAGGAATCCCGACTGACCGAAGAAGACCGGCAAGGAAGACCAAGGATGCGAGACGGCGACGTGTGAGGTCAGCACACTGGGAGCGGCTTCGCTCGCGGCTAGTACGCGATGTCCTGAAGAGTTGAGCTGCGCGGCCTCGGCTTCGAATGGCGTGCCCAGCGAACCATCGGCAGCAACCTCGAGCGCATGCCAGCGCTTTAAACGGGATTCGACGGCGACGAGGAACGGGCCTTTCTCGCCGGCGACCAGCGCGGAGCGGGCGATGCTGGCAAGCGATTCCCAGACGAAGATCGGACGAGGCTCGAGCGCGGACCAGGAGCGGACCGCCAATGCGGCGATACGGATGCCGAGCACGGAGCCCGGGCCAACGCAAAGGGCGAAGGAACGGATATCACCGAGCTTCAGCTTGGACTCGGCCAAGGCGGCCTCGACGCAACTGAAGAGACCTTCCAACGCGCCGTCAGTCGAAATGCCCTGCCCTACCCAGCGGCCGCCCGAGAGAACTCCCACCCGGACTCCAGCGCGGGCGGAGCCGTCGAGGACGAGGCAGGGTTCGGGCGCGCTCATGGCCTCAGCCTGGCGGCCAATCAAGGGCGCGTCCACCCAGCAGATGTACGTGCAGGTGCGGGACGGTCTCACCACCGTCGGGGCCGTTGTTGATCACGACCCGGAAACCCTTGGCCAAACCGAGCTGACGGGAGAGCTGACCAGCGACGAGCAGCAGATGCCCGAGGGCGGCCTGGTCTTCCGCAGTCGCCTCGGCGACGCGCGGGATAGGCTTACGAGGCACGATGAGGACGTGCGTCGGGGCCTGCGGGGAGATATCGTGGAAGGCCACGCAGACCGCGTCCTCATGGATGAGCTTCGCGGGGATCTCCTTGTCGGCGATCTTCTGGAACAGCGTCTTCGGGGCGCTCATGGGAAATCAGAGGACAACGACCGTCACGCGACGGCGGCCGGCTTGGCGGGCGACGAGACCTTGCACCGTGTCGACCGCTTCGTCGTAGGCGGCACGCCAGCGGGTCGAACGGGCACGGGTGCCGGCAAGATACTGATCCTGCAGGCCGACGACCCAGAAGAGCACATCGGCGGCTTCACCGGTGGTGGCGAGGGCGGCTTCGACGCGTTCATGCGCCCAGAGCGCATCGAAAGGATCGGCGCGATGATCGAGCACGGCGACCGTCGGCACCGGACGATCCGGCGAAAGCAGGCGGAAGATTTGGGCGGCCGCGGCGGCGAGGTCGGTGGCGTTGAGACGCGGATCAGTCTCGTCGTCGGCCTCGAACACGCGCAGGACCGCGTCGACGTCGCTGCGTAACTGGGGGGCGGTACCCACCATCGAGGCCAGCAGCGCGTTGAGCGTGCGGAGGCGAATCGATTTCGGCAGCGCGGCGGTCACTTGATCTTTCCTCCCTTGCGGAGCTGATCGATGGCCTTGGCGAGCTCGTCGATATCGCGGAACTCGCGATAGACGCTGGCGAAACGGACGTAGGCAATCTGGTCGACCGACTGGAGAAGCGTCATGATCTCCTCGCCGATGGCGCTGGAGGGAACCTCGTCGCCGAACTTAACCTGCAGGTTCTCAACGATCTCGGAGATCATCAGATTGATGCGTTCGAGTTCGATGGGTCGCTTGTCGGTGGCCTTACGGACGCCAGAGGCGATCTTACCGATATCGAACTCCTCGCGGGCGCCATTGCGCTTCACGACGACCATGCCTTCGCGGACGATTTCTTCAATCGTGCTGAAGCGGTGATCGCACGCGAGGCACTCGCGCCGGCGGCGGATGGAATGGTTACCCTTCCCGAGGCGGGTCTCCAGGACCTTCGTATCCTCGTGATTACAGCGGGGGCAGAACATCGCTCAGAGTTTGAGGAAATTCCCCAGAAGTTGGAGGCCGTGCTCGGTGGCGAAGGACTCCGGATGGAACTGAACTCCCCAGATCGGAAGCTCACGGTGGCGCAGGCCCATCACGAGACCGTCTTCAGTCCAAGCCGTCACCTCGAGGGCGGCGGGGAAAGTGGCACGCTCGACGACCAGTGAATGGTAACGGGTCGCGGCGAAAGGCGAAGGCAGGCCCTTAAAGACGTCGGTGTTGTTATGGAAAACCAGCGAGGTCTTGCCGTGCATCAGGTGCGGGGCGCGGATGACGTTGCCGCCGAAGGCATGGCCGATGGCCTGGTGGCCGAGGCATACGCCGAGGATCGGTTTCTTGCCGGCGAAGGCTTTGATCATCGCGCACGAGACACCCGCTTCGGCCGGCGAACACGGACCCGGCGAAATCATCACGCGGTCAGGGTTCAGCGCGAGCGCTTCCTCCACCGTGATTTGGTCGTTGCGATACACCTTCTGCTCCACGCCCAACTGCCCGAAGTATTGGACCAGGTTGTAGGTGAACGAATCGTAGTTATCGATGACCAGCAGCACGTGCGAACGATTTGCCCGGCACTGCGAAGTGTCAAGGAACCGCGACCCCGTGTGAACAAGTGAACGCAGCGAAGTTCCTTCGCTGCGAGGGGCAGGGACAGGGCTAGGGACAGAGCTCGGTAGATGCGTTGTTCACAGCGATGAAGTCATCACGATGACTGGCGCGCGCACCGCCGTGTATTGTTCTATGTTCCTGGCTGACCCCTCTTGAAGCCCACCCGCATCTCAACTTCCCGGCCCTAGCCCTAGCCCCGGCCCTAGCCCTATTTCGGCCTACCCCCATCCCTATCCCTACCCCTACCCCTATCACCGTGAATTCTACCCCAAACCCCTCGAAAGTAGGCCTTTACAGAGGGAGGGGGGTGTGAATAACTATGTGAACGGCATGAAACAGCGCACCCTTGGCAAAGAAGCCTCCGTAAAGGGCAAAGCCCTCCACACCGGTCAGGAAGTCACCCTGACCCTGAAACCGGGCGCTCCCAACACCGGCTTGGTCTTCCGCCGTATCGACCTTTTCGGCAAGCCTGAGGTCCGCCCGGTGTCCGAGATGATCACCGAACTGGAGCGCAAGACGACCGTCTCTTCCGACGCCGTTAAGCTGCACACGATCGAGCACGTGCTCTCCGCCCTCAGCGGCATGGCCGTAGACAACGCCATCATCGAACTCGACGCCTCCGAACCGCCAATCGTCGACGGCTCGGCCCGCCCTTTCACGACGCTCATCCATCAGTGCGGCATCATTGAACAGGAAGCCCAGCGCGAGACGTTCACGCTCACGCACCCGATCACAATCAACGAAGGCAGTCGCTCCATCATCGCCCTTCCCTTCGACGGCCTGCGCATCACCTGCACCTCGGCCGATGACCGCGGCATCCACACGCAGCACCTGACGATTGATATCGATTCCGAGACCTACGAAGCGCAGATCGCCCCGGCCCGCACGTTCACCATCTACGAAGACATCGAAGGTCTCATCGAGAAGGGCCTCATCAAGGGTGGTACGCTCGACTCCGCGATTATCCTCAAGGGCGACAAGATCGTCAGCAAGGAGCCCCTGCGTTTCAAGGACGAGCTCGTCCGCCATAAGATCCTTGATATCGTTGGTGACATCGTCCTCGCCGGCATCCGCCTCAAGGCCCACATCATCGCCGTCCGCCCGGGCCACGCGCTCAACGCCCGCCTCGCTGCGGCCGTCCGCAAGCAGTGGCAGGAATCCAAGGCTCCCAAGGCCAAAGCCGCTCCCGTCGGCCCGAAGGTCGAAGCCCCGACGGCCCCCGCCGGGTCAGCTCTGGACATCCGCCAGATCCTCAACGCCCTGCCCCATCGCTATCCCTTCGTAATGGTCGACCGCGTGGTCGAGCTCAACGACGACTCCCTCGTCGCCATCAAGAACGTCACGATCAACGAACCCTATTTCCAAGGCCACTTCCCCGGACAACCGGTCATGCCGGGCGTCCTGCAAATCGAGGCGATGGCTCAGGCCGCCGGACTCATCATGCTGCGCCGCGGCGCCGCCGACGAAGCCCCGAAGGTCGTGTTCTTCATGAGCGCCGACAAGGTGAAGTTCCGCAAGGCGGTCACCCCGGGCGACACCCTCGAGATCCGCGCCAAGCTCACCAAG
>JBEEKW010000002.1:0-60159 GCA_041168485.1 Verrucomicrobiota bacterium
TTGCTGTGCTGGGTTAGATCGAAGTCGCCGCGGGCGGCAACGCCCTGGAGCTCCTGCACGCCGAAAGGGAACTCGAACATGATGTCCGTGGTACCCTTCGAATAGTGGGCGAGCTTCTCGGTCGGGTGCGGGTAGAGGGAGAGCTTGGCGCGCGGGATGCCGATGGATTCGAACCAAGCCAGGCAGCCCTCGATCCAATCCTTATGGGCGGTGGCCCAGTCGGAGGCCGGCGAGATGAAGTATTCGATCTCCATCTGCTCGAACTCTCGGGAGCGGAAGATAAAGTTGCGCGGATTGATTTCGTTGCGGAACGCCTTGCCGATTTGGGCGATACCGAAAGGCAGCTTCACACGGCCTGTGTCGACGACGTTCTTAAAATTGATGAAGATACCCTGCGCGGTCTCTGGACGGAGATAGGCGGTAGCCGACGCGTCCTGCATGGCGCCGACGTAAGTCTGGAACATCATGTTGAACGAGCGGGGCGGCGTGAGCGAACCTGGCTTGCCGGTGGCAGGCGAAGGGATGAGCGCGTGCTCCTCGGCTGTGGACTCGGTGTAATCCTTGAGCACCACCGGCTCGAGCGCGCCCTGCTTGGCGAGCTTACGCTTCATGTCATTGGCCATCTCGTCGGCCTTGGCCTGCATGCCGTCGTCTTCGAGAACGGAAACGTAGCCAATGGTCTCACCGGCGACGCGCACCGGAGCGAAGAACAGCTGGTCCGCACGGTAGCGCATCTTCGACTCCTTACAGTCGACGAGCGGATCGGTGAAATTATCGATGTGACCTGAGGCCTTCCAAGTCGTCGGGTGATGGATGATCGAAGAGTCGAGGCCGACGATGTCGTCGCGGCGGTGAACGAAGTCCTGCCACCAAGCCTGCTTGATGTTGTTCTTCAGCTCGACGCCGAGGGGGCCGTAATCGAAGAAGCCGTTGAAGCCGCCGTAGATATCGGAGGAGGGGAAGACGAACCCGCGGCGTTTGCACAGGTTGATGATGGATTCCATCTTGTCGGTCGGGTCGGCCATGGCTGGTAAGAGCCCACACCTATCCCCGCTCCGGGGGTCCGCCGCAAGCCTGTTCCCTCAGCGGGGGCGGGGCTCCGTGGTCAAACCCGCCGCCTTCTTGGACCACGTCCGGGCGGCGGCGGAGACCGCGCGGAAGAGCTCGGAGAATTCCGTCGAGGCGGCGTTCAATTGGGTCTGCGAACCTTCTAGGGAGGCAGAAAAGGAAGCCAGAGCCGCGCCCGCATCGGCGAGGCTCACCTGCAGGAGAGCCAGCGACTCGTCGTCCATCTTGCGGTCGGCCTGCTCGACCGTTTCACGCAGGCGGGCACAAACCGCGATTAGCCGAGCGCTCTGCGCATCTAGTTTCCCGTCGCCGGTGGCTTCAAGGACCGCACCGGTACGCCGGACGATCATCGCTGAGAAGCGAGTGGCCCGCTCGGGGTCCGTCGCAACATAGAAACCGTCCAGATCGCGCTCGAGCTCGGCCGCGAGGCCGACCAGGTCTTTTTCGGCGAGGTCCTGCAGCTGCTGGACATAATTGGCGATCTTACTCTGGAAATGACTACTGAGCGGCGGAATCTCATCGGCGGCCAAGGACTCGGTTGAAGCCGGAGCGGACGTATCCCAGATGAGTTCGACCTGCAGCATGCCAGACGCAGGACTCACCGCGACGAGACGGGCGCGGAGGCCCTTAGCGACTTCGGTCCGCAGGCGGTCGCCGCGCAGACGATCAGCAAAGCCGCGATCTTCCAAGGTCGCCGGATCGAGGACGAGTCGGACAGCCGGACGGAGGCGGCCTTCGGCGTCGGCGTCGAGGCCGATGGAACTCACCTGCCCCACCGTGACGCCTTGCACGCGGACCGGTGTACCGGAAGAGATGCCTTCGACGGAGAAGGACGGTCGGAAGACCACGGGAATGAGCGGAGCGGACCAAGCGCGCCACCAGGAATAGCCCGACCAAAGCACGGCCACGCCGAGGACGGCCAGCATCACGCCTCCGAGGGCGCGTCGGCTCATCCGGCGGATTGAGGATAGCTGCCCAGCCACTTCACCACTTCGCAGCGACCTTTGAGTTCGGTGACGGCGGCCTGCACGGCCGCGGTGTCCCAGTGACCTGGGAAATCAATGAAGAAGAGATACTCCCAAGCGCGACGATGGCTCGGGCGGGACTCGATGCGGATCAAGTTGATGCCGCGGTCGGAGAAAGCGGCCAGGGCGCCTTGCAGGGCGCCCGGCTCATGCTTGAGCGTGAGCACCACGCTCGTGACCTCATCCTTAGCTCCGACGGTGTTGGCCGTCTTGGCGATGACGAAGAAGCGCGTGGCGTTGTCTCGGCGATCCTGAATGCCGCGGGCAAGGATGGGGACTCCGCGCGATTCGGCGGCGGTGGCGGAGGCAACGGCGGCCTGACCCTGCGGATCACGGGCGATGATCTCCACGGCAGCGGCGGTGCTGTCCGTCTCGACGAGCGCGGCGCCCGGGACGTGACGGGAGAGCCAGCCGCGACACTGCGCGAGAGCGATGTCCTTCGAGAGGACCTTCTTCACCTGATCGAGGGGGCCTTGACCGACGAGGCACTGCTCAACGGAGAGCGTGACTTGCGCCACGACCTTGAGATCGGATTCCGCAAGCAAATCGAGGGAGTGACTGACAACGCCTTCGGTGGAGTTCTCGACCGGGACGACGCCGTAGGATGCTTCGCCGGACTCGACCGCGGCGAAGATGTCACCGATGGCGCGGAGGGGGAGCGAGGGCACGCTCGTGCCGAAGGCTCGGATTTGGGCCTGCTGGGTGAAGGAGCCTTCCGGTCCAAGGTAGGCGACGGGATTGGCCATCTGGGCACCGATGGAAAGGGAGATAATCTCGCGGTAGACCGCGCGGAGTCCCGAGGCCGGAATCGCTGGCGCAGCTTCGGTGATAGAGCGGAGGAGCTGTTCTTCGCGCTGCGGAGCGTAGACCGGCGCACCCGACTTCAGCTTCGCTTCGCCAATCGCACGGGCCACCTGCAAGCGCTCACCGAGCAGCTTGAGAATCTCGCGGTCGATACGATCGACCTCGCGGCGGTGCTCTTCTAGGCTCATTCGGCAGGCTTCTCGTCTTCGGGCGGGGCCTCTGTCGCAATCGCAGCGGAGGACTGGTCTTCGAGCGGCAGGCCGACTTCGGAATCACCGACCGTGACCGGGGTGGTCGCGCGAGTGATCCATTCGGAGATTTGGGCGGGCGACAGAACGTCGGAGGCCGGTAGTTCACCGAGTGAACGCAGGCCGGTGAAATCGAGGAACTTGTCCGTCGTGCCATACTGGATGGGACGGCCAGGCAGATCGGCGCGGCCGGTGACAGCGACGAGTTCGAGTTCGAGCAGACGGTTCAAGGCGCTGTCGACGGAAACACCGCGGATGGCTTCCATCTCGGAGCGGGTGACCGGCTGGCGATAGGCGACGATCGAAAGCGTCTCGAGTGAAGCGGGGCTGAGGCGCTGCGGGCGCGGCTCGCCGCGGAGGAGGCGGACCCAGTCGGCGTAGGCCGGCGAAATCACTAAACGGAAGCCCTCGGGGCCCTGTAAGATACGGCAGGCGTCGTTGGCGTCGCGCATCTCGGCTTCGAGGGCGTCGACCGCTTCGCGAATCTGGGTGGCCGTGAGCAAAGTAGGAACCTGATCGATGATATCCTGGATGACTTCTTGGACGGGCTGAGCCGCGGGCACGATCGTGGGCTCGCCGGCTGCTTCGAGCAGGTCAGGCTGGCGCTCGGCGGCCGCCTGGGCGTGGTAGCGCTGCACGACCTTCTGGATGTCCTTGATGGACACCGCCTCGGAGGTCGAGAACAGGAGGGCCTTGATGATTTTCTTGAGGTTGAATTCCACGGGACGGGGAGGCTTAAATCGGATTGTCGGGAGCGACGGGGCGGTTCACAGTCCGCTCCCTGCCCTCTTATTAGGGGGCGCTCACCGACTGACAACCGCAGACTTTTCACACCCATCATGACCGACGCCAACCACTGCCGCCAACACTCCGCCATCGTCGTAGACGGCCCCGACCGCGCCCCCAGCCGAGCCATGCTCCGGGCGGTGGGCTTCACCGACGCCGACTTCGCCAAGCCCATCGTGGGCATCGCCTCGACCTGGTCGATGGTCACCCCCTGTAACATGCACATCAACCGGCTGGCAGACGAAGCCGTCAAGGGCGCCGACGCGGCCGGCGGTAAGGCGGTCATCTTCTGCACCATCACCGTCTCGGACGGTATCTCCATGGGCACCCCCGGCATGCGCTACTCGCTGGTCTCGCGTGAGATCATCGCGGACTCGATCGAAGCCGTGACCGGCGCCGAAGGCTTCGATGGTCTCGTCGCCATCGGCGGCTGCGACAAAAATATGCCTGGTTGCGCCATCGCCATGGCGCGCCTCAACCGCCCTTCCATCTTCGTATATGGCGGCACCATCGTCCCCGGACTGCACCGCGGCGAGTCGGCCGATATCGTCACCGTCTTCGAAGCCGTCGGCAAGCACGCCGGCAAGCAGATCGGCGAGAGCGAACTCAAGGAAATTGAAGTCTGCTCCATCCCTGGCGAAGGCTCGTGCGGCGGTATGTATACCGCGAACACCATGGCCTCCGCCATCGAAGCGCTCGGACTCAGCCTGCCGGACAGCTCTGCGCAGCTCGCCAACTCTAAGGCCAAGCTCGCCGACTGTGAGCGTGCGGGCAAAGCCGTGCTGGAACTAATCAAGCGCAACATCCGTCCTTCGGACATCCTTTCGAAGGAAGCCTTTGAGAATGCCATCACCGTCGTCATCGCCCTCGGCGGTTCGACGAACGCTGTATTGCACCTCATCGCGATGGCCCATTCCGCGGACATCAAACTCACCCTCGAGGACTTCGAGCGCGTCGGCCGCCGCGTGCCGGTGCTCGCCGACCTCAAGCCGAGCGGCAAATACAACATGGCTCACTTCGTCCGTATCGGCGGCCTCCAGCCGCTGCTCAAGATGCTCCTCGATAAGGGCCTCCTGCACGGCCATTGCATGACCGTCACCGGCAAGACCGTCGCCGAGAACCTCGCGGACATCGGCAGCTACGCCGCCGACCAGGACGTCGTTCGTCCCTTCTCCAATCCAATCAAGGCCGATAGCCACCTGCGCATCCTGCGCGGCAACCTCGCCCCCGAAGGCTCCGTCGCCAAGATCTCCGGCAAAGAAGGCAACGCCTTCACCGGCAAGGCCATCGTCTACGAATCCGAAGAAGCTTCGCTTCGCGGTATCCTCGATGGCGAGGTCAAGGACGGCCACGTGATCGTCATCCGCAACGAAGGCCCCAAGGGCGGACCTGGCATGCGCGAGATGCTCGGACCCACCAGCGCCGTCATGGGTAAGGGCCTCGGTAAGACTGTCGCCCTCATCACCGACGGACGTTTCTCTGGCGGCTCCCACGGCTTCGTGGTTGGCCATATCACACCCGAGGCCGCCGTCGGCGGTGTGCTCGCGGTCGTGAAGAACGGCGACACCATCACCATCGACTCGCAGAAGAACGAAATTAACCTGGACGTATCGGCCGCAGAGATCGCGGATCGCCTGAAGTCCTGGAAGGCTTCCCCTTGCAAGGAGAAGCGTGGTACGCTCGCCAAATACGCCAAGCTTGTATCCTCGGCCTCCGAAGGTGCTATCACCGACGGCGACTAAGGTCTTCACCTGAGCGGAAATGAAAGGGCGGACGCCTCGGCGGACCGCCCTTTTTGTTGCCAAGCAGGGTTGGGGCGGGGAAGACTCCCCCATCGTGGCCAACTCCTTCGACCTCTTCCGAAAGCAGCTCCAGAACTTCCCTGAACTCGGCATCGCGCTCGACTTCAGCCGCGCCCCGGCGCCGGCCGGTTTCGCCGAGAAGATGGCCCCGGCCATGACCCTGGCGTTCGCCGACATGGCGGCGCTCGAGAAAGGTGCCGTCGCCAACCCCGACGAGAAGCGCATGGTCGGCCACTACTGGCTGCGCGCCCCCGAACTCGCACCGGATGTGAAGATCGCCGCCGAAGTAAAAGCCGCCATCGACGCCATCGCCGGCTTCGCCGCCCAGGTCCACGCCGGCCAGGTCAAAGGCTCTGCTGGGAAGTTCACCGACCTCCTCTGTATCGGTATCGGCGGCTCAGCCCTCGGCCCGCAGTTCGTCGCCGACGCTCTTGGCGGCAAGGCCGACAAGCTACGCGTCCATTTCATCGATAACACCGACCCCGACGGCATTGACCGTGTGTTCGACACGCTGGGCACGCGTCTCGGCACCACGCTCGCTATCGTGACTTCGAAGTCTGGCAGCACGCCGGAGCCGCGTAACGGACAACTTGAAGCCGCGCTCCGCTGGAAGCAGGCCGGACTCTCCTTCGCCGCCCACGCCGTCGCCGTCACCGGTGAAGGCAGCCAGCTCGATAAAGTCGCCACGGCTGAGAAGTGGCTCGCCCGTTTCCCGATGTGGGATTGGGTTGGTGGCCGCACGAGCGAGATCGGCCCGGTCGGCCTGCTTCCCGCCGCATTGCAAGGCATTGATATCCGCGGACTACTCGAGGGCGCCCGTGCGATGGACGCGCTGACTCGCGTGCCTGATGCGCAGAAGAATCCGGCCGCCACGCTCGCCTTGGCCTGGCATCACCTCACCGAAGGCCGCGGCACCAAGGCCATGGTCGTGCTCCCGTACAAGGACCGCCTCCTGCTCTTCTCCCGCTACCTCCAGCAGCTCGTCATGGAATCACTCGGCAAGGAACTCGACCTCCAGGGCCGCAAGGTCCTCCAGGGCCTCACCGTCTATGGCAACAAAGGTTCGACCGACCAGCACGCCTACGTGCAGCAGCTCCGCGACGGTGTGAATAACTTTTTCGCCGTCTTCATCGAAGTCCTCAAGGACCGCGAAGGCAGTTCCCTCGAGGTGGAGCCCGGTGTGACCTCCGGCGACTACCTCCAGGCCTTCCTGCTCGGCACCCGCGAGGCCCTTTCGGGCAGCGGCCGCGCTAATATTACTATTACCATCAATCAGGTGGACGCCCGTTCCGTGGGCATGTTGATCGCGCTATTCGAGCGAGCCGTCGGCCTGTACGCCAACCTGCTCGGTATCAACGCCTACCACCAGCCAGGCGTCGAGGCCGGCAAGAAGGCCGCCTCCGAGACGCTCAAAGTCCGGGCCGCCGCCATCGCCACCCTGGCCAAAGCCAAGGGCAAATGGCTCTCCGTCTCGCAGGTTTGCGAGGAAATTGCACTTGAGGGGCAGGAAGAATTGGTGTTTAAAGTCCTCCTGCACGTTTCGTCCAACCCCGGTGCCATTTCCCGTCAGGAATCTCCTGATCCCGGGAAGACCCTCTTCAGCCATTCTTAACCCCACCCTACCCCTTCCCCTACCCCATGAACAAGAAGCTCAACGCCTTCCTCCGCATCCTGACCGTCGTCGCCGCTGTGGCCGCTGGTGTCTTCGCCTTCCTCCTGAAAGGCAAGATGGACGTCGCCCTCACGAACACCGCTTGGGCCGTGACCGACGCCGAAGTTAAGGCCGGCAAGGAGTACGACGCCCGCATGACTGCGCTCTCCACCGTTGGCCCCCTCCTTGCCGTCAAGCGCAAGACCATCACCGACCTCGAACTGGAAAAGAAGGACTTCATCGCCGACGTCGCCGACAAGAAGACAAAGATCGAAGGCCTCACCGCCGCGAACACCACGCTTGAAGGCGAACGCGCTGAGCTCACCCGCAAGCGCGACGAACTCGCCGCCCAGCTGACCGACGCCAACAGCAAGAAGGACGGCGCCGAAGCCTCCCTCGCCACCGCCAAGGAAGAACTCGTCAAGGCCACCGAAAAGGCCGCCGGCATGTTCACGAAAGAACAGCTCGCTGAAATCGAAACCAAGGCCACCAATGCCGAACAGAAGGCCGAAACCATCAGCGCTAAATACCGCGGCCTTCACACCAAGGTCTCCCGCGCGATGGAAAACAACCCGGCCCCCTTCGGCTTCCCCAGCGACCCTCTCGGCGAACCCGCCAAGCCGGGTGACGTGGCCCCTGCCGTCGCCGCCGTCGAAGCCGCTTCCGAAAGCATCCTGACCAACGTCCTCGCTCTCGACTCCGACTCCGGCATCGTCGCCTTCTCGGTCGGCGAAGCCAATGGCATCAAGGAAAAGGCCGTCTTCGACGTGAAAATCGACGGTAAGAAGGTGGGCAAGGTGCAAATCTCGACCGTCAAGGGAGTCCTCTCCTTCGGCCAGCTGCAGCCTGACAAGGAACTCGACATCCGCGCTATCTCCAAGGCCAGCTCGGTGTCCCTCGTTCCCTCCACTAAGATCTTACTCAACTGATGCTCGGACGCACGCTCATCGCCTTCGCCCTGTTTGCCTGCCTTCTGGGCCTGGCGGGTTGTGAGACCGTCGAGAAGCCAGCCGACTCCATGCTCCCTCTGTCCCAGCCCAGCGGTTGGCAGGGCGGCATCCCGGGCGTATCGACGCCGGGTTCCGGCTACCGACGCTGATGTCGCCCGCCGACGCAGGTGCCGCTGGCCGTCCGCAGGGACCGGCCGGACGGCTCTGGGTCGTGGCTACGCCGTTGGGTAACCTCGGCGACATCACCGCCCGCGCCCGCGAGGCCATCGCGGAATGCGACCTAGTCGCCTGTGAAGATACGCGCGTGACCGGCGGCCTGCTTCGCCACCTCGCGATCTCCAAACCGATGCTCGCCTACCATGAGCACAACGAGAAGGACGCTGCCGTCCTGATCGCCGACAAGATTGCCGGCGGTGCGAAGATTGCCCTGATCACTGATGCTGGCACGCCGGGTATTAGTGACCCCGGCTTTCGCGTCACCCGCGAATGCCGTCGTCGCGGCCTAACCGTCACCCCTTTGCCTGGCCCGTGCGCGATCGTGGCCCTGCTCTCTGCCTCTGGACTCCCGACCAACGCGTTCCGCTTCGTCGGCTTCCTGCCGCCGAAATCCGCGGCCCGCCGCCGCTTCCTCGAAGGCCTCAAGGAGGCCGATGAGACTGTCGTACTCCACGAATCCTGCCATCGCATCAGCGACTTCCTGGATGAGATGCTAGAGATTCTTGGCCCCGAACGGGTCGTCTGCGTCGGCCGCGAACTCACCAAGCTGCACGAGACGATCCGCACGTCCACCCTATCGGAACTCGTGCCGGCGCTCAAGGCGGGCTCACTGAAGGGTGAGTTCACCGTGGCGATCGCTCCGGCCGGCTTCGTCCTTTGAGGTCTTTTATCGCGGGTTGACCAAACCGCCCCCTCGCCCGCATCCTAGGGGCCAATGGCGGGTTTCGACGACAGTCTGGTCCGCGAGTATTTCGAGATGAATGGTTTCTTCGTGCGTCAGTCGCGCAAGTACGCCGTCCAATCCCGCAGGAAACGCGCCGATGAAGAAGGCGACCTGCTGGTGATCAATCCGTCGCCGCTCCGCGGAGCCGAAGCCCCCTTCCAACTTTTCAGCTCGGACCTGCCGAAAATCGGTGCCGCCGTCGTCGCGGTGAAAGCCTGGCATACGACCAAGGCCATCACCCCGACGATGATCAAGAAGGGTGACCTCCTCGAGTTCGTCCGGGAGGAAGCCGTCAAGGCCGCGAAGGAGGCCTTCGCCGATCTGACATCGCCCGAGGACCAGCCCATGGCGAAAATCCTCGTGCTCCCGGGTATCCCAGCCACGGAACCGCAGCGCTCCGAAAGCATCACCCTGCTCCGCGAAAGCGGCGTCGACCATGTGCTGACCTTTCGGACGATCCTCGAGAACCTCGTCCAAGTGGTCGAATCGAACCAGAGCTACGCCAAATCCGACACGTTGCAGTTGCTCCGCCTGCTCCGCGTCTACGATATGGTCAAAGCCGCCCAACTTGAACTGTTCGGCGGTGCCATTCCTCCGAAGTGATTCACCCTTCCGCCCAAGTCCACCCTTCCGCCCGACTCGCCCCCGACGTCGATGTCGGCGCATTCGCAATCATCGAAGCCGGCGCGACGCTCGGGCCCGGCTGCCGCATCGCGGCACATGCCATCGTGAAGGCACGGACTGAACTCGGGGCCGGCGTACGCGTCGACCACTTCGCCGTCGTCGGCGGCGACCCGCAGGATCTTTCCTTCGACCCCGCGACGGACTCCGGCACGCGCGTCGGCGACCGCACGGTCATCCGCGAACATGTCACAATCCACCGCGCCACCCAGGCCGGCGAACGCACCGTCATTGGCACGGACGGGCTCCTTATGGCCGGCAGCCATGTCGCCCACGACTGCGTGCTGGGCGATCGGGTCATTCTCGCCAACGGCTGCATGCTCGGCGGCCATGTGTCCGTTGGAGATAAGGCCTTCATTAGCGGCGGCGTGGCGGTGCACCAATTCTGCCGTATCGGTGGCGGCGCGCTCGTCTCAGGTAACGCCGTCATCACCGAGGACGTCCCGCCCAACGCGCTGGCCCACGGTCGCAACCTAATCTCCGGACTCAACCTCGTCGGACTGCGACGTCGCGCCGTGCCGACTCCAGCCGTGGCGGAGATCAAGAAGGCCTACCACGCAGTCTACGCCACCCACGGCGCCTGCGCTACACTCGCGCAGAAAGCCCTGAGCGAAGGCGACTACCAGACCCTGGAGGCGCGTGATTTCCTTAACTTCTTTCTCGGCGGTAAGCGCGGCCGCTTCGTCTCGCCCGAATGAGCACACTGCCCATCGCCGTCACCTGCGGAGATCCAGCTGGAGTCGGCCCAGAACTCTTCGCCAGCTGGCTGAAAGCGCACCCCGAACAGGCTTCCTCGGTCGTACCCATCGGCCCGGCCGATTGGATCGCACAGCTCGGCCAAGGCATCACCGTCGGGCCGAAAGACTTCGTCACCCGTCCTGGCAAACCCGACGACGCTGGACAGCTCATCGCGATTGAGGCGATGGAGATGGCGGCCCGCGGCGCCTCCGGCGCGCGCTTCGCCGCCGTCGTCACTGGCCCGGTGAACAAGAAGGGCCTCGCCGGCGTGGGCTATATCTTTCCTGGCCAGACGGAATTCTTCGCATCGCGCTGGAGCGGAGAGCCCGTGATGGCTTTCGCCGGTGGTAAGATGACCGTCGGACTCGTCACCTGGCACATCCCGCTCTCTGGGGTATCGCAAGCCATCACTGGCGCGGACATCCGTCGCACGGTCCTAGCGCTTATCTCGCTCCGCGTAAAACTCGGTGACCGTCGGCCTCGCATCGCCGTCTGCGGACTAAATCCGCACGCCGGCGAAGGCGGCCTGCTTGGCAAGGAAGACGATACCATTATCCGACCGGCCGTTGAAGCCTTGCGCGCCGAAGGGCACGAGGTCAGCGGCCCACTGCCGGGCGACACGGTCTTTCACCGTCACCTTCAAGGCGAGTTCGACGCCGTCGCCGCCATCTACCACGACCAAGGCCTCGCGCCCTTGAAGTCCGTCGATTTCTCAACTGCGGCAAACCTGAGTCTCGGGCTGAAGCACGTGCGCACCAGCCCCGACCACGGTACCGCCTACGAAATCGCCGGCCAAGGCAAGGCGGACCGCGGCAGCTTCGATTCGGCGATGCGCCTCGCGCTCCTGCTTTCGGCCTAATGCGCCCGCTGCTCCTCTGGATCGCGACCTGCCTGACGCTGAGTGCGGCTGGACATCGTATTGCCAGTTATAGTCCAGGCGCGACGCAGACCTTAATCGACCTCGGCTGCTCGGCTGAGATTGTCATGACCACGCGCTGGTGTCCGCTCCCGAAGGATCATCCGGCCGCGCGCGATGCCGATGTCTTCATGCCTGACCTCGAGCGCCTGCTCAGGACGAAGCCAGATCTCGTCATCCTTCCGCGCATGGCGAATCCGCTCTGGGCGGAGAAATGCGCGAAGGCCGGACTGCGAACGCTCGTCCTGAACCCAGAGTCGCGTGATGCCGTCAGCAAGGACATCCTTCTCCTGGGCGAAGCGACTGGACGCACCGATGCCGCAAAGAAAATCGCCACGCTGCTCTCAAATCGTCCTGCAATGACCGCGCGAAGGATTATCGTTATCTGGGATGGAGTTATGGCCGGCCCGGATAGTTATCTGGCCGAACCCTTGGCCGCAGCCGGGCTGCAATCCGCCCTGTCGCGCGGCGCCTGGGTAAAGTTCGACTGGGAGCTCCTTGTCTCGGCGAAGCCGGACGTCGTGCTCTGGGTCCAAAATTCCGGAGTGGACAGCCTCATCACGACCAGCCCTGAAAAAGCCGCTGAAATGGGGCGGATACCAGGAGTCAGAGACCTAGAGTGCGTTAAAAACAAGCACGTTTATCAGGTCAATAGTGGTAGCAACTGGTTGCCTGGCAGTGGCTTAACGAAGTCATTGGACGAAATAATCCGCATCCGCAACGCGATCGGCCAGTAGGGTAAACTCACTGACTGGAATAACCTCCAGCCGATTGACTTGGGCTAGAATTCACCAACCATACTCTTCCATCATGAACTCCAAGTTCCTCAAACTCCTGACCCTCACTGTCGGTATTCTCGCCCTCTCCGCTGCCTTCGTTGGCGCCGAAGAAAAGAAGAAGTGCGACGGTTGCCCGTCCGAAAAGGAAAAGCCTAAGGCCTCCCTCGTCTCCGAAGAAAAGAAGGACGGCAAGTGCCCCTGCGATAAGGAAAAGCCGAAGGCCGCTGCCGGCGAAGAGAAGAAGGACGGCAAGTGCCCCTGCGATAAGGAAAAGCCGAAGGCCTAATTTCCTCGCTCCAGGCGATCAAAGGACGAACCCACCGGTTCGTCCTTTTTGTTGGTCTAGAAAGCCAGCTTCAGTTCCGCGCGCACGAAAGCGGGGAAATCATCGTGCACCGCGAAACCACGGCGGGCGGCCTCCAAAAGCTCCTCGGGCTTGGCTGCGCCGCTGCGCATGGCGCACGAACGGATGCCGGCGTTGAGCCCGGCCTCCCAGTCCGTGACGCGGTCGCCCGTCATCCAACAGCGCGCCGGATCCAGTCCGTGTTCCGCGATCTTCTCCAAGATAAAACGGGGACTCGGCTTACGGTAAAGGGAAGGTTCATCGGGCCGCTCCGGCGCCGCCTTAATTTCCAGGATGCCCGGAGCCGGCAACGCGAGCAGCTCGAGCATACGTCGATTGCACGCCTCGTATTGCGCCCAGGTGAAGATGCCGCGGTTGATACCGCTCTGGTTGGTCAGCACGAAGAGACGGTAGCCGGCGCGCAGGCAGGCCTCCAAGGCGGGCTTCACCTCCGGAATCAGCTCAATCTGCTCCTCCCGGCAGGTATGGTGGTGGTCGCGGATGAGGTTACCGTCTCGATCGAGGAAAAGGGCGGGATGGCCGGGCATAAGGCCAGCCAAACAAACCCGCCCACAATCGCAAGGGAATGGAAAGGGGGCTTGACCGAGGGGGCGGGAGGGGTAGAACCGACCCTCATCCCAGCGTAGAACCATGGCCAATCCGAAACGTAAACAGTCCAAACGCCGCAGCCGACTCCGTCGTGCCGCCAACCAGTTCCGCGCCCCGAAACTCGTCAAAGACGGCGAATCTGGCGCTCTCCGCCGCTCCCACCGCGTCGACCCCACCTCGGGCAAGTACCGCGGCCGTCAGGTGCTGGACGCCGGAGCTTAAGCTCCTCTCCGGGCCCAGCCCGACCCCATGAGCGACGCCCCTCTGAAGAAAGGTCATCGTATCGCCCTGGATTGCATGGGTGGCGATATGGGGCCTTCGGAAGCCGTGGCCGCGGCTGCCGTCGCTTTTAAGGAAGGCATCATCGGGCCGGACGACGCCTTAGTGCTCGTCGGCCATGAAGATAATCTACGCATGCTCGCGATCGAGCATCGTGCGCTGAAGAACAGCCGCGTCAGTTTCCGCCACGCCGCCAGCATCGTGGCTCCGGACGACGCCCCGATGGCCGTGCTCAAGTCGAAACGCGATTCTTCGATGGTGGTCGCCCTTGAGATGCTCAAGGCCGGCGAAGTCGACGTCGTCATCTCGACCGGCAATACCAAGGCCCTCGTCGCCGCCGGAACGATTAAAGTACGTCCCATGGAAGGCGCCGAACGCCCTGCCCTCGCCGCCATCATGCCGCGCCGTGAAGGCCATTTTGTCATGCTCGACGTGGGCGCCAACCCGGAGGCCACGCCCGCCCAGATGGTGCATAACGCCGTCCTCGGCTCCATCTACGCCCAAAGCGCCCTCGGCATCGTCAGCCCGCGCATCGGCCTCCTCTCGGTCGGCACCGAAGAAGGTAAAGGCGGACCGCGCATCAATCGCACCCACTCTCTCCTGAAGGCCATGGGGGATCGCATCAACTACGTCGGCCCCGTCGAAGGCTTCGACGTTTTTGGTGACGCTTGCGATGTCGTCGTGACCGACGGCTTCACGGGCAACGTGATTCTCAAGACCTTGGAAGGCCTCGTTTACATGGTCCGCGACATGGTCGGCAGCAAGGTGAAGAGCAATCCGGTCTACCTGGCCGGAGGCATCGCCATGTTTCCCCTTCTGCGCGACCTCAAAGGTAAGTTGAAGCCAGAACGTTACGGTGGAGCGCCATTACTCGGCCTCACCGGGCTCGTCATGAAAGCCCACGGCTCGAGCAACCGTCAGAGCATCGCCAGCGCCATCCGCCTAGGCCTAGAAGCCCTTGGCCACGGTGCCGGACACCGTATGCTGACCTCGCTGGCGGAGGCGAATGCGGTGATTTCCTCCACCCCGGAGGAAGCCTGAGGTTTTAGTGTTCCCTTCCCCGCCCAAGGGGTCTTTTCTCACGCATCGATGAGCAGCGCTGAGCTTTCAGTCTTCATTCGGGCCATCGGGGTCCACACTCCAGAACGCAAGCTCACCAATGCCGAACTGTCCAAGATGGTGGACACCTCCGACGAGTGGATCAAGACCCGCTCCGGCATCGCCGAGCGCCGCATCGCCGCTCCCGGCGAGAACCCTTCGGACATGGGCGCCAAGGCCGCCGCCAAGGCCCTCGAACGTGCCGGCCTGACCCCCGTCGACGTCGACCTGCTCATCGTCGCCACTATGACGCCGGACGTCCCCTTCCCGTCCACGGCCTGCCTCCTTCAAGCCAAGCTCGGCCTCCGCCGTGACATCCCCTGCTTCGACGTCTCCGCCGCCTGCTCCGGCTTCGTCTATGCCCTCCAGGTCGCCAAGGACATGATGCGCTCGGGGGCCTATCGCCGCACCCTCGTCATCGGCTCCGAGAAACTTTCCAGCGTCGTGGATTGGTCGGACCGGACGACCTGCGTGCTCTTCGGCGACGGCGCCGGCGCCGTCCTGCTCGAGACCACCCCAGAGAAGAATGTCGGCCTGCTCGGCAACCTCCTCGGCGCCGACGGCAATAACGCCGAGCTCCTGCATTGTATCGGTGGAGGCTCCGCGGCCCCCGCGACCGCCGACTCCCTGCGCGACGGTAAGCATTTCCTGCGGATGAACGGCAAGGAAGTCTTCCGCCATGCCGTGCGCGTGATGGCGGAATCCTGTGAACGCGTCCTCGCCCAGTGCGGCGTGACGTCGGAACAGGTTGCGTGGTTCATCCCACACCAAGCGAACAGCCGTATCCTGGAAGCCGTCGCGAGCCAGCTCAACGTGGGCATGGACCGCTTCCCCTCGAACCTCGAGCGCTACGGCAACACGTCGGCGGCCTCAATTCCGCTTGCGCTTGAAGAAGCCTGGACAGACGGCAAGATCAAGCACGGCGACCTCGTCCTCATCGTCGCCTTCGGCGCCGGTCTCACCTGGGGCGCAACCCTTCTCCGCTGGCATGAACCACCTCGCTAAACCCCTCCTCGCCGTCGCGCTCTTGCTCGGCCCCATCGCTCAAGCCGAGTACGAACACTTCGAGGGCGAGTGGCGCGTCAAGCCCGGCTCGACGAATGACGTCACCCCCGCTTACCGCCTGCCCATCGTGCTGCTCGCGATGACCCACGCGTCCCAGGCCGCCGCCGGCGGCAACGAAGGGAGCGCCATCAAGGAATGGTCCGTCATCGGCGAAGCCAACGCCGGCACCGAAGCCGAGGCCGTCTCCATCCTCGAGCGCGCCCGCCTGCATGCCGCGCGCCATGAATTCGAGACCGCCACCGAACTGATCGACGACCTTTACGCGCGTCACTCGAGCTTCGCCAATTTCGGCGAAGCCGTGAAGCTGCAGTTCGAGATTGCGAACCGTCTCGCCGACGGCGAACGCCGCAAGCTGGGCGGCTGGTTCCCATGGTTCCGCGACCCCCAAGGCGCGATTGCCCTCTGGCAGAAGACCCTTCGCCTCGCGCCTAATGGCCCGTACGCCGACGAATGCCTCATCCGCACGGCCCGCCTAGGTCTGAAGGACGGCAATGATGCCAAGGCGATCGAAGCCCTCGAACGTCTCGTCAGCGATTACCCTGCCTCCAAGTTCGCCGCCGAAGGTCTCGAGATGCTCGCCACGATGCGCTCCAAAGAATCACTCGGGCCGGCCTGGGACCAAGCTACCACCATCGAAGCCGCCGACCACTGGCGCACGCTGGCCGACCAGTTCCCCAACGACCCGCGCGCCAAGCAGGCCATTGAACAAATCGCCCTTCTGCGCGACCGTGCCGCCCGCGCCCGCCTGAATCTCGCCAAGTTCTACTTCTTCGACCGCAATAATCCGGAAGCCGCCAAGCTGATGGCCAACGCTTGCCGCAACATCGCGCCGGAATCGGCCGCCTCCATGGAAGCTGAAGAACTCCTCGCCCGTATCCAGAAGGACCCCAATCCTCCGAAGAGCTTCGCCGATCGACTGCTCGGCACCGTTCCGCGTCCGCGCCCCCCCGCTGAAGCCAAACCGCAGGTCGTCGGCGGAGACCTTGATACGCTCGGCTTCAAGAAGGAGGAGCCGAAGCCCGCCACGGGAGGAGACCGCCGATGAAGCGCCTCCTCGCGCTGCTCGCGGCCTCCCTGCTCGTCGGTTGCTCCGCCTACCACCTCGGCGGACCCAAGCCCGCATTCCGCAACATCGAAGTCGCGCCGATCCGCAATTCCACGGCGCGTACGGGCACCCACGCGGTGCTGCACAGCAAGATTATCGAAGCCCTCGCGGGCGATCCGCGCGTGAAGGTCGGCCCCGGCGAAGCCCGCCTTGAGGCCGAAGTCACGCGGTATCAGCGCGACGGTTTTACCACCAAGACTGGCGACGCGTACGCCTTCACGAGCTACCGCGTGAGCTTCGAGGTGCGTTGCACCCTGACGACCGACGGCGGCAAGCGCGTGCTCTTCAAGGACCGCCTCTTCCGCTCCATCGCGACACTACAGGTCTCCGGCGATCCCGCCGCCGAGGAACTCAGCCTCGGACCGACGCTCTTCGGCGATATTGCCTCGCAGATTCGCGAAGCCGCCACCACCGCCTGGTAAGGATGAACCCCGCCGTCGTCGCCCCTTCCTTGCTCGCCGCGAATCACGGCGCGTTCGCGCAGGGCGTCCGCACGGTGGAGGAAGCCGGCCTGACCTGGCTGCATATCGATATCATGGACGGGCACTTTGTGCCCAACATCAGCTTCGGTCCGCAGGTCGTCGCGGACCTGCGTCCGCTGACAAAGCTGCACTTCGATGTGCACCTGATGCTCAGCCATCCTGACCGCTACGTCGAGGCCTTCGCCCGGGCCGGAGCCGAACGCCTCACGGTGCACGTCGAGGCCGACCATGACGTCGCCAAGACTATTGCCGCGATCAAGGCCGCGGGACTTTCCGCCGGCATTGCGATGAACCCCGACGCCGACCCGCGCCGCCTGCTTCCTTACCTCGACTCCGTCGACCTCGTGCTCTGCATGACGGTCTTCCCCGGCTTCGGCGGACAATCCTTCATCCCTTCCGTCCTCGATAGCATCCGCCTCCTCGCCGCCGAACGCGCGAAGCGCGGCGCCCACTTCCGCCTCGAGGTCGATGGCGGCATCAACATTGAGACTGGCCAGCGCTGCCGCGAGGCGGGTGCAGACACATTCGTCGCCGGCACCGCTTTCTTCAAGGCACCGGACCGCAAGGCCTTCGCGGCCGCGCTGACAGCCTAAGCCGCCGCGGGCGGGGGATTTGCGCTCTGCGCCTTCTCCGTCTGGAGGCGCAACTGACCGCAGGCCGCGTCGATGTCGTGCCCCTTCTCGCGACGGAGGGTCGCCGTCACGCCGAGCCCGCGGAGTTCCTTCACGAAGCGGTCCTGACGCGTCAAGGATGGGCGCACCCACGGCAAGCCTTCGACCTTGTTGTACGGGATGAGATTCACGTGCGCGTGCAGTTCCCGAGCGATGACGGCAAGCCGTTTGGCCTGATCGAGCGAGTCGTTGATGTCTTCGATCAGGATGAATTCCAAGGTCAGCATCCGGCCATGCTTGCGGGCGAAGGCCTTCGCTGCGGGGATGAGTTCCTCGAGCGGGAACTTCTTATTTACCGGCATAATTTGATTACGGACCTCGTTGGTCGCGCCGTGCAGACTGATGGCAAGGCGGAAGCCCAGCGGCTCCTCGGCGAGTTTGAGGATCTTGGGGACCACGCCCGAAGTAGAAATCGTGACACGGCGGGCGCCGAAGCCGAAGCCCCAGGGGGCGTTCACGATGCGGAGCGCGGACATCAGGTTCTCGTAGTTGGCCAGCGGCTCACCCATCCCCATCACCACGATGTTGTCGAAGGACGCCAGCCCTTCGGCGGCGCGGGCGGGGTCGGTCTTGTCTTCGATGCGGCAGACTTGGACGAGTTGGGAGACGATTTCACCGATCGAAAGGTCGCGCTTCCAGCCATCGAGGCCCGAAGCGCAGAATTTGCAGCCATAGGCGCAGCCGACCTGGGTCGAGATGCAGATCGTCCGGCGGGACTTCTCTTGCCCCACCCCCTCCATCGGGGCCCGGATAATGACGGTCTCGATGAGGGAGCCGTCCCGGAGGCGTTGAAGGATTTTCTGGGTAACGTCGGAGGAGGCCTTCCGCTGGACCAGACTGGTCGCCTCGAAATCATAATTGGCCGAAAGCCAGCTCCGGAGGTTGGCGGGAAGGTTGGTCATCGCCTCCGGGGTCTCGGCCCGGCGGGGGTAGAGCCATTCGAAGACCTGACCAGCCCGGTAGCGAGGATGGCCGTCCGCGACCAATCGCTCGCCGAGGGTCTCGGGAGTTTCGCCGTGGATTGAGGGTTTTTCGGGCTTAAAGGCCATGGGGGACGCAGGCCGGGAGGGCTGTCGAGGCATAGACCCCAAAGCCCCCCGCCTTCCTGCTTGCAAGTGAGAATTATTACCCCCAAAACCCATTTTTGCAATGAGCAACAAGGCCCACAACCCACAAGGTGGTAAAATTAACTCCCTGCAGGCCGCCATCGACTTGGTAGCCACGGGTCAGCCGGCCTTCTGCCTCCACCAAGCCTGGGGTATCGGCGTCATCCGCGCCTACGACGAAGCCACCAAGCGCCTCACCGTCGATTTCCCCGAACAGAACAAGAAGGCCCACGCCATGGATGCCGCCTTCTTCCTCGGCAAGATCGAGGTCATCAATCCCAACGGCGTCGTGGCTAAGGCCTACGGCGACACCAGCAAAGCCGAGGTTGCCAACATGGTCGCCAACGACCCTGCCGGCGTCGTGAAGGCCCTCCTCGCCGAATACCCTACCGGCGAATGCACTTCCTACGCCCTCGAGGCCAACCTCGATCGCGTCTATTTCGCCTCCCTGCCAGCCGGCAAGGATCGCGCCACCTCCTTCAAGGCCTGGTGGACCAAGGCTCGCGCCGCCCTCCGCAAGGACCGCGCCATCCTCGTCCCCGAGCGTAAAGGCGGCCTGTACGCCCTGCTCGAAGCCCCCAAGGACCTCGGCGAAGACCTTTTCGCCCAGTACGAAAGCGCCCCTAATTTCGAACGTAAGCTCGTGCTCCTCGAAGAGCTCGCCGGCAGCGCCTCCGCGGAGACCCGCTCGGCCGCCAACGTTGCCAACCTCGAAAAGGTCTCTGCGGACCTCGCCAAGGAAATCAAGAAGCTCGAGACCGCCCGCAAGCGCGACAACCTTCCCGCCATCCTCGGAGGCATCTGGAACCGCGATAAATTCTTCCGCTCCGCCGTCGAGAACGTCGAGACCGTCAGCCCGACGGCCTCGGAAATCATCGCCCTCTGTTCTGAAAGCGATCTCGCCTTCGTGGCGCTGAACATCCCTCACACCACCGAGAAGATCCGCAGCCTGCTCGACCTCGTCCGGGCGCATCACGGAGACAACTGGTCCGAACGCGCCTTCGACCTACTCCGCAATCGCGATATCGGCGGCACGAAGAGCGGCTCCGCCAAGCTCGTCTCCGAATCGATTGCCTACCTCTGCGACCAAGAACTCGCCGCCACCGTCTCCGCCCGCTTCGCTCAATGGCTCGAGACCCGCGAACTCCGCGCTCCGGTCATCATCTGGGTCATCAAGAATCGCGACTCGAAGAAGTATGCCGATATCGTCGGCCGCCTGATCAACCCCTCGTTGCTCGGCGCCATCCTTTCATCGATCGACACGGAGTCCCTCGAGTCCAACTCCACGGCCCGTATCCCGCTCGCCAACGAACTCATCAAGGACAAGGAACTCATCGCCAACATCCTCATCCCCGCCGACGGCAAGAAGGCCGATAGCGAGACCATCTTCGACCTCACCCGCACGATGATGAGCAGCCAAGGCTTCGACGAGATGACCAAGAAGGCTCTCCTCTCGCGCCTCGCCAAAATCGAGCCGCACGTCCAGCGCCTCGCCAAGTCCAAGCATTCCGGCTCCGAAGCCGAGGAAAAGGAACTCCTCGTCTCCAAGGCCTCCAAGGAGGAAAAGGAGCGTGAGCTCGAGGATATCGTCAAGGTGCGTCTCCCCGCGGTCAAGGAAGCCATCCAGATCGCCAAGGAACATGGCGACTTGAAGGAAAATTCCGAATACAAGATGGCCCGTCAGGACCATGACACCCTCGCCGCCCGCCGCGCCGAGCTCGATGGCATCCTCAAGAAGGCCAAGGTCACCGACTTCAAGGAAGCCAACACGGAAACCATCAGCGTCGGCTCCAGCGTGGTCTTCCGCCGCGGCTCCGACCAGGCCGAGATCGCCTATGACCTGCTCGGCGCCTGGGACGGCGAACCGGAGAAGAACATCCTCTCCTACATCTCGCCGCTGGCTAAGCAGTTCCTCAACCACAAGACGGGGGAGACCTTCACGACGAACATCAACGGCAAGGCCGAGAACTGGACCGTCGTCCGCATTACCCGCTGGGTGGATAAGCGCTAAGCCCCCGCCGAATGGCCTGCTGACGAAGCCCCGGAAACGGGGCTTCCTCTTTTGACACGGACGCCGGCGCACCCCAACCTGCCCGCATGTCCGACCCCTGGGAAACCCTACGCCTCCTAGCCGACCCGTCCCGGTCCCGCATCCTTCACCTGTTGCACCGAGGTGAGCTGGCGGTCGGAGAGCTCCAGGAAATCCTCGGGCTCCCGCAGTCGCGTATCTCGACCCACCTCGCCCTACTGCGCAAGGCTCAGCTCGTGAACGACCGCCGCGATGGCAAGAAGTCGTTCTACTCGCTCGCCCGCGACCTGCCGGTGAGCGTCGCCGGCATCGTCGACGCCGCCCTCGCCGCCAGCGCGCGTGAGCCTAAGTCCGCCGCGGACCAGCGCTCCCTGCAACGCATCATCGAGAAGCGACGCCAGAAAGCCGAGCAGCACTTCAACCTCGTCGCCGACCGTCTCGGCCGCAACTACTGCCCTGGCCGGTCATGGGAAGCGATCGGGCAGATGCTCTTCCTTCTCACCCCTCGCGTGCGGATCGCTGACCTCGGGGCCGGCGACGGCACGCTCTCCCGCCTGCTGGCCCGCCAAGCCGAGAGCGTCCACTGTGTCGATAACTCCCCCCGGATGGTTCAGGTCGGCCGCGCTTTGGCCAAGAAGGAGCACCTCCGGAACTTGACCTACATCCTCGGTAATATCGAAAAAGTCCCCCTGCCTGACCGGAGTATCGACCTCGCCTTGCTCAGCCAAGCCCTGCACCACGCCGAGAACCCGCGACTGGCGCTGTCGGAAGCCTTCCGCATCCTCAAGCCCGGCGGACGCTTACTCATCCTCGACCTCCGCGCCCATCGTTTCGAGAAAGCCCGAGAACTTTACGCTGACCGCTGGCTCGGTTTCAAAGAAAACGAACTCCATGACTGGATCGAGGAGGCTGGCTTCCGCCAATCCGAGGTGCGGGTCGTTGCTAAAGAAGTCAAAGAGCCCTGTTTTGAGACCATTCTGGCGACGGGCATGAAGCCCGGAGGCTGAGTTATTCACAGGGGCCGCCCCTGGGGCACACCCCCCCGAACGAATGTCTTTCAAAAGGGGCTTATTGCTTGGCAATCTGCGGTCGGCTGGGCTAATTCTACATACCCCCGATGCGGAGCTAAACGCTCCCCTCACCCGATGCTTATCAAAGAGTCCCGCACCTATAAATTGGCCAAGGCCGCCCTGCTCGCCGTCCTCATTGCCCTGACCCCCGTCACCGGCGACTTGAAGGCGCAGGCTCGCCCGCTGCCGACCGCCCAGAAGCCGCAGGAGGACCCACTGTCCCTCCTCTACAAGGATGCCATCAAGAACCTCGAAGAAAAGAAGTACCGCGAGGCGCTCGCACTGTTTGAGGATCTCGACGCCAAAGCCGTCGACGTCGAACCGAAGCTCAAGGCCGTCGTCTCCTTCCAGAAATCCCTCTGTCATTTCTTCATCAAGGATTGGCCGCGCGCGGAAGCCGAGCTGGCCGCCTTCCTCGACAAGTTCCCCAAGGGCACGGAAGACTTCCTGTCCGATACCGATAACCGCCGCGGCACCGCCGAACTTCTGCTCATCGAAGCCTTTTCCAAGCAGGGTAAATGGGAGCTCGCGCTCGCCCGCCTCGAAAAGATTCGCATCAACCCGCTCGCCCGCCCCGAAGAGCGCGTCAACGCCTTCACCCTTTCCGCTCAGATCATCGTCGACCGCGCCAAGAGCTCGCCGGATGACGTCAAGAGGGCCGCCTACGCCCAGGCCCTGACCCTATTGAAGCAGGCGACCGCCGATGGTATCAACACGCCGGAACGCCGCGAGGCCGCCTACAAGTTGGTCGACATGTACACCAAGCTCGGTCTGGCCAAGGAAGCGTCCCAGCTGAAGAACGAGATCGACGCGAAGAGCAATGGCTCGCCCGTCGAAGTCGTCCGCTCCAACTTCCAGCGCCTCGAGATCGGCGACGCTCGCTTCTCCGCCGCCGAAACGGCCGCCGACGAGAATTTCCGCGCCGACTTCTACCGCCAGGCTCTCACTAATTATCAAGGCACGCTACGTCGCGCCAACCTCAGCAGCTCTTTTGGCCGCGCCATCGAGGCCAAGCAGAACGAGGTCGACACGCTGACCAAGAACTTCCCCAAGCCGAGCCCCGAACAGGCCGCCAACCTCGAGAAGACCAAGCAGGAGGTCACGCAGTTCAAGAAGATCCAGGAAGAGTTCAACGCCAACAAGGACTACGACGCGTTTATCTCCTACCGCATCGGTCTCTGCCTTCTCGAGCTGAAGCGCCCTTGGGAGGCCCACGTGGCCTTCCTCGACATCTTCGAGAATAGCCCCGGATTCAGCCGCATCTCCGGCGCCTACTACTACCACATCCTCGCGCTGCGCCGCATCGGCCGCGACAATGAGGCCCAGGCAAAGTGCAAGGAGTTCATCTCGAAGTTCCCAAAAGATGAACAGGTCTCCTCCATCGCGCTGATCCTCGGCGACATCTCCCAGGAGCGAGAAGAGTTTCCCGAGGCCATCGCCCACTACAAGTGGGTCCAGGCTAACGTAAAGACCCTGACGCCCGAGGTCATCGAAGAGATTGATTTCCGTATCGCGGCCTGCCTCTTCTCCCAGGTCGACTGGGCGCCCGCCCAGAAAGCGTTCGAGGAATTCCTCAAGAAGCACGAGCGCTCCCCGGTCCGCCAGCAGGTGCTCTACATGAACGCGCTCTGCTCGTTCTTCCAAGGCAAGTACAAGGAGACCAAGGTCGACTTCGATAAATACGAGCAGGAATACCCGAAGGGACAGTTCATCCCTGACGTCCGCTACCGTCAGGCCATCGTCAAGTTCGGCACCTCCCCGCGCGATATCCCAGGCACCATCAAGATTTGCGAAGACTGGATTAAGGATTACGCCAAGGACAACACCGACGAGGTCATCGCCCAGATGCCCGAGGTCTATACGCTGATCGGCGACGCCAACATCGCCCTCGCCGACGAGATCGATAAGAAGGTCAAGGCCGCTGACATCGACGTCCGCATCAACGCCAAGACTCCCGACAAGGCCAAGTTCGTCGAGATCAAGACCAAGTTCGAGAAGGAGAAGGAAGCCGTCACCAATAAGGCCATCGACGCCTACGAAGCCGCCGCCAAGAACGCCCGCACCAATCCGCAGGCCCTCGAATTCGTCCTCGGCGAGCTCCGCAAGCTCCTCCCGGGGCGCGGCGAGCACAAGCGCATGCGCGACCTGTTTAAAGAAATCTTCGACTGGAACCACAACGACCCGAAGGCGATGACCTACCTCTACGAGGTCATCCGCTCGACCGAGCGCATGGGCGACATGCCCGAGTTCGCCGCCGAGTCTGAGAAGGTCCGCAAGAATTTCAGCACCCAGCTCGCCGACGCCCGCAAGGCCGTCGACACACTCGAGCGCAAGCAGGGTGTCACCCAACCCGAGATCGACGTTGCCAAGGCGTCCGTCCGGAAGCTCTCCACCGAACTCGAGGCCGAACTCGCCAAGGTCGAGGCCAAGCGCCAGGTCTCCATCGCCGAGCAGAAGAAGCGTGCGCTCAAGATCCTGTCCGACGCCGTCTCCGAATCCATTAACGACCGCACCCAGGAAGGCACCGAGAAGCTCATCGTCTTCCTCGCCGAGAAAATCGCTCGCAAGGTCAAGCGTGTGAAGCCGGGGGCCAAGCCCGAGCCCGGCGCCTACACCAGCGAGGATGCCGAAAAAGAGATGGTCAAGCTGCTCCGCCTTGAAGATCACCGCAATTCCCTCGTCGCCCAGGCCCGCGGCTTCTTCGCCCTCGGACAGCTCGCAGTCTTCACCCGCGAACCGGAGAAGACCGCCGCCAACTTCGCCAAGATTGCCGCCAACTACAAGGCCGAGGAACTCAACCCGACGATCCTTGGACTCGTCGGCGACAGCCTCCTCGCGAAGGGCGACCCAAAGAAGGCCGCCGATTATTTCAGTTACATCCTCGAGCATTCCCGCTCCTCAGAATACGCCGACTATGGTTTCGCCGGCCTGGCGGATATCGCCTTCGCCAATAAGAAGTATGCCGAAGCCCTCTCGCTCTGCAACGAGGCCATCGACAACAACATCTTGATGTCGAAGGAACTCGACCTCCGCTTCACGCGCGCCCGCGCCCTTGCCGAACTCGCGAAGTACAAAGAAGCCAAGGACGAGTTCGAGGAAATCGCCAAGACCAAGGAATGGCGCGGCGAAAAGACGGCCGCCTCCCTCTACTGGCTCGGCCTAATGGCCGAACGCCAGGCGACCGACGAGAAGGGCTACAACGAGGCCATCGCCTACTACCGCCGCTGCTTCATGACTTGGAAGAAATATGAGGTCTGGGCCGCTAAGTCCTATTTCGCTTCCGCCAAGCTGTTCGCCACGAAGCTCAACCAGAAGGACGCCGCCAAGGTGCTGCTGAAGGAGATGCTCGAGAAGGACCGCATCAAGGACACCCGCGAAGCCCAAGAAGCCAAATCCTTCCTCCTCGGACTCTGATCATCATGCGACTCTCCTTCTTCCTCCCCTCCCTCGCGCTCCTCGCCGCCGCCTCGTCGCCGGCCCAGACCTTCGTCTTCAAGGGCGAACGCTGGGAGATCAACGACCCGTTCAAGATGGACAGTTCCATCCCGCCGAAGCCAATCGTCGATACCAAGAAAGGTACGATCAACGTCATCAAGGGAGAGATTGTCCGCGTCAGCAATTCCGGCGGTATCGAGGTGACCCTCACCCGTAAGCTATCCGAAGTCACCGAAGTGATTTGGCCGATGCCCTCTCGCCTCACGGACGCCCAGGCCAACGTCAGCCGGGGCGAACCAGCCAAGGCCCTCGACAACGTTGAAGCCGTGCTCAAGTTCTTCGAACCGATTAAGAACATCCCTGGCTCTTGGTGGGTCCGTGCGTCCATCGTCAAGCTCGACGCCCTCGACCGCCTTGAGAACGACGCCGCCACGGAATCGTTCCTCACCGCCTTCGAGAAGGAAGAAGCCGCCAAGCTTCCCGAAGTCGCCACCCAAATCCAGCTCGCCCGCTTGATGCAACGCGCCCGCAAAGGCGAACACGAGGCGGTCATAAAAGAATCCACGGAACTCCTGACCAAGGTGGATACCGTCGAACTCCAGGCCCGCCTCCACCTCGTGAAGGGCAACTCGCTCTTCGCCTCCAAGAAGTACGAAGCGGCGATGACCACCTACCTGCGCGTACCAGTCTTCTTCGGCTCCGAGACCGAAATCGTACCGAAGGCCATGCTGGGCGCCGCCCGGTCATTCCGCGGCATGGACAGCCCCGCCCTTCGCGGCCAGAAGCTTGAGACCGTCGCGAATCGCTACCTCTACGACATCATCGTCTCCTATCCGGTCTCCAAGGAGGCTGAAGAAGCCAAGAAGATGCTTCCCAAGGAAGAACGTGCCAAGGCCGAGGCCGACCAGAAGAAGATTGCCGCCGGCGGCCCCCTGCCGGATGGCGTCATCATGGCCAAGCCCAAGCTCGCGGCCGAAGAGAAGGTCGAAGGCAATAAGTGAGTCCTTGCCCCTTTCCAAAACCTAACCTAAAAACAACCTACACCCCATCATCATGAAGATGAACCTCCGTAATACCTCCTTCAGCGCCGTCCTCCTCGGCCTGATGACCATCGCAGCCTCGGCCCAGGAAGCCGCCGGTGGCGCCCACAAGAAGACCCTCATGGACCTGTTCATCGAGGGCGGCTGGGTCATGTACCCGATCACGGCCTGCTCTGTGGCGATGATCTGGTTTATCGTCGACGGCTACATCCGCACGGGCGCTGGCAAACTCTACCCGGTCGACCATGTCACCCAGATCCGCGAGCTCTTTAAAAAGGGTGACTACGTCGGCGCCTACGCCTTCGCCAAGTCCGCCGGCTCCCCCCTCGCTGACGTCGTCCGCGCTGGCGTCGCCTTCACCCCGGATGGCAAGACGATGACCGAAGAAGCCATCATCTCTGAGATCACCCGTGTCCAAGCCGAGCTCAAGGGCCGTTCCTCCTACCTCTCCGTGATCGGCGTTTGCACCCCGATGATCGGCCTGGTCGGCACCGTGACCGGCATGATGAGCGCGTTCGAAACCCTCGGCACCTCCGGTGTGGGCGACCCCTCCAAGCTCTCCGGCGCTATCGGCGAAGTGCTCGTGGCGACCGCCTCGGGCCTCTTCATCGCGATTCCGGCCTTCATCTCCTACTACCTCCTAGCGAACCGCATCAACAAGGGCATCCACGACATCACGGAGATCGTGACCGGCTTGTTCCGCGCCTTCCCCTACGAAGAAATCGAAGGCCGTAAGGTCGGCGACGAAGAGATCTACGCCGCCAAGCCCGATTGGAACACGTCCTCGAACGTCCAGTCGTAAGCCCTTTCCACCCCTAACCAAACAAGACAGCCATGGCAGGCGGAGGAGGAGGCGGAGAAGGGGAACCAGAGTTTCAGGTCGCGCCGATGATCGACGTGCTCTTGGTGCTACTGATCTTCTTCATGTCCATCACTTCGGCGCAGGTGCTGAAGGTGGACAAGAACATCTCCCTCCCGGTCGCCTCCAATGGCGTGAAGCGAGACGACAAGGCGGCGGCGGGACTCATCAATATCTCGTGGGATAAGACCACGGGACAGGCTAAGTACAAGATCGACGACCGCGAGATCGACCCGAACGACAAGGACGGCATCGCGAAAGAACTCTCAGACCGCAAGGGCACGAACGAGAAGTATCGCCTCCTGATCCGCGCCGACAAGGAATGCCACGCGAAGTACATCTCTAAGGCCCTCGAATGGGGTGCCGAAGCCGGCATCGACAACATCGCCTTCTCGGGCCTCAACAAAGAAGAATAAGCCATGAAACAAGCCCCCGAACAGGCCGAGTCTAATCCCGGCTTCCAGATTGCTCCCATGATCGACGTGGTCTTCGTGATCATGCTCTTCTTCATGGTCATGGCCGGCGCCGTGAAGGTCGAACATGAGCTTAAGACCACCCTCCCCGGCAACGCCGAGACCGCCAAGGAAACCGAGCTCCCCGACGAAGTCACCATCGGCGTCAGCGAGACCGGAGATATCACCCTCAACGAAGACCCCGTCGGTGCGCCTGGCGATAAGCTCCTCGAGAGCCTCTATAACCAGATGAAGCAACTGGGCCAGGCTGCCGAGCAGTCCAAGACCAAACTACTCATCACGGTCCAGGCCGAAGAGAATGCCCGCTATGAGCGCGTGATCAACGTCCTCGATTGCCTTGCCAAAGCGAACATCTCGAACGTCACGTTCGCAGTGTCCGACACGGAGTGAACGGTCGCCGAACTGTCCGCCAAGGCCGCCTCCGGGCGGCCTTTTGTTTTGAGGATTTACCCAACCCGTCTGCACTCCATGCTCCCGTGTATGAAGACCTTCCTCGTCGCCACGCTCGCCCTCGCCAGCCTCACCCTCTCGGGCTGCATCATCGTGATCGAACAGGCGCCCGCCGAAAAGGCTGCCCCGGTCAAGAAGACCGCGGCCAAGCCGAATCCGGACAGCTCGTCTAAGTAAGCCTTAGCGACCAAAGCCGGCTTCAGATTCGAGGACCTTACGGACGGCCTCGAAGTCGTTGCCAATCCTGATCGGCGCCGGCGCGGGCAGTTCGCCCGGGAACCGCGAGGCATGAGCGTCGCCAAAGGCTTCCTGCAATACATCAGGGAATTTAGCCGGATGCGCGGTGCCGAAGACGACGACATCGTCGAGCTTATCGCCGGCGCGTGCCAGCAGATCCTCGGCGGCCTTCCAGCCGACCGCGGAGTGCGGGCAAAGAATATAACCGCCCGCGGCGCGAACGCGGCGCATGGCATCGAGCGTGGCCTTGTCATCGATGGTGACGGCGCTGACGGCCGGACCACCCTCACGCCAGGCGAGCAGGCGGCTGAGGTTATTCGGGTCACCGATGTCCATGGCATTAGAGGCCGTGGGGGTGGCGCGGCGCGGACGATATTCGCCGGTGGCGAAAAGGTCGGGCAAAGGCGAATTGGTGTTGGTCGCGGCGACGAGCGCGGCGACATCGAGACCCATACGGCGGGCGAGCTGCACAGCGCCGACGTTACCGAGATTACCCGAAGGGACCACGATGCCCATGCGACGACCAGGATCCAGCAGGCGCTTGGCGTGGAAGGCGAACGGGACCTGTGCGATCAGACGAACGGGATTGATGGAGTTGGCCGTGAGCAACGGGCGGTGACGGCGCAGAGATTCATCGGCGAGCGCCCGCTTCACCATCGCCTGGCAATCGTCAAACGTACCATCGACAGACAGCGCGACGACTCCAGGGCGGGCGCGAGCGATCTGCGATTCCTGCACACCACTGACGCCGATGCGCGGGTAGAGCACCACGGCGCGGACGCCGGGGACACCTGAGCAAGCTTCCGTGACAGCGGCGCCCGTATCGCCGGAAGTCGCGGCGAGCACGGTCAGCTGTGGGAACTCGTCACCGAGGACACGCGCGGTGACGCGCACAAGTGTGCGGACCGCAAAATCCTTGAAGGCCGCGGACGGACCTTGGAAGAGCTCGAGGACGGCGATGCGTTCAGCCGGCGTGCCCTTGAATCCCTCGGGGTGTACGAGCGGCACGGGGAAGTTGAAGGCCTCTTGGCAGAGCTGACGGAGGACCGCTGGGCCGAGGACTTCGGCGAAATACGGGGCTACGACCGCCTCGGCGAGGTCGGCGTAGGACGCAGCGCGATAACGCTCCACGAAGTCGGGTGCGATCTGCGGGATCTGCGCCGGCACCCAGAGGCCGCCCTTGGCGGGTATGGCCGAAAGCAGCACGTCACGCAGCGAACCGCGACAGGAAGCGTCGACGGTGGAGACGAATTCCAACTTAGGACTCGGAGAGGACATGGACACCCTTGGGATTGATGCGCGAGACGTAAGGCGTGGCCTTGATCGGCACCGAAGCGAACACGGCGGCGACGGCGGCCGCAACCTTGCGGGCAGTCTCTTCGCCGTCACAGAGCGCGAACACGCTGGGGCCAGCACCAGAGATCGAGAAGCCCAGCGCACCGGCGGCCATGGCGGCGGCCTTGGCGCGGTAGAACTCAGGAATCAAGCGGTGGCGGTGCGGCTCGGCGATAAGGTCATGGAGCGAACGGCCGATGAGGGCGTAGTCGCTCTTAAAGAAGCCGCACAGGAGGCCTCCGAGGTTACCGCTCTGCTGCGTGGAAGTCTCGAGCTGAATCTGGCGAGGCATGATCTCGCGGGCGACCTTGGTGAGCACGACGATGTCTGGATGCACGACGGCGGCCCAGAGACGCTCCGGAATCGGCACGTCCATCACGTCGAGCTCGGCATTGGAACGGATCAAGGTGATGCCGCCGAGGAGACAAGGTCCGACGTTGTCGGCATGCCAAGCGCCGTCGGCCGCAGCTTCGCCGGCGACCACGAAAGGCAACAGCTGGAGACGCGTCAGTGGGTCGCCCAGGAGACGATTGACGACGAAGGCGCCACCGACCGCGCTCGCAGCGCTGGAGCCGAGACCACTGCCGAAGGGCATCTTCTTATGGATCTCCATCTCGATACCGAGGTCGCTCTTGCCGAGGTGACGGAGGAGTGCGTGGGCGGAGACCCCCGCGGTATTCTTCTTCGAATCGAGGGGCAGGCGGCCATCGTCGCCGGTGATCTTGGTGATGCGCAGGCCGGGGGTGGTCGAGAAGCGGGCCACGATCTCGTCGCCCGGGGCATCGATGCAGAAGCCAAGCACGTCGAAACCGCAGGCCACGTTGGCCACGGTGGCAGGCGAAAAGATACGGACTTCTTTGAGCGGCTGAGCGGACATAAGGCCCCTTTAACAGGGGTGGGCAGACCTTTCGGGTTGCCTCCCCTTCGGTCAACGGTGAACATGACGGATACCAGTCCTTTGATGTCCAACCGCATCCACCAGAACGGTTTTGTGACCGTGGCGGCCGCCTCGCCGGCCCTCCGTCTGGGGGACCCTGCGGCCAACGCCACGCTGATCATTCAGGCCTTGGAAAAAGCCGCCCAAGAAGGGGTGGAAATTGTCGTCCTCCCCGAGCTCTGCCTGACGGGCTACAGCTGTGGCGACCTCTTCGGCCAACGGACCCTCCTTAACGGTGCCGTAAAGGCCCTAGGACAGGTTTGCGAGGCTACCGCGAAGCTTGGCCTCACCGCCCTGGTCGGCACCCCTCTGGAGGTCAATGGACGCCTCTTCAACGTGGCCGTCGCGGTCTCCCGCGGCCAAATCCTCGGGGTCGTCCCAAAAACCCACCTTCCGAACACTGGGGAATTCTACGAACAGCGCTGGTTCGCCTCGGCCCGGGTCGCCCCCGTCTCCGAAATCGAACTCCTCGGCCAGAAAGTCCCCTTCGGCACCGACCTGCTTTTCCAGGCGACTGACATGCCTGACTGCATGGTCGGCATCGAAATCTGCGAAGACCTCTGGGCGGTCGAGCCACCGAGCGGCGGCCAGGCCCTCGCTGGCGCCACCCTGCTCTGTAATCTTTCCGCCAGCGACGAGCTCCTCACCAAGGCAGCCTACCGGCGCGATCTAGTGAAGTCGCAGTCCGCCCGCTGCCTCGCCGCTTACGTCTACGCCGCCGCCGGTGCGGGCGAATCGAGCACCGACATCGTCTACAGCGGCCACGGCCTAATCGCTGAGAATGGCGTCGTGCTCGGTGAATCCGAGCGCTTCCGCTTCGATCTCGCGCTGATTGTCTCGCAGATCGACCTCGACCGCCTCGCGGCGGAACGCCGTCGCAACAGCACCTTCTTTGGCGCCCCCGTCGCCGTCCGTCCGCGCGTCATCGGCTTCACCCTCGGCGTGCCGACGGGCCAGACGTCCAAGTTGCGTCGCCGTTATAGTCAGCACCCGTTCGTGCCGTCCGACCCGCACCGCCGCGACGAGAACTGTCAGGAGATCTTCGCGATCCAGTCGACAGGCCTCGCTCGCCGCATCCGCCACACGGGGCTCAAGCACGTCGTCATTGGCGTCTCGGGCGGCCTCGATTCCACCCTCGCCCTCCTCGTCACGCTCGAGGCTTTCAATCGCCTCGGCCTCGACCGCAAGGGGATCATCGGCCTCACCATGCCGGGCCCCGGCACGTCGGCCCGCACGCGCGTCAATGCGATGCGCCTGATGGAGACGCTCGGCATCACCGCCCGCGAAATCCCGATTAACGAAGCCGTCGAGCAGCACCTGCGAGATATCCAGCATCCCCCCGGCAAGCACGACGTCACTTTCGAGAACGCCCAGGCCCGTGAGCGTACACAGATCCTGATGGACGTCGCCAACCAAAGCCACGGCTTCGTCGTCGGCACCGGCGATCTTTCCGAAGCCGCGCTCGGCTGGTGCACGTTCAACGCCGACCACATGTCGATGTACCACGTGAACATCGGCGTGCCGAAGACCTTGGTGAAGCACCTCGTCGGCTGGGCCGCCCACGCCCGCCACGTCGGCACCGAACGCTCCATCCTCGAGGACATCGTGGCGACCCCCGTCAGCCCTGAGCTGCTACCTCCGGGCGACGACGGCGAGATCGCCCAGCAGACAGAGATGCTGGTCGGCCCTTACGAGCTCCACGATTTCTTCCTCTTCCACGTCATCCGCAACGGCTTCCGGCCCTCGAAGGTCCTCTGGATCGCCGAGCACGCGTTTGCCGGGAAATATGACCAAGCGGAGATTCGCCACTGGCTCCGTTCTTTCCTGAACCGCTTCTTCAGCCAGCAGTTCAAGCGCTCGGCTATGCCGGACGGCCCCAAGGTCGGCTCGCTGGCCCTATCCCCCCGCGGCGATTGGCGCATGCCTTCCGACGCCGAGGCGACGGCGTGGCTTGCCGAACTGGGCTAAGCCTGCTTGATGGGAGGCGTGAGCCCTCCCGCGCAGACGCATCCCGCCGCCACCCAGGCCCTCCTGGCGAAGCTGGGTCCGCAGGTCGTCCTGACGGACGAAGCCGTCTGCTTCGCTGCGTCGTTCGACAACATGCGCCTGTCCTTCATGCCCGAGGCGGTCGTCCGCCCGGCGACGGAAGACGACATCGGCGTCACGCTGAAGCTCGCCAACGAACACCACGTCCCGGTGACGGTTCGCGGCCGCGGCACCGGCACGACCGGCGCCTGCGCCCCAATCAAGGGCGGCTGGGTCATCCACCTCGACCACTGGGATAAGATTGAGATCGATCCGGTGTCGTCGATGGCGACGGTGCAACCCGGCGCGATCACGGCCCACATCAACGATCTCGCCGCACCGCACGGCCTCTTCTTCCCGCCCGACCCGTCCTCGGTGAAGCACTGCAGCATCGGGGGCAATATCGCCACTAATGCCGGCGGCCTGCGCGCCGCGAAATACGGTGTGGTCCGTGATCACGTCTACGCCCTCGAAGGCTTCCTGCCGACCGGCGAGAAGGTCCGCTGGGCCGCCCCGCTCCGTAAGTTCGTCAGCGGCCTCAATCTACGCGACCTATGGATCGGCTCCGAAGGCACGCTCGGCGTGATCACAAAGGCCACCCTCAAGCTCTCCGTCCTGCCCGCCGCCCGACGTACCTTCTTGCTGGCCTTCAAGACCGATGAAACCGCGCTCGAAGCCGCCATCGACCTGCTCTCGCTCCGCGTGAACCCGTCGGTGCTCGAGTTCCTCGACATCCAGACAGTCGCCGCCACCGAGAAACGCCGCGGCCAGCGCGTCTTCACTGATGCCGAACTGGCTGGCTCCGCCGAGACGCATGCGGCGCTGCTCGTCGAGATCGACGGACATCCCGCCGCCCTCGCCGAGGATGCAGTCAAGGTCATCGCCTGGGCCAAGCGTCATGCGGTCGCCTTCCGCGCCCCCGAGAACGAAGCGGAAGCCGAAGCCCTCTGGGAACTCCGCCGGACCTGCTCGCAAGCGATGTTCACCTTCGGCGACGCGAAGCTCAACGAAGACGTGGTGGTGCCGATTCGCAGCTACGCCGCCCTCCTCCGCTTTACCCGCGAGATCCGCGACCGTTTCGGCCTGGCCACGCCGACCTTCGGCCACGCGGCCGACGGCAACTTCCACGTGCACATCATGTACGACCGGTTCAACCCGGAGCACTGCCGCAAGGCCGAGCAAGCCATCCGCGAGGTCATGGTGAAGGTCGTCGAGCTCGGCGGCGCAATCACGGGCGAACACGGCATCGGCCTCGCGAAGTCCCCGTTCCTTACGCTGCAGCATACGCCGGCCGAGATTGGTGCGATGCTCGCGATCAAGAAGGCCCTCGACCCGAACGGCATCCTCGCCCCGGGCCAAATCTTCGAACCTTTCAATGTCTGGGAGCATCGCCCGATTAAGATCACGCTGCCTTGGGATAAGCACTGAGCCATGCCCCGTACCGTCGCCGTTTTCGATTGGGACGGAGTCGTCATCGACTCCTCCGTCGCCCATGAACGCTCCTGGGAAGCCTTAGCCAAAGAGGAAAGTCTCCCCCTGCCACCCGACCACTTCAAGCGCGGCTTCGGCAAGCGTAACGAGCTGATTATCCCCGACATCCTGAACTGGTCGCGCGACCCCGCCGAAGTGAAGCGCCTGTCCAACCGAAAGGAAGCCCTCTACCGCGACATCGCCCGCACCGGCCACGTCCGCCTGCTTCCCGGCGTCCGTGAACTCTGTGGTGCGCTCAAGGACCTCGGCATCCCGAGCGTCATCGGCACCTCGACCCACAAGGAGAACCTTGCCCTGTCATTCGAACTCTTCGGCATCGGCCACTTCTTCGCGGGCGCGGTCGCCAGCGAGGACGTCACGAAGGGTAAGCCCGACCCGGAAGTCTTCCTCAAGGCCTGCGCCCTCGGCGGCGGCGACCCGGCGGCTTCTTTCGTCTTCGAGGATTCCTTCTCGGGGCTGCAGGCGGGGCTCTCCGGCGGCTTCATCACAATTGCGCTCGCGACGACGAACACCCGTGAGCAGCTGGAACCCGTCGGCGCCCACCGCATCGTGAAGGATCTTTCCGAAGTCGACCCACAGTGGCTCGCCCGCGGAAGTCTGGACTGAGATGGAATTCCGCCTGAAATCCGACTACCGCCCGATGGGCGACCAGCCGACCGCCATCGCCGCGCTCGAGGCCTCCCTGTGCGCCGGCAACAGCCGCCAGACGCTCCTCGGTGTCACGGGCTCGGGCAAGACGTTCACGATGGCGAACTTGATTGCGCAGCAGCAACGACCAACGCTCATCATCTCACATAATAAGACGCTGGCCGCTCAGCTCTACTCGGAGTTCAAGAACTTCTTCCCCGAGAACGCCGTCGAGTACTTCGTCAGCTACTACGACTACTACCAGCCGGAAGCTTACGTGCCGTCGACGGATACCTTCATTGAGAAGGACTCGGCCATCAACGAAGACATCGAACGACTCCGCATCAGCGCCAGCAGCGCCCTGCTCTCCCGTCGCGACGTGGTCGTCATCGCCTCGGTCTCCTGCATCTACGGCCTCGGCTCACCCGAGGATTTCCTGGCCGCGATGATCGCGCTCAAGACCGGCATGACCATGCGCCGCGACGAACTCCTCGCGAAGCTTGTCGCCAACCAATACGTCCGCAACGACGCCATTCTGGAGCGCTGTAACTTCCGCGCTCGCGGCGAGACCATCGATGTCTGGCCGGCGTACATGGAGTCCGCCGTCCGCCTCGAATTCTGGGGCGACACGCTCGAAGCCATCCGCGAACTCGACCCCGTCAGCGTGAAGCCAGGCAAGCAGCTCCAGAAATTCGACCTCTACCCGGCTAATCAATACGTGATGGCCCCCGGCCGCGTGAAGGCCGCGGGGGCGGCCATTCGGGCCGAGCTCGAGGAACGTGTCGCGCATTTCGAGAAGACCAACCGCCTCGTGGAAGCCCAGCGCATCCGCATGCGCGTGGAACACGACCTCGAGATGCTCCGTGAGACGGGCTTCTGCCCAGGCATCGAGAACTACTCCATGCACATGTCCGGCCGCCGTCCCGGCGAACGCCCGCACTGTCTGTTGGACTTCTTCCCCAAGGACAAACTGGTGTTCATCGACGAAAGCCACGTCTCGGTCTCGCAGATTGGCGGGATGTACCACGGCGACCGTGCCCGCAAGGAACGCCTCGTCGAATTCGGCTTCCGCTTGCCCTCCGCGCTGGAAAACCGACCGCTTCGACCGGAAGAGTTCGACGTGATTGTCGACCAAGCGGTCTACGTCTCCGCCACGCCCGCGCCCCACGAATACAAGGTTTCGGCCGTTATCGCGGAGCAAGTCATCCGCCCGACGGGCCTACTCGACCCGGTCATGGAAGTCCGGCCGATTGCTGGCCAGGTCGAAGACATCATCGGCGAGTCCAAGGCCGTCGCCGCCCGCGGCTTCCGTACCCTCGTCACGACGCTCACGAAGCGGATGTCCGAAGACCTCGCCAACTTTATGCGGGATAGCGGCCTGAAGGTCGAATACCTGCACTCCGACATCGATGCGATCGAACGCGTCGAGATTCTCCGTCGGCTGCGCGCGGGATCCTTCGACGTCCTCGTCGGCGTTAATCTTCTCCGCGAAGGCCTCGACCTTCCCGAGGTGGCGCTGGTCGGTATCCTCGACGCCGACAAGGAAGGTTTCCTCCGCAGTGAAACGAGCCTTATCCAGACCTCGGGTCGCGCGGCGCGCCACGTCGACGGTAAGGTGCTGCTCTACGCTGACGTGATGACGAAATCCCTCACCCGTGCGCTCACCATCTGCGGCGACCGCCGCAAGCGTCAGGAGGCCCATAACACGAAGTACGGTATCACGCCGAAGAGCACGAGCCGCAAGATTGAGGAAAGCCTCGTGGACCTGGAGGCCGACGAAGCCCTCGCGGTGGCTGAAGGCACCGACGACCGCGACATCGCACGCGTCCTGTCCGACATGGAGACCGAGATGCTTGCGGCCGCCGATGAACTGCAGTTCGAACGCGCGGCTAACCTACGCGACCAAATCGAAGCGTTGCGCACCGGCAAGCCAGCGTCGCCGAAGCGCCACAAGGGCCGCCGCTGATCAGCCGAAGCGGCGCGTAAGATCGGCGTCCGTCCATTCGACGTAAGTCCGACGACCACGCGGGCAGGTGCCTGGCTGCACGGTGCGGAACAAAGACTGCACGAGCTCCATCAGCTCGGCGTCCGAAAGACTGTCACCCTTGCGGCGGGCCTTGATCACGGCGATCTTCGCGAGGGCGTCATAAGCCATCGACGGGCGGCCGAAGTCGCCTTCCCGGCGAGCCATCTCGGCCAGCAGGTCGCGGACGAAGGCCAGAGCTGCCTCGGGCTCGAGCCACGCGGGCAAAGCCTGGATACGCCAGAAGTTACGTCCATATTCCTCAAAATCGAAACCAGCGGAGGACAGCAGCGGCATCCGTTCCTTGAGCACCGCGGCAGGCAAAGGCTCGAGCTCGATGCTCAGCGGCACGAGCATCGACTGACTGACCGGCTTCTGCGCGGTGAACTGCGCGAGGATAGATTCGTAGAGCACGCGCTGGTGCGCGGCGCCGATGTCGAGGATTGCCAGGCCGGTGGGGGTCTCGAAAACGGCTCGTTCCTCTCGCAGACGGGAAAGCAGGCGCCAACCGAGTCGGACCGTGGGCGCGTGGCTCGGAGCGACAGCAGAAGCAGAAGTTGGCCCGATGCTCGATGTCGTTACGCCCGGTGCGATCGGCGAACTGAGCGTCGGGGCGACCAGAGCCGTCAGCGCCGACGCGGGAGTGATGGCCGGAATCGTCGTAGCCGGCAGACCGTCGTCGGCACGTGCGCGCAAGACGGCGAGAACAGATTCGATCAGGAAGTTGCGGACTTTGGCCTCATCGCGGAAACGCACCTCGCGCTTAGCGGGATGGACATTTACGTCGACCCACGCCGGATCCATCTCCAGGAAAACAAACGCCAGCGGGTAACGACCCTTCGGGATCAGCGTATGATAGCTCTCGGTCAGCGCGAAGGCCATCGTGCGGCTGTCGACCGGCCGGCCGTTGACGACCGTCACGAGATCTTGGCGGGTACCGCGACTCACGCCGGGCTTACCCAATAGGCCACTGAGGCGCATACCTGGACGCGCGAAGGCCGGCATGATCGTGACCTCTCCGGCCACCTGACGGCCCCAAATCTCGCGGACGCGGTCCAGCAACGGCGCATTACCCGGCGAACGAAAGATCTCGCGGCCATCTTCGCGCAGCAGGAAACCGACTTCGGGGTGAGCGATGGCGTAGAGACGCACCAGCCGCACAATATGCGCCGCCTCAGTCTCATCGGACTTCAGGAACTTCAACCGAGCTGGCACCGGATGGAAAAGGTTGGAGACCTCGATGCGTGTGCCCGGCGCCATCCCATGGTCGCGGCGGTGGACAAGCTTACCTCCATTGATGGAAATCTCGGTACCTGAGGGCGCCGAGGCGGGGCGGGTCTGCATCGTAAAGCGGGCCACGCTGGCGATGGAGGGCAGCGCTTCTCCGCGGAAGCCAAAGGTCGTGATACGGTCGAGGTCGGAGGCCAGCTGGATCTTACTGGTCGCATGGCGCTCAAGACTCAGCAGCGCTTCGTCGCCCGTCATGCCCTTGCCGTCATCCTCGACGATCATCTGGGCCTTACCACCCCGGGAGAAGTCGACCGTCACGCGGCGCGCTTCGGCATCGAGGGAGTTTTCCAGCAGTTCCTTGATCACCGCGGCCGGACGTTCCACCACTTCACCGGCGGCGATCTGGTTGGCCACCGTTGCCTCAAGGATGCGAATGGTCGACATGATCAGACAGGCTTAGCCGCGGACCGCCCGAAGGGGCGGCCGAAGACGCGGCTGGGGCGGACGGACGGCACCCGCAAACCTTTGCCCTTCACCCCCTCCCCTGCAAGTCGAACGGCTCGGAAACGGTCTTTGTTGCACCCTGCCGAAGGATGCCAACCTTCCAGACGTGTCGAACCGCCTGGCCCACGAAAGCTCACTCTACCTCCGCCAACACGAGGCCAACCCCGTGCATTGGTGGCCCTGGTGTGCCGAGGCCTTCGCGGAGGCCAAGGCTAAGGACAAGCCCGTCCTAGTGTCGGTCGGCTACTCCTCCTGTCACTGGTGTCACGTCATGGCCCGCGAGTCCTTCGAGCAGCCGTGGATAGCCGACCTGATGAACCAGCATTTCATCTGCATCAAGGTCGACCGTGAGGAACGCCCCGAAGTCGACAAGTTGATGATGGACGCCGTGCAGATGATCCAAGGCCACGGCGGCTGGCCGCTCAACTGCTTCTGCCTGCCAGACGGACGTCCCTTCTTCGGCGGGACGTATTTTCCGCCCGAGGACCGCGGGCACAGCCAAGTGCCTTGGCCGCAACTGCTCATGCGCGTATCAGATTTCTACCATCGCAACAAGTCCGAGCTCGCCGCCAACGCCGACGCCATCGCGCAAAACCTCACGCACCTCACGCGAGCGCCGGACGCCGATGGCAGCGCGCCTTCGCCTGACGACCTCGTGGCCGCCGCCCGCCGGATCTGCGAGCAGCATGATGACACCTTCGGTGGCTTCGGTGCCGCGCCCAAGTTCCCCACCCCGCATACCCTGAACCTTTTACTCGGCCTTCGCGGTGCCGCGGCGGTCGAAGCAGACCGCGCGCTCGCCTCGCGCATCGATGCCGTCCTGACCATCACCCTCGGCTCCATGGCCCGCGGCGGCCTGTTCGACCAGTTCGGCGGCGGCTTCCATCGCTACTGCGTCGACCGCGACTGGACCGTCCCACACTTCGAAAAGATGCTGTACGACAACGCCCAGCTGCTCGGTACCTACGCCGAAGCCTGGGCTCGCTACCGTGACCCGCTCTACGTCGACGTCTGCGTCGAGACGGTCGGCTGGCTGCTCCGCGAGATGCGTACCGCCAACGGGCTGTTCGCGGCCTCGCTCGACGCCGACACCGATCATCACGAAGGCACCACCTATGTATGGACGGCGCCAGAAGTTGCGGCCGCCCTCGGCGACGAAGCCTTCGCGTTCGCGCAGGCGTACGGCCTTTCGGACAAAGGAAACTTCGAAGGGAAGAATATCCCCAAGCTCAAGGGTGACCACGCGGCACGGCAACGCTTCGCCCCCGCGCGGGCCAAGCTCCTCGCGATCCGTGACCGTCGACCGCAGCCTGCGCGCGACGATAAGAACCTCCTCAGCTGGAACGCCCTGCTCGTCGGTAACCTCGCCAAGGCCGGCTGGATCCTGGGACGCAAGGAGTGGGTCGAGCTCGCCATCGAAACCGAAGCGAACCTGTGGACGCGCTTCGCCCGTGAAGACGGCTCCAAGCTGCTTTCCGTCGCGCACGGCGACAAGACGACCTTGGTCGGTAATCTCAGCGACTATGCTTGGCTCGCCGAAGCGGAGCTCGCCTTGGCCGCCTACGCCCACTGGGCCAAGCCAGGGCAGGCGCATCCTTACGCCCAACGTGCCGAGGGCCTGCTGTTGGCATCGCAAACTCTTTTCGGCGATCCGCACTCCATCGGCTCCTTTGTCGTATCGGCCAATCGCGACGACCTTTCCGTCCGCCAGAAAGATTGGTTCGATAACGCCGTCCCCGCCGGCAACTCCTCGCTCCTCCACGGCTTCGGGCAGATCCAGATGCTTTCCATGGATACCCGCTGGGCGCGCGAGTTCGCCGATCTTTCCACCGCCTACGGTGGCCTCTGCAAAAACGTGCCCAACGGCGTCGCCCATGCCTTAGACGGCATCGCCCGCTTCGCCATTGGTCATGCGACGGTCAAAGCGGCCGGGCATTGGGATGAACTGCGCCAAGCCCTTAACGGCGATGACCAGACCGCGCCCCAGGCCCGACCGTATCGGCCCGTCTTCCTTATCAGCGAGCCATCTGCGTCCGGCTTCGCCGTCTGCGTAGGCCAGACCTGCCTCGCACCCGCCCAGACCGCCCAAGAGGCCGCCGCGAGCCTCTGACGGGCAATCCGCTCTTGCCCGCCCCGAGGGGAGCAGGAACATCGTGGCAGGCATGTCAGCCGACCCCCATTACGTCTACGGCCAAGGGCAGAGCTCACGCTCGAGCTACCCTATCCTGCTGGGGATGGTCATCGTCGAAGCTATCGGGTACAAAGAACGTAAGTATCGCCCGAGCTGGAAGCGGATCGCCCTGCTGTTCCCGGTCTTCCTGCTGATCCTTTGGGTCGCCTTGTCGGAAGTGAACTACTTCAAGGAGCGCTTCATGAACGGCATCCCGACCACGCGCCGGGCCGACATGTACCTCTACCTGCCGGACTCCGTGGTCAATTCCGCCACCAACCTCTTCCGCGACAAGGAGCAAATCCGCCTCCGGGAGCGGGCGAAGCTCCTCACGGTCAAGGACACGTACGGTCGGTCCGCGCATCTCTACCGCAAGGGGGAATACTTCGTCAGCGTCGCCAAGGCCGCGCTCGCCCGGCAGGACTACGCCGAGTTCGCGCGCTATATCGGCACCGGCGCGCAGCTCTCCCCGGCTAACCTCGAAGCCCAACGGCTCTGCGCAGACCTGTTCTTCCAGTTCCAGCGACCCCTCGACGCCTATCAGTTGCTTGAAGAGTCGCTCGTCTTCGCCAAGAAGGACCCCGACTATTTTCGCCAATACATCACCCGCTGCTTCATGCTCGACCAGGATGCGCGGCTGATTGCGACTGCGGCCAAGTATCAGGGCGATAAGGATGTATCGCCTGAAATCCAGGCGGACCTTCGTCTCGCGGCGGCCCAGTCCCACTTCCTTCGTGGCAACTTCAGCGAGGCCTTGAAGTTCATCAAAGATTACCGTCTCGACCAGACCGCGGACGGCTACCTGCTCAACTGCCAGATCCTCTGGGAGAGCGGCGACCGCGGCGGCGCCCTGGCCGAACTTGATGCCGCCCTCGCGGCCTATCCCGCCGGCATCAGGCTCCTCGAGATGAAGGCCCGCTGGCTGAAGGAAAGCGGAGAGCTTTCACGAGCCAAAGACTGCCTCGATCTGTTGGCAATCAGCATGCCGGACAAGCCCGGCCCGCTCATCCAATCGCTCTACCTCCTACCTGGCGACGCCAACCGCGGCGCCCGTTCGACCATCATCGAGAAAGCTGTGGCCCGCTACGGCAATCAGGAGCAAGCGATGCTCGACCTCGCGCGCTTCGGCAACGAAGTCGCCGACGTCGCCCTCACCGCCCGCCTAGCGAAGCTCGCCAAGGAACGTCGCTTCCCCAATCGCGTCCGCTTCGACTTAGTCCACGTAGAATGCCTCCTGAACGCCGGTCGCGCGCGCGAGACCATCCTACTGGTGGACGAGCTCTACAAGCAGGCGGAGCGCGACCAGTGGGTCGCCGAGACGCGTATGGCCTTCGAAGCCCTGCGTACCATCGCCTACTTCGCCGACGGTCAGACGGAGATCGGCTCGATCAATCTTCAGAAACTGATGCAGAACCGGAAGGTGCCGCCCCAGGTGCTGATCTCGGCCAGCCGTAAGCTGATTATTGCCAAGCGCTACGACGAGGCCAACGACGTGCTCATCCAAGCCCATCTCCAGAATGAGAGCAGCCAGGCCGTGCTCCAGCAGATCGTGCAGCTGAAGCTCGACCACCCGCGCATCGCGGCCGACCTCGAAACCTACCTGCGTCGGCTGATGGAGAACCGTCGTCCGTCGAAGGAAGTCCTGCAGGCCGCGCTCCGACGCCTCGGCTCCGACGTCTACCTGTTTTCCGGTAACCGCGAGACCTTGCTACGGGACATCGAGACCAAGCTCAGGTAGCCGACTCTTCCGCGGAAGTCGTCGTAGCTTCGGGCACCGTACGATCGGTCACCTCGAAATACGTCACGGAACCTAGCTTCGTACCGTCCGGCATCCAGAGTCCGCGACTACAACCACGGTTGACGAATTCTTCAGCCTCGGAGGCGTTGAGCACGGCGCCGGCCATCGCCAGCCCTTCGGCCTCCAAGGCAGAAGTCGCGATGGCGCGCACCGGACCGGGCAAGGAAATCACCTGGCCCGTGCGAGGGTCGACGAGATTGCCGTGCGTCGTGTCGGCGGTCTTGCTGGCCATGGCGAAGCGGCAGAGCTTGATTTCAGAATTGGCCCCAACGCCGATGCGCCAGCCGGCGGATTCGCCGGGAGGGTCAAGGGCGAGGGTCACGCTACCGGAAGCCATGAGCAAGGCCCGGTGGATACCCCAGCTGCTTTCGAGCATGTCGGCCATACGGTCCAGCGCGTAGCCGCGTACGATCGCGCCGAAGTCGACGGCGGTGCCGAACTTGACGCAGTGGAGTTCGCAACCATCGAGGCGGAATTCACCTTCACGGTAGGCCGACATGATCTGTGTCCAGGCATGATCGTCGGGATTCAAAGGCATGTCGCCGCGGTTCTTCCAATAGTCGAACAAAGCGCCAGCGGTGACGTCGAAAGCTTTGTTGGTGTCGGCGCTCACGTCCTTCGAGAAATTCCAGAGGGCCTGCACGTGTTCGGAGGTGGCAACCATTGCCCCTTCAGGCATCTGGTTGATCGAAGCGACCGGTCCACTGTCGTGGCGACGGTCGGTCTGGAAATCGAGGTCGTCGAGCAGCTGGAAGAGCCCTTCAGCGGCATTGCGCGCATATACGCCGTCTTCGGAGGCGATGCGGACCCAGAAGCGGGAACCGAAGGCCTCGTGCGAGAAGTTGTGGATGATAGGGGTGTCTTCCATGGCTTACTTTTGGGTATGAAAACCAGTTTCGTAGCCTTTGGCAACCAGCACCCAATAGCGGTCGCCGCCGTCGGAGCGAAGCCGCAGCGGGTGGGCCACATAGCCCGGGATGGCCGGCTCGCTATTGTCGGTCGCCGGAATCAGCCGGAGCGGCGCCTTGGCGGACTGCGGGAATTCCCCGTAACCGACCCGGTACGAACGGAGATAATACGGAAGTGGCCAGTAATGCCCGCCTTCCACCGCGATATAAAACTTATCACCGTAAGCCTTGGCGATGTTCGCGACGCTGAACCGGAACAAGTCGAGCTCGAGATCGTTCGTCCGCGAGTGGGAGGACAACGACCGCTGGGCGACCAAGGCGATCGCCACTAGACCGAATGCCAGCGCGGCCGGGCGCCAAGCGCGGCCAGCGAGGAGATAGGGCAAAGCGAGCGTCAGGGGCAGCGAGAAAACCAGTAGTAGGAGCCACGGAGTCTTATAGGGTAGCGCGAGGTGAAAGAGAAAGACGAGGAAGCCGACCAGGCACGGCAGGTCGGCCTCATGCCGGCTCCGCCAACGGGCGAGCGAGAGACCAGAGCGAGCCAACGCGAAAACCGCCAACCAAGCCGCGGCCCAACCCCACGGCGCCAGACTGGCGGCGAGCAAGGTGTCTTCGGATTGTCCGCTCGCGACGCCGAGCGCCCGTGCGAGCTGCCCCCACCAAGTCTGCAGGCCGGGGAGATCCGTGAAGCCAACGGACTGGAAACACGCCCAAGAAGCGGCCAAGCCGAAGCTGAAGCGAAGCCAGCGCCGGTCGGCCACGAACCGACGCAACAGCAGCAAGGCCACGATGAAAAGAAACAGGTACGCCGCCGCAGTGACCTTACAGGCGAGGGCGAAACCAAAAGCTGCACCGGAGAGCATCCACCAGCGGGAAGACGGCGGCGACCCCTCGGCGCGCATCCACAGGGCGACACCCCAGACAAAGCCGGTCACCAGGAGCATCTCCTGGACGAAGTAATAGCTGAACGGCGTGCACCCGCCGGTCAGCACGATGAAGGCGGCGGTCACATAACGGACGGGGCGACTAACCCCCGGTAGGATCAAGGCAGCCGCCGCCATGAGTCCGAGAAAGAGCGAGACCACGCTGCGGAGGTAATGCTCGTTCATGTCCATCGGCGCGGTACCCGTCAGCTTGGCCATGATGAGCAAAGCCGTCGCCAGCGTCGGCCCGTGGAACTTGTCCTGATGCGAACTATAGGGCGTACCCTCAGAGAGCTCTTTGGCGAGAGACCATTGGACGGCCTCGTCAGCGTGCAAAGACCCCGGTGGAATAAACGTGATCGCAGACCAGAATAAGGCGAGGGTGACCACTAGAGCCAACCCAAACCGGGACACCGACCCCGACTGGTTCACCACGTCTGCCATCACACGCCGAAGTGTTTTTGAAGTGCCGTCTTGATATCGAGCGGCACGAGCGCGGCGGACATGGGGCCCTGCGCTTCGCGCCAGGCATAGACAGTCGTCAGGGCGCCCTTGGCCACGGCGCGTTCACCGACGGCGGCGGTGAAGCCCCAGACGAGTTTCTTATCCCCGATCTCAACCGGCGTCAGCGAGACGGCGACGACGTCTTCGCGGTAGATCGGCGAAAGGAAGTCGCACTCGACGCGGACGCGCGGGAAGCCCATCAGCTTCGTGCCTTCGGTGCGGAGGAAGGGTAGCTTGAGTTGACGGAACAAGGCCTCTTCGGTCGCTTCGACCCAGAAGAAGACCGTCGAGAAATGCACGATGCCCGCAGCGTCGGTGTCGGAGAAATTGGCGCGGTAATCTACCGTGAAAGGAGCCATGCGCCTATCCAAGCCGTCCCGCCGAAGGGTGCAACCGTCAAGGCGACGCCTTGCGCCCAGCTTTTTTCAGCCAGGATACCGAAGTTGAGGCTCCTCCCGACGCCGCCACGCAGGCCTGGAGGAAAGCCTGCGGCTCCTTTTGGACAGTGAAGAGGTAGAGCCGCGGCCCGGCCCCCTGCGGAGCCTTGCCGAAAGCTTCGAGCCACTCCCTCTGCCAACGGGTGTGGCCTTTCTGGACGCCACCGACCTTGTGGTAGGAACTGTCCGAATAGACCATCTTCGGTTCGCCCTTCTTCGTTTCATACAGACGGACCCCGTCTTGAAAATCAGAGAACACTACTAAGGCGTCATAGGATTCCGCCAATAGTCGATCCATCCACGCCCCCAGCGAGCCCTTCTCGCAGGCCGTCCGAACCTTGGCCTGCACGGAGCGGCCGTTTGGCGTGAGCGTCTCGAGCGCGGTCTGCGTCGGGCCTTCGCGTAGACGCGGAGCGTTACCGTGGAACCGGCGGCCGTAGACCACCACGTCGCCCAAGCCGACGACCCGGGCACCGTCGAACCGGAACACGTCGGCGTCAGGAAACTGCTTCCGGATTTCTGCCTCAACCCTTGGCAGATAGGAACGCATCGAGCCCGAGCAATCCAGGTAGACCGCGACCCGCTTCGCGCGGATGAAGGCGCCCATCACTGGGCGACCCACAAACCCGGCACGGTTACCCAAGCCGGTGCCGAGACCATTGCCGCCGAAGGAGCCGAGACCGCGACCAAAGCCGCCCTTCCCTTGTCCGCCGGACAGCCCAGCCAACCCCATGTCCGGAGTCATCGCTTTCATCGGTGGCAACGCCAAGGTCGCACTGGCAGATTTCGAAGTCAGCCGCTTCTGCGGGATGTGCACCTTGGGCTTGCGGGAAATGGGGTGCGTCTTCGGCGGGCCGCCCGACTTACCCCCCGCCACCGCATGCGCAGTGAACTCCTGCTTCGGCGGGGGAGCGGGCTCATGGAACACGACCCAACAAGCGACCACGACGAGCAAGCCATGCAACCCCAACGATAGGAGGAAGCCGCGCCATGAACGTGCCGGAGCACGTCGTCGACCAGCCACGAAAGGTTTGGGTTCATCCATCCACCCAAGCCTACGAACCCATGGCCTGCATCAAGCGAGCGAGCACACAGGTTCACCCTGCGTCTCGACAGCAGAATGACCCCAGGGACTAGCCTCAGTTGCTCGGCTTAGGCGGGCCGTCGGGACGAAGCCAGTCGATGAGCGTGAATTTTCCGCCCGAGATATCGGCCGATTTCTGCAGGATCCGACTGGCCGGATTACGCGTGGAGAAAAGATAGAGTGCGGGAGCCTTGCCAGCGTTAGCGAGGTCGAAGGAACCGACCCAGACGTCTTCCCACGCCTTCTCGGCGACGGTGCGGTCATCCTTGATTTCCGCCTCGGGCAACTGGCGCTGCCCGGCGTCGTCGACGTACGTCTGCAGCGGCGGCCTGCCGGGGCGAACCTGTAAAACCTGATCGTTGAAGTCGGAGAAGATCACCAGTGCGTCGTAGCGCTTCTCGGTGCGCAGGATATCGACCCAGGCGCCGACGGAACCTACTTCAAAATTACCTGCATAGCGGGCCAGGATCTCCTTGCCCGTAGGGCTAAGGCGGCTCGCATCTAAGCTGACCCTTGGTCCGGCTCGATCGGGCTTATGCGGCAGCACGGACGCCGCGCCGCCACGGACCACGGTGCCGTCGACCCAGACCCAGATGCCGGGCACCTTGAACACGTCGGCATCAGGGAACTGCTTCCGAACCTCGGCCTCGACGGCTTCAAGGTAGGGCACCATCGAGCTGGAGCAATCCAGGTAGACCGCGATGCGCGGAGCCGGCTCGTCGCCGCCCCCAGTCTTACCGCCAGTCTTGGCCGCGTGGGCGAAGGCGGAAAGCAAGACCAGCGCGAGAATCGTGAAAATCTGGGGAGGCTTCATCGGTTGGGGTTGTCTCAATTGTGCGAGCGGGTAAGGGACATTGGAATCATATTCATTTTTATCGCGTGGGGGCTTTGCCCTAGACAACAAAAAGGCGAAGCCGGGTGGCTTCGCCTTTCGGACCGATGCAGCAGCTCTTAGCGAGTCGGAGCGGCGCCGCGGGCATTGCCCGTGCTCGAAGCAGCTGGACGGAAACGCAGGACCGCGTTGGCTGCAGTGGCGCTGGCGGGAGCCGACATTTCAACCGTAAAGAATCCTGCGGCGGCCTTGTTCGGGGTCACCGAGATCACCTTAGTGGCTAAGGGGAAGCGGCCATCCACAACGATCATGCCTGTCTTGAGGTCAATCGAGCCTGAGACATCTTCAATGATCTTGGAATCCTTGGCGAGCGTACCCACCGCCTGGATGAGCGGAGTGAAGGCGAAGACTGCGTTGGTGGAATCTTCGAGCACCGGGGCGGAGATGGTGAGTTGCTTGTCGATGACGCGCTTCATGCGCTTCTTCTCGGGATCCTCGGGGTCGATGATGTTCTTGAAGGTCGGCATCGTCACAAGCGTGACGCCGTCGGGAAGCCCGCGGCCGCTCACGGGCATGCCGACGTAGAGGTCGTCGTAGTTGTGCAGGTCATTGACCGTGTTGGTACCCTTTTTGGCGTCACCAAACTTGACCATGATAGCGCTACCATCGGAAGCTGAGACGCAGCGCTGAAGGATGGTCCCGGGCTTGTTGCCATAGGCACGGGAGGTGCTGATGAGATAGAGGCGAGGTCCCTTATTCTCGCGAGCGCCGGCGAAGGCCTTCTCCCACTCGTCTTCCCACTTTTTCTCTTCGGGGAAGCGCTTGTCGCCGCCGTTATTACAGACGACGCGGCCGGAGGGGGCGGCGGTGAGGGGTTTGCTGAGGGTGAAGCTGACGTTATCCTTGATCTCGGTGACCGTCGTGCCTGGAGGGATGCCCGAGCCGAGGGCAACCATGCCGACGATCAGACCCGTGGTTTCCTTACACTGCACGACTGGCTGGCCGGAGGCACCGCCGCTGGCGATGAGGGTGACTGAACGGGCAAAGCCGCCGCCCTGATTGGTGCGATCGGAGAAGACGACGGGCGGGTCGGCGCGCATGCCCTTGTCGGGCTTGTAGGCCGAGACGTTGCCGATGGCCTTGGTGCGGATCTGGCGGACGCCGTCCTGAAAGTCAGAGAAGATGATCAGTGCATCATAGGTGCGGTCATCCTTGAGGATATCGATCCAACCGCCGACGGAGCCCGTCTTGAAATTACTGCCATACTTCTTGAGAATCGCGCGGCCCTGGCTGGTGAGCTTGGCCGGATTAGTCTCGGTGGGGACGAGCTCACCCTTGGCATTCTTCTTCGAGCCGCCGCCGGTAGGACGATTAAGGAACGGTGCACCCTTAAACTTGTCGCCGCCGACGATTTCGTTGTCATGCACATCAATGAACACGCCGTTGCTGAGAAAGACGTCCGCATCTGGGAATTTATCGCGGATTTCCGCTTCGACGCGATCGAGATAAGGAAGCATCGAGGCCGAGGCGTCGAAGTAGACCGCCAGGCGCTGCGAGAAGATGTTCGCTCCCATGACCGGGCGGGCGACGAAGTTCTTGCCGCCGCCGGAGCCCATACCCTTGCCAGTGCCGATGCCGCCGCCTGCACCCCCGCCGAAGCCCTTGGACGCACCGCCGGCCATCGCGCCCGAGATCATCGAGGAAGCGGAAGCGGAGTTCGGCATGTCGGGGAGCGCAATCGAAGCCGAGGCGCTCTTAGAAGTGATGCGGGTCGTCGTCTTGGCCAGGGACTTGACGTTCTTCGGTTTGATCTTGCGCTCGGTGCTCTTCACGCGCTCGCCGCCGGAACCACCGCCGGCGCCCGTGGCGAAGGTATTCGGATCTTTCTTACCGCTGTCGGTGACCGTCGAGACGACGAAGACCGCGGCGATGAAGACCAATAAGACGTGAATCGCTAGGGAGACGGAAAGTCCGCTGGCGCCGATACGTTGCCAGAAGTTAAGCTTCCGGCGCTTGGATACGATGGAGTCCGCGTCGACCGTGGCCTGTTCAGCTGGAGGGATTTCGCCGGGAGGGGGCGTGGGAGTTTCTTCAGTCATCGCGAGAAGGGGGTGATTAATCTTCCCCTCTGACCCGCCTGCTTCAACCCTTTTTGCCCAGAACGCCGAGGTTGAACTCGCATAAGAAATGGCTTGCGACTCGGCTCTAGCCCCTTTCTCCTTCGCCTCCCACTTATTGCAGGGTGGAGCAGCCCGGTTAGCTCGTCAGGCTCATAACCTGAAGGTCGTAGGTTCAAATCCTACCCCTGCACCCAATTTTAAGCCCTTGAAGGGCAGTCACTTAAACGAGTGACCAAAAAGATTCGAAATAGGCTTGAACCAGCCGTAATTAATTGCACGTTATCAGATATTAAATTTGTCCTACGGGACAATGGGGTAAGTAAGATAAAGCAGTAAAAAACAGGCGGCTTGCATAGGGGTATGCAAGCCGCCTCCTTTTTTGGGGAATCACTCCCCTGCCCTGGACACGAAAAAGCCCGGCACCTTACGGACCGGGCTTCGTCGTTTCTACGCGGCCTGGCTCAGCCGCCGCCGGTCATCTTGGTGATGAGCGCGATGAGCGGCAGGAACATCGCCAGCACGATCGCACCGACCACGACGGCGAGGAAGACGATGAGCACCGGTTCGATGATGGAAGTCAGCGCGGTCACGGCGTTGTCCACTTCTTCGTCGTAGATATCCGCGACGCGATTGAGCATCTCGGGCAGCTGACCTGTCTCTTCACCGACCTGAATCATTGAGGTCACCATCTGCGGGAAGACGCCAGACTGCTCGAGGGGCACGGAGAGCGGCTCACCGTCGCGGACGCGATCATGCACGCGCTCTAGCGACTTTGCAATGACGACATTATCGAGTGTGTCACGCGTGATGGAGATGGACTGCAAGATCGGCACCCCGGAAGCCATGAGCGTACCAAACGTGCGGGCGAAGCGCGAGACCGAGACGGTTTGCACGAAGGGCCCCACCTTGGGCAGCCGGAAGATCATGCGGTCGAAGAGTTCCTTGCCCTTCTCGGTCGACAACCACTGCTTGAGCAAGAAGTAGATACCGAACACGAGGATGGGGGTGGCCCACCAGTAGACCGTGAGCATCTGGGAAATGCCGATGACTAACTTCGTCAGCGGGGGCATCTCCGTTTTTTGGCCATCGAGGAGCTTCTGGAAGGAAGGAACGACCTTCACCATGAGGATGTAGACGATGATGATGGCCACGGACATGACGACGCCCGGGTAGACCAGCGCGGACTTGACCTTCTTCTGGATGCGCTCGGCCTTTTCGCGGAACTTCGCAAGACGGTCGAGGACCTTGTCGAGCACGCCACCCGCCTCGCCGGCGCGGATCATATTGACGAAGAGCTTGTCGAAGACCTTGGGGTGAGCCTGCATGGCTTCGGAAAGGTTGTTACCCTGGGAGACGCTATCGGCGATATCAGCGAGGATGACTTTGAAGGCTGGATTGCGCTCCTGCTTGGTGATGAGTTCGAGGGCGCGCAGGAGCGGCAGGCCGGCGACGATGAGCGTCGCCAACTGACGCGTCATGATCGTCACGTCATTCTGGCTGACCTTGGAACCGAACGTGAAACTCGCCTTGGACGGGGCGGCCTGAGCGGCGGCGGGCTTCGTCGAGCCGGTGTCGTTAGCGAGGGTGGTGACCATGAGGCCCTTCGCCATGAGTTTCTGGCGGGCCTGTTCGTCATTGGTGGCTTCGATCTTGCCGGAGGTCTGCGCCCCGTTGCGATCGATGGCGGTGTACTTATAGTCGGGCATGGGAGTAGTGGGGGGTTGTGAAAGTTAGGTGTACTTAAGGACTTCCTCAATGGAGGTATGGCCGTCGAAGATGCAGCGGAGGCCGTCCTCACGGAGCGGACGCATCCCTGATTCGATGGCCTTCTGCTTCAGGACAAGCGTCGGGGACTTCTGCGTGATGAGCGAGCGGAGCTGGTCGTTGATCGTCATCAGTTCGAAAAGGCCTTGGCGGCCCTTGTAACCAGAACGATTACAGTCGGCGCAGCCTTTACCGTAGTAGAATTTCTTGTTAGCAATCTCGAGCGCATCGACATCGAGCATATTGATGACGTCCTTATCCGGCTCGTAGGCCGTGCGACAGGTCTTGCAGACGCGACGGAGCAGACGCTGGGCCAGTACGCCCTCGAGGGAGGCCGAGATGAGGAACGGCTCCAGCCCCATGTCGATGAGTCGGGTGACGGCGCCGGGGGCATCGTTGGTGTGGAGCGTGGAAAGTACGACGTGGCCGGTCAGCGAGGCCTGCACGGCGATTTGCGCGGTCTCGAGATCTCGGATTTCACCGACCATGATAGTGTCCGGGTCCTGTCGAAGAAACGAGCGGAGCGCGGCGGCGAAGGTCAGCCCGACTTGGTGATTGATGGGCACCTGCATGATGCCTTCGACTTCGTATTCGACGGGGTCTTCAGCGGTCAGGATTTTGACGTCCTCGGTGTTCACCTCGCGGAGCGCCGAGTAAAGCGTGGTCGTCTTGCCGGAGCCGGTCGGTCCGGTGACGATAAAGATGCCGTTAGGTCGGCTGACCATCGCGCGGATGCCTTCCTTGATATCGTCGTGCATCGAGAGAGCCTCGAGGCTCAGGTTGACGACGGTCTTGTCTAGAATTCGGAGCACCACGGATTCTCCAAACTGGGTCGGCAGGGTCGACACGCGCAGGTCGATCTGGCGGCCACTGATGGTCGTCTTGATGCGTCCGTCCTGCGGCACGCGGCGCTCGGCGATGTTGAGCGAAGAGAGGACCTTGACGCGGGCGATGACGGCCGAGGCGAGGTTCTTGGGTGGAGGCGCCATTTCGTACAGCGAGCCGTCGATGCGAAGACGGATGCGGAACTCATGCTCAAAGGGCTCGAAGTGGATGTCTGAGGCCTTGGCCTTGACGCCTTCCTGAAGGACGAGGTCAACAAAGCGGATGATCGGCGCCTGGCTGGCCTGCTTGGTGACATCCTCATCGGTGACGGCGGCAGTATCGACCTCGCCGAATTCGCCGAGCAGATCTTCCATGGAAGAGGAAGTGGCTTCGCCGTAAATACGCGTGACGGCGGCTTCGACCTGCGCCGGGTCGGCCACCGCCAGCTCGATGTCCTTCTGCAGGATGAAACTCAGTTCGTTGATAACGGACGAATTAAGGGGATCCTTCGCGAGCAAAGTCAGTTTACCCGCTTCGTCGGCGACGGGCACGACGACGTACTTGTGGGCCTGCGGCGCCTTAAGCAGTTTGGTCAGGGCTTCACCCGGGTCGGCCGGCACCGCGGAATAGTACTGGACCTGAAGGTGGTCGGCGATGGCCTGCAAGATGGTCGGGCGGTCGGCCAGCCCGGCGTCCACGAGGCTATCGCTGAACGACTTTCCGGTAGTGGCGTGGGACTCCCAGATCTCCTCGGCCTGGGCTGGCGTCACGAGGCCGGCCTCGAGGGCGATATCACGGATCACGTCACTGTGGTCGTCGAACATGGGAAGGGAGGGAAAGGAGTTGGGGAGGGTTTTAGCGCGCCGCAGCCCCGCCGCGCATGCGCTCGCGCATGGCCTCGGGGCTCTGGCAGTAATTGAAGACTTCCTCCTCGGACACGGTGCCTTGGAAGAAAAGAGCGAGTAAATCGCTGTCGAGGGTGCGCATGCCGCGGGCGCCACCGGTCTCGATGTCGGTGAGAAGCTGGTAGGTCTTGCCCTCGCGAATCTTCGCGCCGATGGCGTCGGTGCGCAGCATGATCTCAAACGCCGCGACGCGCTTGTCGTCAGTGGTATGCAGCAGGCACTGCGAGATCACGGCGCTCAGGGAAGTGGAAAGCTGGGCGCGAATCTGATCGCGGGCGGTCGCTGGGAAGGCGTCGATGATACGGTCAATCGTGCGCGTGGCGCCAGAGGTATGGAGCGTGCCGAGGACGAGGTGACCCGTCTCCGCGGCGGTGACGGCAGCCTCGATGGTCTCGAGGTCACGCATCTCGCCGATGAGGATGACGTCGGGATCCTGACGGAGCGCGGAACGCACACCTTCCGCGAAGGAAGGCAGGTCGGCCCCGACTTCGCGCTGCGTGATCAAGCAATTCTTGTGGGCATGGGTGTACTCGATCGGATCCTCAATCGTGATGATATGTCCTTGTTCGTTCTCGTTGATCCAGTTGATCATCGAGGCGAGCGTGGTCGACTTACCGGAGCCAGTGGGACCCGTGACGAGTACCAGGCCGCGGGAGCGGGTCAGGATATCCTTGATGACCGGCGGAAGTCGCAGCTGCTCGAGCGTGAACATGGCCGACGGCAGCATGCGCAGCACCATACCATGGCCGCCGAATCCGCGGAAGGCGTTGACGCGCAGGCGCGTCTTGTCGCGGAAGGAGATGGCGAAATCGCAGCCACCATCAGCCGCAAGGCGGGCGATTTGGCCCGGCGGAACAATGGCCATGACCATAGTCTGGGCTTCGGCCTCCGTGAGAGCCGGGCCGTCGATGGAGATGATTTCGCCGTTGACGCGGAGGCTAGGGGAACGACCCACGCGGATGTGCAAGTCCGAAGCGCCATTCTCGATCATGGCCTCCAGCAGCTGATTCATCTCGTAGGCCATAGGGTCAGATGACGTCGTCGGCGACGGTGGCACCGAGCACTTCCTCGATGGTGGTCATACCCGAGGCGACCTTACGCTGACCGTCTTCGCGCATGGTGCGCATGCCGGCCTCGCGGGCCTTGCGCCGTAGGTCGACGAGGTTGGAGCCGCCGTAAATCATCTCCTGAACCTCCTCGGTGATGACAAAAAGCTCAAAGACACCGCGACGACCCTTGTAACCACGTTCGCCACACTTCGGGCAACCGGCGCCCTTCATGGGCGTGGCGCTGGCGAGGTCCTGCTCCGTCATGCCGATGGAGTAGAGTTCCTTGGAGGTCGGCTTATAAGGGGCCGCGCAAGCCTGGCAGTTGCGACGCACCAGCCGCTGCGCGAGCGCGCCGCGCAAGGCAGCGGACACGAGGAAGGGCTTCACGCCGATGTCGACGAGTCGGGTGACGGAGCTGACGGAGTCATTGGTGTGCAGGGTCGAGAACACCATGTGGCCGGTGAGGGCCGCGTTGATCGCGATTTCCGCCGTCTCTAAATCTCGGATTTCACCGATCATCACGATATTGGGCGCCTGACGAAGCATTGCACGCAGGGCAGCGGAGAAAGTCATCCCGACGTCGCGTTTCACCTGCACCTGGTTAATCCCAGCCATCTGGTATTCGACGGGATCTTCGACGGTGATGATCTTTCGGTCCGGCTTGTTGATGTAGTTCAGGGCCGAATAAAGCGTGGTGGACTTACCCGAACCGGTCGGTCCGGTAACAAGGAAAACGCCATCCGAGCCCGAGATCAGGCCCTGGAACTTGGCTTGGTCGTCGGCGAAGAAACCCAGCTCAGGCAGGCCCAGCTTGAGGCCCTCCTTGTCGAGGATTCGCATGACAATCGATTCGCCGTAGACGGTCGGGAGCACCGAGACGCGCAAGTCGATATCGCGTCCACCGGTGCGGGCCTGGATGCGACCGTCCTGCGGAATCCGCTTCTCGGCGAGCGAGACTTCTGCCATGAGCTTAAGTCGGGAAATAATCGAAGGCTGGAGGCGCTTGGGTGGGCCCTTCATCTCTTGCAGAACGCCGTCGACGCGGAAACGGACGCGGAAACGCTTCTCCAGAGGCTCGAGGTGAATGTCCGAAGCCTTTCGACGGATGGCGTCGACGATGAGCGAGTTGACGTAACGAATGATCGGCGCGTCGTCTTCCTTGACGTCGCCGCCTTGCGGGAGCTCGACGGATAGGCCGTCATCACCGCTCTTGCCAAGGATGTCGGAATAGGAATTGGATCCCCCAATCTGACCGCCGTTATAACAGCGTGAAATGGCTTCCTTGAGGGCGTCCGGTGAAGCCAGCTTGGGGTTGATGGCGAGCTTGAGCACGCGGGAGACGGAATCGATGGTCTCGGTATCGAGCGGATCCGAGATGGCCAAGAGCAGCTCGGTGCCATCCATCTGTAGCGGCAGGATATTATGCTTCTCGGCCTGTTCGCGGCTGATGAGCTTCAGGATGTCATCGGAGGGCGTGACCTGCGCGACATCCACGATTTCCATGTCGAACTCCTGGCTGAGGGCAGCCGTAATCTTAGTCCACGCGACCTTATTAGTCTCGACCAACTTGGCGATGGCGAGGGTGTCGGCATTCTGGCCATCCGGGACGGGTTCAATGGCGGCACGGGCCTCAGTCACGTCGGCAAGAGACACTAGTCCCTTGTCTTGAATGAATTGGATGACGTAGTCGTCGGCGGTCGTCACAGTGGGGAAATCCGGAGCGGAAGATGGGGTAGGGAGATTGTTCCTCAGAGAGGAGAACAATGGGAAAATCACCCTAAATCGGGGCACCTTGCCCGCAACCGCAAATTAACCAAAGATGGCCGTATTTACGGAGCGGGAAGCCGGCCAACCAGCGCTGCGACCTGTGCACGCAGAAATCCTGGCTCTCCGTCGTTCCAAAAGACGATATCCGAACGCTTAACCTTCTCCGAGAGAGGCATTTGTGAAGCGATACGGTGTGAAATATCCTCAACGGTGAGGCCCTTTTCGAGCAGACGGGACCGCCGCATCTCTTCGGAGCAAGCTACACACACGACGAACTCGAATCCTGTGGTCAGGTTTTTTTCAAAAAGGAGCGGAATTTCGACCACATGATGCCGTTTCGTATCTACAACGGCCGCCTGCCGAAGACGGGCCACTTCGGGATGCGTCAGGCCCTCAAGAAAGGCCCGTTCTGCCGGGTCATCAAAAACTTTAGCCGCGATCCATCGGCGATTAGGCCGACCCTCCGCCCCCAGGCAGGCGTCGCCCCAGCGGGCCCGCAGCTGGCTAACGCAACTAGCGGACTCCAACACCTGTCGCGCGAGTTGATCGGCGTCGACGACGTTGAATCCGAGCTCCGCAAAGCAGGCGGCCGCCGCGGACTTGCCGCAGCCGATACCGCCCGTGAGTCCGATGACCATGCCCCACCCTACCTTCCCGGCCGCCCGAGGGCAAACCTCAAGCGGGGCTGGGCGAGGACTGCAGACCGGGTCCGGCGTCGGCAGCTGGATTAGCCGGAGACTGGGTGGCGTCCGCCGCCGGAGCAACCGCCACGACGGGACCGGCGATTGGCGTCTGAATGGAGCCAGTCTTAAGGATTTCCATCACATGCACGCCGTCGAGGGTCTCATACAGCAGAAGCGCCTCGGCGATCTTGCGATGGGCTTCAGCGTTTTCGGCGATAAGTTTCTCCGCGCGGACATACTGCTCCTGCACGATGGTGGAGATGGCCTCATCGATGCGACGCGCGGTGGCGTCGCTGTGATTCTGAGTGCGCGAAATCTCGCGACCGAGGAAGACTGTGTCGGAATTCTCGCCGAAGGCAATCGGACCTAGGTCGCTCATACCCCAGTCGCAGACCATCTGGCGCGCGAAGCGCGTGGCCTGCTTGATGTCGCTCGAAGCGCCATTGGAAATCTCACCAGAGATGACCTTCTCGCCGATGCGGCCGGCCATCGCCATGCAGATATAGTCGAGCAAGCGCTTACGGGAGTAACCGAGGATTTCCTTGGTGGGCATGAGCATGGCCATGCCGAGGGCGCGTCCGCGCGGGATGATAGTGACCTTATGGAGCGGCAGCGCACCGTCATCAATGAGGGCCTGCACCACGGCGTGGCCCGCCTCATGGTAAGCAGTGTTCTTGAGGTCGGACTCGTCCATGACCTTCTTGCGCTCACGGCCGTAGGCAATCTTGTCGCGGGCTTCTTCGATGTCGGACATCTCGACCTTCTCGCGATTACGACGGCCCGCATGGAGGGCGCCCTCGTTGAGGAGATTGGCCAAATCGGCGCCGGACATACCAGTCGTGATGCGCGCGACGCGCTGAAGGTCGACAGACGGCGCGAGCTGGAAGCGCTTGGCGTGCACAGCCAGGACGGCCTCGCGACCGCGTAAGTCAGGCAAGTCGACGAAGACCTGGCGGTCAAAGCGACCCGGACGCAGCAAGGCGGCATCGAGGACGTCGGAGCGGTTGGTGGCACCGATAACAATCACGCCAGCCTGGCCGTCGAAACCGTCCATCTCGACCAATAAGGAGTTGAGGGTCTGCTCGCGCTCGTCGTTGCCGCCACCGACGCCGGCGCCGCGCTGGCGGCCGACCGCATCGATTTCATCGATGAAGATGATGCAGGGGGCGAGCTTGCGGGCCTGTTCAAAGGTGTCGCGCACGCGGGCGGCACCAACGCCGACGAACATCTCGACGAAGTCTGAACCACTGATACTGAGGAAAGGCACGCCGGCCTCGCCGGCGACAGCGCGGGCGAGCAGGGTCTTACCCGTGCCAGGAGGGCCGACCATGAGCACGCCCTTCGGGATGTTTGCACCAATCTTGGTGAAACGCTTCGGGTCCTTCAGGAAATCGACGATCTCCTTCACCTCTTCCTTGGCCTCATCGCAACCAGCGACGTCCTTGAAGGTCGTGGATTCCTTATCGGTGGAATTAAGGCGCGCGCGGGATTTCGCGAACTGCATCGCGCCGCGGTTGGCGTTCTTCAGGAACCGGTACATCATGAACAGCACCACCCCCGAGATAAGGAGCGTGGGCAGCACGTTGTAGAGGAACATCGTCCAGCCCGTCTGGGCCGGAACTTCCTTGAAAGAGTCGCGGGAGACGGAAGCTTGGAGCGCCTCAAATGCCTTTTCGGTCAGACTACCATCAGCGAAGAAACGTGCCTTCTCGTCCTCCTTGGCGCCAGCGACTTCGAGCTCACCCGTGATGTGCACCCAGCGATTGTTACCTCCGGTCGGGTTAGGCTGAATCGTGAGGTTCTTGATCTTCTTCTCCTGGGCGTAAGCGAGAACCTGGGTAACCTCGAGCCTCTGGACGGCGTTACGGGACTCCGTGCCCGGGAAATTGAAAAGGGCGATGATGGCGGCCATCAGAAGCAGCCAGACCAGCACGGGTTTGGCGTTCAAGCGGGGGCCGTTCTTATTATCATCCGGCTGGTCGTTTTGACTCATGGGCAGAAGGTTTAACCTAAGCAGGGGCCTAGCCAAGTCAACCGGAGAGCCCCCTTCGTGGGCCCAGCCAGCCGGGCAGATTCGGCCGGCGGCAGGCCCGGTACCCAGAGAATCTCGGAGCCGACCAGCACCACCGGCAGAGCTTCCCGCCTTTCCGCGGGGATTTTACGGTTGATGAGCAGGTCCGACAGTTTGGCCGAACCCGGGGAGCCGAGCGGCTGATAGCGATCACCTTCCATGCGCCCTCGCCAAACAAGCGCCGCAACCGGCGCGATGACATAAACTTCCTTGGCGGGGGAGATGTCTCCGCGGGACAGACTTGCCCACAGGGTCGCGTCGACTTCCACGACTTCGGCAAGCAAGCCGCATTCGTCATCAGGCGAACCCATCAGCAAGCACCGCTCGTCAGGACCGAACGGCGGAGTCTCCGTCAGCACAGAAAGTTCTCCGCCCTTCACCCGCACAACGACGCCGCGCACGGTGGATCGCGCGTCACTCCCGGCGACAACCGCCGAAAGCAGCGGCTGAAGAGATTTCGCACTGGGATCAGCGACTCCATGGCGATGCAAGAACTCACGTAAGCATTCCTGCACCAAGCCCTCTGGGCGATCCTTGAGGGCGCCAACAGGCATGGTGCCGGCAGCGGTGACGACACAGCCTAACTCCTGGGCCCAACTGGACAAGGCCGCCTGAGCCTCGCCGATGATCCGGGCGGAACGGGTGAAGCCTTCGGCGTATCCAACCCCTAGGGCCGCTTCACCACCGTCGGCCAGCCACGCGCGGATGCGGTTGCGGGCCGCAATAGGTAAAGCGTTCGTCGCATCCTCGCGCCAAGGAATCCCGGCGGCCTGAAGCGAAGCCAGCAGGGCCGACTTTGCGATCCCGGCGGCAATCAGCGGTCGCCAGCGACGGTGGCCATCGCGGAAATCTTGCAGTACCCGCGGAGCAGCGAGACCTGCAAGACCGGCGCCGCGTGCAAGACGGAGCAACGCGTTCTCGACGACGTCGTCGAGGTGATGCGCGGTGCAAAGGAGTTTAAAACCGAGACCCTGACGCTGTTCGGCAAAGAACGCATCGCGGGCCGCACGCAGGTCAGCCTCCGAAGCGCCCCCCTGCTCTTCCCTCATTCCGAGCACGCAAGGCACGCCGAGGGCGGCACACAAAACCGCGACGAAACGGGCGTCTGCCGCCGAAGCTTCACCCCGCACGCGGTGATCGAAATGCAGGACGCGCAATCTTGGTCGCACGGTTTGGTCCGCCCAGAGCGCGCAGAGTAAGTAGACCGAATCCGCGCCGCCCGAAACCGCGACGGCGATCGGCCCGCTCCCTTCGGGCGCCGCAGGCAAGCGCGGCAACTGCAAAGCGGCCGCGCGCAAGACATCAGGAGTGGGCAGGCTCATCGGCACGCGTTCAGACTACGTCACACCGAAGCCCTGCCAATCCAAAGCGGACGTCAGAACGACAGCGTTTCCTTGCCGTACCAGCG
>JBEEKW010000003.1:0-60418 GCA_041168485.1 Verrucomicrobiota bacterium
GCATAGATGCCCGGGTCGGGTGGTGGGTCAGGTGGTGTAGTCGAGGCGGGTCATCATCCCGGCCTGCGCGTGGTACGTGTTGTGGCAGTGGACCATCCAGCGGCCGGGGTTGTCGGCGACGAGGTCGAAGAATTGGGTACGGTCGACCTGCGGGTAGCGGATGAGTTTGTAGCGCTCGTCGCGGAGACTGCGTTGGACTTTCTGGTAGGCGAACATGAGCGAGGTGCGGGCGGGCGTGGCGGGGTTGCGCAGCGTGGCGCTGAGGTCGAGGCCCTCGCTGGTTTTGGGGCCGGCGACGCCGCTGAGTGCACCGAGCGTGGGGATGACGTCGAAGAGGTAGCACATCGCGTCACTACGCTTGTCGACGGCGATGCCAGGGCCGGCGACGATCAGCGGCACGCGCATGGAGTGCTCGTAGAGGTTCTGCTTACCGATGAGACCGTGCGAACCGCGAGCCACACCGGAGTCGGCGGAGTAGATGATGATAGTATTGGCGGCGAAGGGCGACGCATCCACGGCATCGAGAACGCGGCCGACCTGGACGTCGAGGAAGGAGATATAACGATAATACTCGGCCAGCATCGTCTTCACGTCAGCCTCGGGGCGCGGCCACTTCATCAGCTGCTCGTCACGGATGACCATCTCGCCGTTGTCGAACGGATGCTGCGGCAGGAAGTTCGGCGGCAAGGGAATCGAGGTCGGAGCATAATCGATCGGAAACCCTTCCGGTACGATGTGCGGGTCATGCGGACCATCGAAAGCTAGATACGAGAAGAACGGCTTCTTTCCGTCCTGCGACTTCAGGAACGCCAGGGTCTCGTCGGTGGCCTCTTCGCACAGATGCTTCGGCGAGATCTTCGCCGGGGTCAGCTTACCCGTCGGCAGCATATCACTGGTCGGGGCCTTCAGAGGATTAGCCATGCCACCGACGAAGAGCGCCTTGGCCTGCTGGAAGGACTTGGAGATCGAAGGCGGACCGTTATGCCACTTTCCCGTGGCAAAGGTCGCATAGCCAGCCGCACCGAAAGCGTTGGGCCAGGTCTGATGCTTCAATAGCTTCTCATCGATCTGCGCGAGGGAACGACCGGACAAGAGCATCGCGCGCGAAGGCACGCACGTGGCCCCTCCGTTACCCCCTTGCATGTAGGCACGGGTGAAGGCGACGCCGCGCTTCACGAGACGATCGAGGTTCGGGGTCTTGATGACCGGATTACCCAACGCCGCGATGGTGTCGGCGCGCTGGTCATCGGCGAAGATGAAGACGATATTGGGCGCCGGCGCGGCGGACAGGCAGACGGTCACGGCCAGAAGCGCGGACAGGAGACGGGGCAAGCTCATCGCCCCATCCAAACCACCCGCCCGCAGAAGGCAACCCGCGTTCAGGCGTTGAAACCGTGGTGCCCGTCTTGCTTGCGATGCTCCGGCGCGTCCGGCTCGACATGCACCAACACGGAAATCACTTCCGGATGCGACTTCAGGATATCCGACTTGATCCGACCCGCAATGGCATGGCCTTCGGCGACGGTAGCACCTTCGGCGACCTGTAAGTGAAAATCGACCTCGAAGCGGTCGCCCAGACGACGGGCACGGAAAGCGTGGAATCCCTTGGCGCCCGGGGCGGCCAGGATGTGCTCGCTCAGGTCCTGCAACACGTGCGCCGCCGGAGCGGTATCCAAGAGATCTTCGCAGGCACCCTTGAAGAGCTTGATACCCTCGGAACCCAGCCAGCCGGCGAGCACGAGGCCGACGACCTTATCGAGGGCCTTCCATTCGGGATTAAGGTTGGCCACGACGACCGCTACCAGCGCGAGCAGCGAGGCGATGGCGTCGGCGCGATGGTCGGTGGCGTTGGCCATCAGTAGGCGGGAGCCGAGACGCTCGGCCTGACGGCGCGCATACTGGTAGAAACCTTCCTTGATTAACAAAGCTCCGCCGGCAACCCAAGCGGCGGCGAGACCAGGCTGGGTGACGTCGGTACCACTGACGAGCGCGGTAAGCGACTGCCAGGCCAGACCAAGACAGAAGAGCAGCACCAATGCCGAAATGAGCATCGTCGCCAAAGTCGAGAAACGATGATGGCCGTAAGGATGATCGTCGTCCTTGGGCAGGTGGGCGAATTTCAGCCCAATGATCGCCGCGATGTCGGAGGCGATATCGACCAGCGAGTGGATGCCGTCGGCGACGAGCGCCTGCGAGGAGGCGATGATGCCCACGCTCAGCTTAGCGCCAGCCAGGACGACATTGACCGCCAAGCTGAGCGCCACAGTCAGACCACCCTCGCGCTGCAGCGTCGTGCTCATTTGGGTGAATTAGCTCTAATCAGGTCTGCTTCAGCCTGCCAGTCGATTCGGGGTAGGCGAGCTTCGGCGACGGCGGGATGGCTGTTCAATTCACGCACCAGAGCCTCGAGTTTAGCCCAAGGGGCGCCACCGGGCAGTTTGCGCCAAGCTTCGAGTCGGATGAGGGATTCTTCGTGACCAGGCCAGGCGGCAACCTCGGCAGCCTGATGGCCCGGCTTCAGCTTGATCACGATACGGTCAGCATAGGTGAACTCATAGGACGACACCGGACCGGCTTCAGCCAGGACGACGCCCGGAGCGTAGGACTCCTTGATCAGGATGTGTTCCTCGGGCAGCTCTTTGCCTTCGGGGGAGTAGCGACGGGTGCCGCCGGTGACGAGCGTGCGGACCTTCGCCCCACCCTCTTTCTCGGCGACCTGCTCGAAGAGGACATATTTTCCGTAGAAGCCCTTCTGCATGACCGCAAAGTCGTACATCATCGGCGCCATGCTCAAGGAAGAGCGGACCATCCGGAGCTGATTCTTCTTCTCACTACCACAGGACTTGCCGCCGAGCAAAAGCACGATGCCCAGCAAGGCACCGACCAGAAAGATGACGAAGCGTTCGCGCTGACCCATGCCCTGACTCCAGCGAAGGAAGCCCATGGGAGCAAGGAGAAGCCTCCGTCACGCCGTTTGGCGTTGGAAAATCGCCGCTAGACACCAAAACAGCCTCATGCTTCAGGCCACCGTCGAGACCCGCGTCCGCTTCGCCGAGACCGATGCGATGGGCGTCACCTACCATGGCAACTACCTGCCTTGGTTCGAGATGGCTCGCGTCGCCCTACTCGACCAGCTCGGCACCCCCTATCGTCAACTCGAGCAGGAAGGCTTCCTCCTACCCGTCCTCGAGACCGGCCTGACCTACCATCGCCCCTCTCGCTTCGACGACCGCGTCCGCATCACGGTGACCTTGGCTGAAAAGCCCATAGCACGCCTTAGACTCACCTACAAGGTCGAGCGCGACGGCGAGCTGCTCGTCGAAGGCTTCACCATCCACGCCTTCGTGAACCGCGAGTTCAAGGCCGTGCGCCCGCCGGAAAAAGTCGAAGCCGCACTACGTAAAGCCTTCAGCGCCTGATTCCATGAACATCGCCGCCGCCCCGCTCGGACCTTTCGAGACCAACGCCTACCTCATCATCGCCGAGAACGGCAAAGACTGCTGCGTCATCGACGCCCCGAAGGACGCCGGCCCTCTGCTGCTCGCCGAAATCAAAAAGCAAGGCCTCAACCTCACACACCTGCTCATCACCCATGGCCATTGGGACCATATGTGCGACGGCCGCTATTTCGCTGACGCCGGCGCCAAGGTCATCGCCCACAAAGACGACCAACAGCTTATCGAGAATATCGAAGCCTATCGCACACGTTATCAGTCGATGATTCCCTCGCTCTCCGACGACGATTTCCGCTCCGTGAAGGTCGACCGCTGGGTGGAAGACGGCGACGTCGTCGAAGCCTGCGGATTCAAGTTCGAGATCCGCCACGTGCCCGGCCACTGCCCCGGAAGCATCCTCTTCTACGCCGCTGACCAGAAGATAGCCTTCACCGGCGACGCCATCTTCAAGGGCTCCGTCGGCCGGACCGACCTCCCCAACGGCGACTGGAACCAGCTCCTGACCTCGATCCGCGCGCGCATCTACACCCTGCCGGATGACGTCGTCCTCCTGCCGGGCCACGGCGGCCAGACTTCCGTCGGCATCGAGAAGAAGACTAATCCGTACGCCAAGCCCTGAGCCGCGTGCCTTCGCCCTGCCCCTTCCTGCCGTCCTGTGGTCGCCCGCTCTCCTGGCGCGACCTCAATGCCCTGCGCGACGACCAAGGACCGGAACTTTACCGCCTCTGCCTCGAGTACGGACAGCAGCTCTGGCTGGACGACCTCCCCGCGCGGGCGCTCCTCGCCGTCGACCGAGCGCTGTATTGCGACGTGCCCGAGGGCGACGGCGCCCTGACCGACTATGCGATGCCCTACCGCGCCATCGGCTGGATGGTGAAGCAGCCCAGCGAGAACTTCGCCGGTAACGCGCGCGTGCACTATCAGCATCTGGCGGATCGCGTGCGCGGCGAACGGGCCGACCTCAAGAAGTGGCGGGCCTGGGCCGCGTGGGCCATCTCACGCGTCGTGCGCCCAGACCTTGAAGGCGACCCCAAGCACATCGTCACCGAGCCCACGCACGTGGAGATCGAAGCCGGCTTACGGACCCACGGACTAGCCAGCGAGATTGCCGAGTGGCGCAAGGCGCTCGCCGACTAAAACCATCCTTCCATTTCGACATGACTCTCCACTCTGACCATTCCCTCCGTGTCGTCGTCGATGCGACCGACCTATACGCAGGCCAAACAGGTGAACGTCCGCTGGAACAGCGTGTCGCCCCGGCCGAGAGCCAGATCACCCTCCGATCCCTCAAGGCCGGCGAGTCGATGACTCATGACGGAGGCAAGTTACTTGAAGTGCTCGTCGTGCGTGGACTGCTGAGCCTGAATGGCGAAGCCCTCGGCCCGGCTTCTTACGCCAGTCTGGCGCCCGGCGTATCCGCCACGTTCACGTCGATCGAGGCCAGCATGGTCTACCTCAACGAGCGGACCCCGACGGAGCCGGAAACAGACTCTTTCGCGCTACGGGGCGATACCCTCGACTGGCGGCAAGGCATGGTACCCGGACTCAAGGTGACCTCGCTCCACCAAGGCCTCACCAAGCACACCGCCTTGGTGCGCTGGGCGCCCGAGACCCGTTTCAATCCGCATACCCACGTCGGCGGCGAGGAGATCCTCGTGCTCGAGGGCATCTTCCGCGACGAGCACGGCAGCTACCCCGCCGGCACCTGGATTCGTAGCCCGCACATGAGTAACCACCGGCCTTTCACCGGCCCGGAAGGCGCGACCATCCTCGTGAAGGTCGGCCACCTCGACGTGGCCTAAGCCGTCACTTCGTCACGTCGAGGATTTCGGCCTCGAGCGAGATCGTGCGGCCGTTGGCGTCACCAATCAGGGTCTTAGCGCCCGGCTTGACGGTGATCGTCGTGTTGGCCCGGGAGACAGAGACCTGCGGAGTGGGCGCATCCAGGATGACCCCTTTGTGCAGGACCAGTTCGACGGACTGACCCAGACGCGAAAGCGTCAGGGCTTCGCGCTTCTCATCGTAGGAACGGAGCGTCCAGCCATCAATGCGGCGACCCAGAGGAACCCACTGGCGCTTACCGGCGGCATCTTCGATCGAGAATAGCTTATCCTTCGTGAGGACGCCGTGGAAGAAAGGTAGGTTGCTCTTGGCGCGAGGAGCCGGCGCCGTCTCTTTGGTCGCGGGGGATGTAGCGGGCGCAGGCGGGGCTTCGCGGGATTCAGTGACCGCTTCGAGGGTTAGCGTGCCGTCCTTATTGACCTTCGGGGTGACCGTGAAGACCACGCCCTGCTCAGCCGAGCCAACGCGGATGGTCGTCTGCTTGCCATCGACGGTGATGACCGAGGGCTCGGCATATACTTCCTGCTTACCGTCTTTATCGATGCGGGTAAAAGTGGCTTTCACCTTCAGATGCGTCGGCACCGCCTCATCCGCCGCGATAGCCGTAGCGGCCAAGAGGACGAGCAGCAGTCGTAGCATGGCTCAACGGGCGACCGGGGTCGCCGAAAGCGAAGCGCTTACCGATACCTCGAGGCCGCCCACGCCGGGGACCTTCACGATTTCGCCCGGACGCACCGTCACGACGGTACTGAGCTCGCTAGCCGAGGCTTCAATTGAGGATTTGTAGAGGCGGAGTTCCTGATGGGTGGCGCCCTGAGCGACGATGATGAGCTCCTTTTCCTTGTCGTAAGATTCGAGGGTCCAGCCGTCGACGGTGGAACCGATTTTGTACCAGCGACGCCCGCCCTTGCTGTCCTGGATCGAAAAGAGCCCGTCCTGAGCGAGCACCGAATAGAAGGTCAGCGTACCATCATGCGACTTCGACTCGCGCTTGCGTTCGCGACCGGCCTGCTTCGGGTCGATCGGCTCAGGCTTATTGGTGATGACGACGCGCAAGGAGATGCTCACGGTGCCGTCTGGCTGCGCCGTGGGAGCGATGACCAGTTCCATCGAGCTTTCCGGCTTACCCTTCGGATCCTTGGGGTCGGGGCGACCGGCGACGGAGACCCGGGCTTCAGAGCCAGAGATGACCGAGACGGAAGGAGCCGTCAGGCTATCGGACTTGCCAGTCTTCGGGTCCAGATGGGAGACGGAGGTGCGCACTGTGACCGTGGGCGGAGGCGGAGCTGGGGCGGGTACTTGGGCGCCCAGGGTGACGGCCAAGCAGGAGCCTAAGGCTAGCAAAAGGAGACGGGGAGCCATGGGGGTCGGCATAGTTCTATTTCCCTTATACCCCATCGCGAGGCAAAAGGTTGCACTGCAGACCACCGAAACCTCAGAGACGCTTGAAGATCAGCGCGGCGTTATGCCCGCCGAAGCCGAGGTTGTTCGAGATCGCCACGTCCACCTTGCGGGCCTTGGCGACGTTCGGCGTGTAGTCGAGGTCGCAATCGGGGTCCAGATTCTCGTAATTGATGGTCGGCGGAATCATGCCCGTGTGAATGGCCATCACGCAGGCGGCCGCCTCGATGCCGCCAGCGGCACCCAGGAGGTGGCCCGTCATGGACTTGGTCGAGGAAATGGAGATCTTGGGGGCGAGGTCGCCGAAGCAACGCTTGATGGCGAGGGTCTCGCAGCGGTCGTTGATCGGGGTCGAGGTACCGTGGGCGTTGATGTAGCCGACTTCGGACTTCTCGATGCCCGCTTCGGCGAGGGCACGGCTGAGGCAGAGGGCGAGGCCCTTGCCTTCCTGATCCTGGCCAGTGATATGGTAGGCGTCGCAGGTGGCGCCGTAGCCGGCCAGTTCGCAATAGATGCGGGCACCACGGGCCTGGGCATGCTCAAGGGATTCGATGACCAACACGCCCGAACCTTCGCCCATCACGAAACCATCGCGCAGCTTATCGAACGGACGGGAGGCCTTCTCAGGCGTATCATTGAAGTCGGTCGACATCGCCTTCATGTTACAGAAGCCGGCGTAACTCAGGCGGGTGATGCAGGCCTCGGAACCGCCCGAAAGCATGATGTCGGCATGGCCGTCGCGGATGTGGCGAAAGGCTTCGCCGAGGGAGTGGGAACCGGAGGCGCAAGCCGAGACGACGCCAAAGTTGACGGACTTCGCCTGGAACTCGATGGCCACGACGCCGGAGGCGATGTTGGCGATGAGCGAAGGAATCGTGAAGGGCGAGACGCGCGACGGGCCGCGCTCGATGAGGACGCGGGCTTGGTTCTCGATGGTCTCCATGCCGCCGATACCGGAGCCGATAATCACGCCGAAGCGTTCGGAATCCAGCTTGGTGACGTCGACGCTCGCATCTTGGATAGCGAGCCGGGAAGCGGCGACGGCGTACTGGGTGTAGCGGTCGTTACGCTTGGCCTCCTTCGCGTCCATGAACTTGGACGGATCGAAATCGCGGATTTCGGCGCCGACCTTGGAAGGGAAGTCCGTGGGGTCGAAGCGGGTGACACGCGAGATACCGGAACGACCCTTGATGAGGGCGTCCCAGAAGGTCGCGTTATCGTGACCGAGGGCCGTCACCGAGCCGATGCCCGTGACGACTACCCGGCGAGAATTGCGGTCGGAGCTCAAGGGGGCGGGCCTACGAGGAAAGCCCGGGGGGCTTACTTGGTGGCGTGAGCCTTGATGTGCTCGATGGCATCACCAAGGGTCTTGATACCGGCAGCCTTATCTTCCGGGATCGTGAGGCCGAACTCGTCTTCGAAAGCCATGATGATCTCGACGAGGTCAAGGGAGTCAGCCTTCAGGTCGCCCTGGAAGCTGGCCGTGGGGGTCAGCTGGTCAGGGGTGACGGAGAGTTGCTTGACGATGATGTCCTTGACGCGCTGTTCGATGTTTTCGGGCATAATAAATGGGTGTTTTGTTAGGTTTTGGGGTGTCAGATAGCCATTCCTCCGTCAATCGAAAAGACCTGACCGGTGATGTAGCCCCCCTCTTCGGAGGCCAGATAATCGACCATAGCGGCGATGTCGTTGACTGAGCCAAATCGTCCCAGAGGGATGACGCTGAGGATCTTCTGCTTCACCTCTTCGGAAAGCTCGCCGGTCATGTCGGTGGTGATGAAACCAGGGGCGACGGCGTTGGCGGTGATGGAGCGGCCAGAGAGCTCGCGGGCGAGCGTCATGGTGAGACCGTGGAGGCCGGCCTTGGCGGCGGCGTAGTTAGCCTGACCGGCGTTACCCTGCACGCCGGTGACGGAGGAGATGCTGATGATGCGACCCCAGCGCTTCTTGGTCATCGGGCGCACGAGGCCCTTGGTCCAATAGAACGCTGAGGAAAGATTGGTGGAGATCACGTCATTCCAATCCTGGTCCGACATCGCCATGACAAGCTTGTCGCGGGTGATGCCGGCGTTGTTGACGAGGATCTCGACGGCGCCGAATTCGGCGTTGATCTGCTCGCATGCCTTGGCGACCGCGGCGGCGTCCGAGACGTCGACCTGGAAGGCCTTCGCTTTCTGACCCTTGGCGATGATGTCGTTGGCCACCTGCACGCAGGTCTCGGACTTCGAGACGCAAAGGACAGTGTGACCGTGGGAAGCGAGACGTTCCGCGATAGCCTTGCCGATGCCGCGACCGGCTCCGGTGACGAGGGCGACGCGAGGAGAGTGCGTGAGATGCATCGGGGGTTTATGTGCAAGGAAACAGGGCTTCTGGCAAGTGGCTAATGCCCCGCCGAAACCGCCCTGCCCCGCTCTTGGCCCTCAGTACACGTCGCGCTGGTAACGGCCGTCCTTCTTGAACTGCTTCACCCAATCCACCGCGGCTTCAGGTGTCATCCCACCCTGCTCCGCCACGATGGCGTGCAAAGCGGCGTCGACATCCTTGGCCATGCGTTTGGCGTCGCCGCAGACGTAGAAATACGCGCCCTGCTGGATCCACTTCCAGAGCTCGGCGGCGTTCTCGCGCATGCGGTCCTGGACGTAGACCTTCGCGGCCTGATCACGGGAGAAAGCGGTGTCGAGGCGGGTGAGCACGCCGGACTGCTGATACTCCGCCCACTCGTCGGCGTAGAGGAAATCGTGGTCCTTGCGCTGGTCGCCGAAGAAGAGCCAGTTCGGACCCTTGGCGCCGCGGGTGGCGCGGTCCATGACGAAGCTGCGGAACGGCGCGACACCCGTGCCAGGGCCGACCATGATGACCGGGAGATTGTCGTCGGCCGGCAGACCGAAGTGCGAGTCAGCGACGAAGACCGGGAGGTCGGCTTCGTTCATGCGGGCGCGGTCGGCGAGGTAGCTGGAGCAGACCCCTTCGCGCGGGCGGCCGTTGGTCTCATAACGGACCACGGCGACCGTGAGGTGGATTTCCTGAGGATACTTCGAAGGGGCGGACGAGATCGAATACAGGCGCGGCATCAGCTTGCGCATGAGCTCGATGACTTCTTGGGCGGCCGGACGAGCGGAAGGGTGCTCCAGGAAGAGATCGAGAAACTCGCGCTGTTCCATCCAGGACTTCTTCTTCTCCGGGTCAGCTTCGCCGATGGCGGCGGCGAGACGGGCCTTGTCGGCGTCATCGGTCGCGCGGTCATGGAGCAGCTGGGCGAACTTGTAGGTCGGGCCATTGAGGGCGAGTCGGGTCGAAAGCGCCTGACGGAGGGAGATCGGCGCCGCGTCCTTCGGGATGGTCACCTGCTCGTCGCCCGAGAAGCCGGCGGCCTGGAGCAAGGCGGCCACGGACTTGGGATTGTTGGTCGGAAAGACGCCGAGGCTGTCGCCGCACTTGTAGGTCAGGCCGCTGCCAGCGAGGGAGACCGAGAAGTGCTGGGTATCCTTCTGGCTGGCTGGGGAGCTCAGGCGACGGCGGTCGACGAGGCAGGCCGGGAACGGGTTGTTCTTGTCGTAAGGAGCGGACATGAAAGTACCCCGCAGGATGCCTAGCGGGGTACTGATGCAAACCTCTTTTAGACGAAGCCTTACTTCCAGACCTTGACCCAGTCGATGTCCACGTCGTCCGGGAGCTGCTTGACGTTCAGTTTCGGGCGTTCCTCTTCAAGGACACGATGGCTCAACGAGACGTTCATCGGTCTAGTAAAATCCTTGCGCTCGAGCTTATGCATCACCTTGCCATCCATGTACCAGGTAAAGCCCTTCTCAGTCCAAAGGATGCCGTAGGTGTGGAATTTCTTGGAGACGTCTCCCGCCTTCTGGGCAGGAATCGCCTTATCGGGGCGGAAATCCTGCTGACCAGACTCGAGCGTGGCACGGGCCCACGGGTTAACGCGATCTTTGCCCGAAGCATGGAAGGAGACAGAGATACTCGGCGGCGTCTTGTCGTCATCGGTGGCGAGGCGGAAAATCCCTGAGTGGCCATCGAGGGCGTTCATGCGCATCGAGGCCTCGAAGTAGCCGAACTGCTGGCTGAATTTGCCGCGCGAGCTGATGGAGTTGGTCTGAATCATGTCGTCACCCATCTTAAGGCCGATACGTAGGGCGTTTTCTTTCCCGGCCTTGACGAAGGTGAAAAGGTCGCTACCACCAGTGACGCGCCACTTAGACTCATCGAGCTTATCGCCGTTGAAGTCGTCCGAGAAGACGAGCTTCTTGCCGATCGAAGGATCCGCGGCGAAGGCCGCCAAGGGGGCCAAGAGAAGGACAAGGGGACGCATGGAAATCATTTCCAGACCTTGACCCAGTCGATGTCCACATCATCCGGCAGGGTCTTGAGCACCAGTTTCGGGCGATCTTCCTCCAGGATTCGGTGGCTCAGCACGACATGCATCGGCCGAACGTACTCCTTGCGGTCCAGTTTGTGAACGACCCTGCCATCGATCAACCAAGAGTAGGATTTCTCGGTCCAGAGGACTCCGTAGGTATGAAATCTCTTGGCGGCGTCGCTGGTCTTCAAAGGCGCGTTCCTATCGGGACGAAAATCCTGCATGCCCGCTTCGGTCAGACCACGACCCCAGGGAATGATGAGATCCTTGCCCTGGGAATGAAACGCCGCGGTGAGGGCAGGTGGTGTCTTCTCGTCGTCGCTGATGATCCGCAAGGTGCCCGCATGCCCTTCGTGGGCGTTCATCCGCATCGAGGCTTCGAAGTAGCCGTATTGTTGGCTGAACTTGCCGCGGGTGCTGAGCGAGTTCACCTGAATCATGTCCGTTCCCATCTTCAGGCCGATACGCGCGACGCTGAATTTTCCAATCTTGACGATGGAGAACAGTTCACGCGAGCCGGTGAAGCCCCACTTGGTCTCGTCGATCTTGTCACCGTTGAAGTCATCGGAGAAAGCGAGGACCTTGCCGGTCGAGGGATCGGCGGCGAAGGCTGCCGAGACCAAGCAAAGGAAGGCGAGAGAGCGCATGGTGTTTACTGCCAGACCTTGACCCAGTCGACATCGACGTCGTCTGGGAGCTGCTTGAGGATCAGCTTCGGGCGCTCCCATTCACCGATCCGGTGGGAGAAAGTGAGAATCATCGGCGCCGCGATCGGGGTGCGGTCGACCTTATGGATCTGCTTACCATTGACGAACCAGGCGAAACCTTTCTCGGTCCAAAGGATGCCGTAGGTGTTAAACTTCTTGGAAGGCTCGCCGCCTTTGAGGATTTTCTTGCCCGACGCATCGGAGCGGAGGTCATGCTGCCCCTTGTCGTCCACGTAGCGCGCCCAAGGGGTGAGATTGTCCTCACCCGTCCCCTCCCAGAGGGCATTGATGAAAGGCGTCACCTTATCATCCTTGCCGCGCACAGACATGTTGCCGGTATGTCCGGGATTGGCGTTCATCCGAATAGAGGCCTCAAAGTAGCCACGGACCTGCTCATGCTTCGCGCGGATGCCATTGGTCTGGATCATATCGTCACGCTTAATCAACGTGATACGCAGCGCCTTCGTCTTCCCCGCGGTCACGAAAGACATCGCGGTGGGCTCGCCGTAAGTGGTCCACTTGGCTGCGTCTAGAGCCGGGCCGTCGAACTCATCGGAGAAAGCCAACTTCATGTTAGAAGCTGGATTAGCCGCGCTCAGGGTGGCCGTCAGGGCGAGAAGACTGAGGATTTGTTTCATGGGGTTTTAAGGGTAAAGAGGTTTAGCTCACGGAATCTTGAAGACCTTGACCCAGTCGATCTGCATCGGTTCAGGGCCCAGCTTCGGGTTCATGAAATCCTTGAGCAGACCGCCTTCCGGCAGACTCTGATGGAATTCGATGCCCATGGGCTCCTTGGGAATCGGACGCGAAAGCTTGTGCACCTGGCGGCCTTCGACGTACCAGATGTAAGACGTGGCGTTCCACTGCAGGCCGTAAGTCAGGAACTTCTTGTAGGACTTACCGCCGTCCATCGCGATGACCTTCTCCTTCGGAGCCAGCCGGTGGGAGCCGGTTTCGTCGACGATGTTCAGGTTCGGCTCGATGCGATCGGCGCCGGTGAAGACGAAATACATGGAGGCGGCGGGGAACTTCTCCATGCTCTGATTACGGATACCAAAGACCGTCCAGCCGCGGTTCTTGGACTGTACGGCGCGGATGGAGGCCTCGAAATAACCCTGACCATAGGAAAACTTGCCCAGAGTGTGGGCCGTGCTGCCATTCCAGAAGCCGGGCTTGTCCTTGGGGGTCACTTCGATCTGGAGCTTACCGTCGACGATGCGGGCCGAGCCGCCGACGTTCCACTTCTTGGGGTCGAGCTCCTTGGCGTCGAAGTTATCCTCCCAGACCGGCTTCAGGCCAGTATTAGGAGCGGCGCCCAACGACAGGGCGGCAAGGAGGGAGAAAAGCGGGAGGGCTTTCATAAAATAGGGGTAAGAATGATTAAAATCGGGGACCCAGAAGAGGCAAGCCCTACCCGCTTACTGGTAGACCTTGACCCAGTCGACCCGCATGGGTTCTGGCCCCATTTTGGGGTCCTTGAAGTTCTTCAGCAACCCAGCCTCCGGAAGGCCATTATGGCTCAAGCCGATATACATCGGCTTGGGGGTAGCCAGCACGTGAGGGGAGATACGGATAGTGTAAGCAAGCCGTCCATCCACATACCAACGGTAGTCGGCCGGTCCCCACTGAAAACCGAAGCGATGGAACTTCTTGGAATAGGTATCGTCCTTCGGAACAGGATTCTCCTTGGGGCTGAGCGTACGTCCGCGTTCCTCATTCCTCATATATAAACCGAGGCCGACGGTGCTGCCGCCACCATTGCTGAAACTCATGCCCGCGGCGGGCGGCTTGCCGTCTTCATTACCGATGCCGAAGCCGCAGCCGTGGCCGCCGGTCTGCACGAACATGATGGAGGCTTCGATGAAGCCGGCCTTGGAACTGTACTTACCCCGCGTATCCACGTTCGAGCCTCGCCAGAACATGGGCTTAGATCCCGGCGTGATTTCCAACGAGAGCTGACCGTCCACGATTTTGACGCCGTCGGCGTTGCCGATATTCCACTTCTTCTTATCGATCTCCTTCTCATTAAACTCGTCGGACCAAACAAGTTTGAGTGATGTCTCAGGTCCGGCCAGCAACGAGCAGGCGCAGAGCAAAACAGGGAGCAGACGCGAGGGGTGCACGGCTAAGGGGTTCACCTGAGCAAAAACCCCTACCCACAAGGTGCAAGCCCAAGATAGCCCAGCAGGACTCAGTTCTCGAAAAGCGAGTCGATTTCCTTGCGGGAAAGCGGGCGGCAATCGCCTAGGGGCATCTTCCGGATAACCAGGCCACCAATCTGGAAGCGGCGCAGGGTCTTCACGTGGAATCCGAAGATCTCAAAGAGGCGGCGGATCTCGCGCTTACGACCTTGGTCGAGATGAATCTCGAGGTGGGCGGCGTTGTCCGGGTGACGAATGACTTTCTTGAAGCGCAGGTGCTCCCCTTCCTCGACGGCACCTTTCAGCAGGCGCGGCGTGAGCGTCGGATCGTAATCACGATTCAGGATGATCTCGTAGCGTTTGATGACGCCACCCGAGGGGTGCATGACCTTGTTGGCCAATTCTCCGTCGTTGGTCAGAATGAGCAGGCCTTCCGAATCCTTGTCGAGACGACCCACGCAGAACAGGCGCAACTTACCGTATTCCGGAGGGACCATATCGAAGACGGTCTGTCCGCCATGCGAGTCGTCGTTGGTGCAAAGGTAGCCGCGGGGCTTATTCATCATCAACACCACCGTGCGGCCCAGCGGCTTGATGTGCTGCCCCTCGCAGATGACCGTGTCCACGGCCGGGTCAACCGGCTGGCCGGTCACGGCCAGTTTCCCGTTGATCATCACGGACCCCGAGGCGACCAGACGCTCCGCCTCACGACGGGAGCAGACCCCCGCCTGAGCGAGGAACTTGTGAATACGCATGGGTCCTTCGGAAGGCACGCCACTGGATTGAGGCATTTGTCCCCACAGGGCGAGACAATCAATCGGCCGCCAAAATGAAGGACTTTTCTCGCCCTCGGCGGCCTGACCGTCTTAGTCATCCCCTATGCGCCTCATCGACGGAAACGCCATCGCCCAACAGGTCCTCGCCGAAGTCAAGGAACGCGTGGCTAAGCTCGCCCCGGTCGTACCCCACGTGGCCTTCGTCCGCGTCGGCGACGATCCCGCCTCAGTTTCCTACGTAACCAAGAAGCAGAAGACCGCCGCTGAGGTGGGCATGAAGGCCTCGCTCCAACTCTTCCCCGAGACGGTCACCAAGGCCGAACTCTTCGCCCACCTCGACGCCCTGAACGCCGACGCCTCGGTGCACGGTATCCTGATTCAGGCCCCGTTGCCTAAGCACCTCCCTGAGACCGAAGTCTTCAACCGCGTCTCACCCGACAAGGATGTCGACGGCTTCGGCACGCAAAGCATCGGTCGCCTCGTACAGGAAGTCCCCGGCGCCTTCGCCGCCTGCACGCCCGCCGGTGTCGTCGAACTCCTCCGTCGCTCCGGCGTCGAGACCGCTGGCAAGCACGCCGTCGTCGTCGGCCGCTCGCTCATCGTCGGCAAGCCCGCCGCCGCCCTGCTTCTGGCCAAAGGCTGCGACTGCACCGTCACCATCGCGCATTCCCGGACCAAGGACCTGCCCGCCATCGTCCGGCTGGCCGACATCGTCGTCGCCGCGATCGGCAAGCCCCGCTTTATCACCGCCGATATGGTCAAGCCAGGCGCGATCGTCATCGACGTGGGTATCAATCGCGTGCCTGACGCCACCAAGAAGACCGGCTATCGGATCGTCGGTGACGTGGACTTCGACGCCGTGTCCCCTCTCTGCGAAGCCATCACGCCCGTCCCCGGCGGCGTGGGCCCGATGACTGTCGCCATGCTCATGAAGAACACGCTCGATGCCTGCGAGCGCGCCCAAGCCCGTGGCTAACCCTCCCCCCATCCCGCCTCCACCCGCGGGATTCTGGTGGCGTAGCTTGGCCTGCCTAGCGGATATCCTTCCCTTGATGTTCCTCGGCTGGGCCCTCGCGGGAATCCTTGCTGGACCCGACGAACTCGCCGCCCGCCAGAAGGCCGACGCGTGGACACAACGTTACACTGAACAATATCTCAAGGCTTTCACCTCGGGCAACCCGCGCGACTTCGATAGCTTGAAGGCGATGACCAGCAAATTTGTCGACGAAAAGAGCCCGGACGCTGAAGCCTTCCTCACCTGGTATTCATTCCAGGGCAACGTGAGCTTCATCACGATGCTACTTGCGCTGGCCCTACAGGAATGGCTCCTCGCCGGACGGACGATCGGTAAACGTATCTTTAACCTCCGCACCATCAGCCTCCCCGATGCTGAAGCACCCGGCTTTCTCCCCTCGCTCCTACGCTCCGCTTGGAAGGCCGCGTTCTTCACCCTGCCCAATCCGCTTTTCATGCTGCTGGGCATCGTGAACTTCCACGTGCCCCTCTTTCGCCGCGATAAACGTGCATGGCACGATCTCTGGACGCGCACGCAGGTCGTCGATAACAAGCTCGACTAAGCCCGCCATGCGCCTCGCCCTGCTCCTTCTGGTCTCGGCAATGTCGCTCGGCGCCGCGGACCTCGCGCTTCCGCCGCTGACTTCCGGCGAGCCGCAGCCCGGCAAGCGCGCCACCGTGATCGCGCCGGAATATGCCGGCAGCAAGGTGCGCCACCTCATCGCGTTGCCTGACGACTGGACGCCGGACTGGAAGGCCCGCGGCAAGAGCTGGCCAGTCATCGCCGAGTACACCGGCAACTACTTCCCCACCTCCGGCTCGACGGGAGAAGTCGAAGGCGCCGGCCTTGGTTACGGCGTCTCGCGAGGCAAGGCCATCTGGGTCGTGCTGCCTTACGTCGCCAAAAACCATCAGAAGAACGAGATCACTTGGTGGGGCGACATCGCGGCCACCGTCGCCTACGCCAAGACCAACATCCCCCGGATCTGCGCGGAGTTCGGCGGCGACCCGAAGCGTGTCGTCCTCTGCGGCTTCTCGCGAGGTGCCATTGGCGTCTCGTTCCTCGGCCTGCACGACGACGAGGTCGCCAAGCTCTGGTGCGGCCTCTGGGCGCATGACCACTTCGACGGCATGCGGGAATGGCAAGGCCAAGCCTGGGGCTCGCCGCTGGCACGCTACCGCGAGGAAGCATCTGTCCGCGTGCGTCGCCTGCAGGGCCGCCCATTACTCGTCAGCCAGGCCGGCGCCCAGACCCGGCGGTTCATCGATGCGCTCGCGCCGAGCGGCGTCACTTATCTCACGGTCGACATGGCGGCACACTTCGGGACCTTCCCCAACGAGCTGGCGAAGCACCCGCACAACGACCGCTGGCCCCTACGCGACGGCGATGCGACGAGCACCGCTCGCGCTTGGTTCGAACGCGTGACGGCGTCCGACAAGCCCGCAAAGTAAGCGGGCACAAAAAAGGCCCCGGGGTGAGCCGGGGCCGTGTCTAGTCGCTCAACCGGGACTTAGCGACGGTCCGGACGGTCGCCACGGGGGCGGTCCATCGGCTTCGGGGCAGGAGCGTAGTCGCGACCTTCCTTCTCAGCGATGGCGGCGCGGCGCGAGAGGCGCACGCGGCCCTTGTCGTCGATGCCAACGCACTTGACGATGATCTCGTCACCGAGTTTGCAGATATCCTCGACGCGCTCGACGCGGTGGTCGGCGAGTTCGGAGACGTGCACGAGGCCTTCCTGACCGGGGAGGCATTCGACGAAAGCGCCGAATTCCTTCACCGAGCGGATGATACCCTTGTACGTCTTGTTGATCTCGATCTGGGCCGAGAGGAGGTTGACCTCGTTGACCGCACGGGCAAGGGACTCGCCGTCGGTCGCGAAGATCGTGACCCAACCGGAGTCGTCCTGATCGATGTCGAGCTGGCAACCGGTGTATTCCGTGATGCGCTTGATGTTCTTGCCGCCCGGGCCGATGAGCGCGCCGATCTTATCGGACGGGATCTTGATGCGGTGGGTGCGGGGGGCGCAGGGCTTCAGCTCAGCGCGAGTGGCCGGCATGGTCTTGGCCATGATGTCCAGGATCGCGTCGCGGGAGACCTTGTTCTGGGCGATGGCTTCCTTGGCGATGCTCATCGGGAGACCGTGGATCTTGAGGTCCAGCTGGAAGGCGGTGATGCCTTCGCGGGTGCCGCAGATCTTGAAGTCCATGTCGCCGTAGTGGTCTTCGGCTCCGATGATGTCGGTCAGCACGCGGTGCTTCACGATCTTACCGGCGGCGTCTTCGGTCACGAGACCGCAGGAGATGCCGGCGACCGGGGCCTTGATGGGCACGCCAGCGTCGAGGAGAGCGAGGGTGCCGCCACACACGGAAGCCATCGAGGTGGAGCCGTTGGATTCCATAATCTCGGAGACGAGACGAATGGAGTACGGGAAGTCCTGCTCGGAAGGCAGGACGGAGAGCAGCGAGCGCTCGGCGAGGTTACCGTGGCCGGTTTCGCGGCGGGAGGTCATGCCGAAACGGCCGGTCTCACCCACCGAGAAGGGCGGGAAGTTGTAGTGCAGGAGGAACGAGCGCTTGCTCGGACCGCCGGTGATGGCGTCGACTTCCTGGGCATCCTTGGAGGTACCGAGGGTCGCGAGGACGAGACCCTGGGTTTCGCCGCGTTGGAAGAGCGAGGAACCATGGACGCGAGGAAGCACGTCGACTTCGCAGGAGATGGCACGGAGATCCAGCGGCTTACGGCCGTCGGCGCGTTCGCCGCTCTGGATGATGGCGTTGCGGTAGACCTTCTCCTGGAGCTTTTCGAAGGCCATCTTGATCTGGCGGGAGTCGAAGACGTCGCCGAGTTCAGCCTTACAGGCAGCCTTGGACTTCTCGACCACGGCCTTCACGGCGTCGCCACGTTCCTTCTTGGAAGCGAGGAAGATCGCCTTCTTGAGCTGGTCGCCTTCGGCGGCCACGCGTTCACAGATAGCGAGGGCCTTCGGTTCGCAGACGACGAGCGGGAAGACGCGCTTGGTCTTGGAGTACATCGCGGCGAGCTTGCGCTGGGCGGCGATGATCGGCTGGATGGCCTTCTGGGCGTATTCGAGGGCGGCGATGAAGTCGGCTTCGGGCAGCTGGTCGGCCGAACCTTCGATCATCATCATGTCGCTCTCGTTGCCGACGTAGATGAGGTCCAGGTCAGACTCATACTGCTGTTCGTGGGTCGGGTTGACGACGAACTGGCCGGCGACGCGACCGAGGCGGATACCGGCGATTGGTCCGTTCCAAGGAATGTCGGAGCAAAGGAGGGCGGCGGAAGCGCCGTTCACCATGAGCACGTCGGAGTCGTTGATTTGGTCAGCCGAGAGGAGGAGGCCGATCACCTGGACTTCGTTGAGGAAGCCTTCGGGGAAGAGCGGGCGGAGGGGACGGTCGCAGAGGCGCGAGGTCAGGATTTCCTTGTCGGAAGGCTTACCTTCGCGACGGAAGTAACCGCCCGGGAAACGGCCAGCTGCCGCGAACTTCTCGCGGTAGTCGACGGTCAGGGGGAAGAAGTCCTGGTCGGGGGAGCGCAGGTCTTCGGCGGCGGTAGCCGACACGAAGAGCGTGGTCTCGCCCTTGCTGATGGTGACCGCGCCATTGGCGAGGCGGGCGATGGAGCCCGTGTTGATCGTGATACCGAGTTCTTCGATGGTCACGGAGTGTTTTTGTTTCATGTGTGTGTTTGCTTGGTGCTTTGTGTCGGGCGGAATTGCTCGACGGGTTTTTGTTGTTGGTGGGTGAAAAGCGGACGTCCCAGCCTAGGCTGGGACGCTCGGTGAACAGAAGCGCCCTGAGGCGCCGTTCACTTGCGAAGGTTAAGCTTGGCCAGGAGCGCGTTGTAGCGATCCAGGTCAGACGACTTCAGGTACGCGAGGAGCTTGCGACGACGGTTCGTCAGCATGATCAGGCCGCGACGGGAGTGGAAATCCTTGCGGTGGGTGCGCAGGTGCTCGGTCAGGTGGGTGACGCGGGCGGAGATCAGGGCGACCTGGACTTCAGGGGAGCCGGTATCCTTGGCATCCTGCTGGTGCTTCTTGATGACTTCAGACTTATTGACGGACATGGTGGTGGTTAGTTTTGGGTTGATGATGGCCGACTTGGGAGAGATTCCCGAAAGCCCCGCCGTTTAGCCGGGCTCTCCGTCTGGAATAGGCTTTCGCCTACCGACCAGCGTGAGAAGGGCTCCGCCCCTCTCCCTAACGAAGATGACCCATGGAAATGACGAACCGAAAGGGGGGAGGCAAGACGGAACTACCCGTCCGTGACCCCGTTTAGAAAGGAAATATAAGCCTGTTTTCCGTCAGTTAGGCAGGTCCAGCCAGTAGACGTCTTCCTGATTTCGGCGGATTGCGGGAAAATGCCAGCCGCGGGGCTCCGGGATGATCTCGTGAAGGTCGAAGACCTGGACCGACTTCGGTAGCGGCTCGAAGAACAGGGTGAACTGATAGGGGCGGCCGAAGGGCACTGGCATCCAGTGCGGATAGAGGGAGATATTATCGCAGCCAACCATCGAGCTCGTGTGGGCGGAATCACGGTCCAGCAGAAACGTGCTCTGCCAGATGCGGAGGGAGTGGGCGTAATGCGGAGCGCAGCGGATGTGCACGACGACGGGATCCAAAGGACGGACTTGCACTTCAATCTCATCCACAGGGAGGACGACTAGCGCAGGCGACTGGGGAGACGGGCTCATTGGTGCCAACATGATACCCCACAGAGCAAGGACGGCAAGGTGCGGCCGATTAGTCCGTTGACTCCCCTGCCCCGCCAGAGCGTCATAGCGGGCATGGAATCAGGCTCTGAAGACCAACCCCGCCTCACCGGCGCCGAACGCAGCAAACTGCGCAGTCTCGCCCAGACGCTCGACCCGAAGGTGTTCGTCGGCAAGGCCGGCGTGAACACTGGTATCGCCAACCTCCTCACCGAAGCCTTCCGCAACGCCGACCTGGTCAAGGTCCGCTTCACCGCCGAACGCGAAGAGATGGACAAGCAGGCCCAGGAACTGGCCAAGATCACCGAAAGTGAAGTCATCGGCAGCGTTGGCCGCACGGCGACCTTCTTCAAGCTCGGCGCCGAAATCGAATAACCGATGGACGCCTCGCTGTTTCAGTCACGGCACGAGGCATTCATCCAGCAGGCGGAATCCTCGCTCCGTCTGCTGACGCCGGTCTCCACGACCCGCCCTGCACGGTTGCATGAAGCGATGCGCTACTCGCTCGAAGCCGGAGGCAAGCGCCTGCGGCCAGTGCTCTGCCTCGCCTCCGCTGCGGCCTTCGCGCCTCAGGCTGACGCCTCCCACGCCGCGACGGCACTGGAATGCATCCACACCTATTCGCTGATCCATGACGACCTGCCGTGCATGGATGACTCCGACCTGCGCCGAGGTCGCCCCTCCTGCCACAAGTCCTTCGACGAGGCCACCGCCCTGCTCGCGGGCGACGCGTTGCAGCCTCTGGCCTTCGAACTCCTCGCCAATGGCTACGCGGCTAAGCCCACGCTCGCTACCGCCCTCGTGCGCGAACTCGCCGTGGCCGCAGGCTCCCAGTTACTCGTCGGTGGTCAGACCGAAGACATGGATGGGCAAGAGAATGACGCGGATCGGATTGAGTTCATCCTGCTCGGTAAGACGGCCGCGATGTTGAGCGCCTCGTTCGCGATGGGCGCAATGGTTGGCGGAGCCTCCGCAGCCGACGTCGAACATTTCCGCCTCGCTGGCCGCGCCTCCGGTATCGCCTTCCAACTCGTCGACGACCTCCTCGATCTCAGCGCTGACGCCGCCGAGCTCGGAAAGCCTGTCGGGGCCGATGCCGAGAACGGAAAATCCACCTATGTGGATATGCATGGTGTCGGCGCGACGAAACTGCGCATTGAGGCGCTGACAATCGAGACCGTCGGGCACCTCCGAGCGACCAAGGGCGATACGGTCTTCCTGGTCGAACTGGTGCGCCGGATGTCCGCCCGCCGCACCTGATCAGTCGTCGAGACGACGGCCGCCGGACGGCAGCTGATCGGGCAGGAAAGCGTAGTAGGTGCCGATCCACAGGCGCCAGGAGAACGCATGAATGAGAGGTGGCACCAGGAAAATTGCCCCGACCGCGAGGCGAATCGCCCAGACCGAGCCGATCCATTCCAATCGTTGGGCCAGCAACACCAGCGGCAACACGCCAAAGGCGGTGAGTCCGTAGTTCCAGACGATGGCGCCGAGGAAAAACCCTTCCTTGCGACGCAGCGTCATGCCGCAACCGGAACAGTGAGCGGGCGTATCCCAGAGGCGCGCGAGCCAACCCGTGCGATCGGACGAACCACGGACCTTGGCGCCGCAATCCGGACAGCGGCCGCAGGCCGACCTACAGAAGATATCCGAACGGAACTGCATAGAGTCAGGCTATTCCTGACGGCGGCGTAAGCAAGCCAAGCAAAAGACCGGCCACCTTGCGGCAGCCGGCCTTGATAGCTGAACTCAGCGGAACTTACTCGGCGGCAGTCTCACCCACTTGGAAGCGGGTGAAACGGACGATCGAGACTTCTTCGCCGACCTTGGTCTTCGCGGCGGCGATGAGGTCCTGAATCTTCTGGTCGGGATCGCGGAAGTAAGCCTGTTCTAGAAGGCAGGATTCGGCGAAGAACTTGTCGACGCGGCCGGAGATGATCTTCTCCATATTAGCGAGCTGGCCCTTCTTGCGGCCTTCGGCGGCGACGATCTGCTTCTCGCCCACGGCGATACGCTTCTCGAGTTCAGCGATGGCTTCGGCGTCGTTCGCGGCCTTCTGCTCAACGAGCTGACCCTTGTAGTCCTCGACGATGCGCTTGGCTTCGTCGATGGCCTTGTCGGCTTCGGACTTCGTGAACTCGGTGGCGATTTCACGCTCCTTGGCGACGACGTCGGCGGAGACCTCGTCGCGACGGACGAAACGGGCGTTGTTGGCGACGACCTGCATCGCGAGCTGGCGGGCCAGTTCGGCGACTTCCGGGTTAGCGGCGGCAGCCTGGGTTTTGAGGCCCAGTTCGAGGAGGACGGCGATCTTAGCGCCCGTGTGGACGTAAGCGGAAACGCGACCCACACCAGTGGCTTCGAACTTCAGGACGCGGGAGACCTTGAGGTTCTCGCCGATCTTGAGCACCTGATCGTTCAGGTAGTCGTTCACCTTGCGGGACTTGTCGGCGTGGTAAGGCTGATCGAGGAAACCATCGACGCCGGTGGCGGAGGCTTGGCCCGCGAGTTCCTTGGCGAGAGCGATGAAGTTCTCGTTCTTGGCGACGAAGTCGGTTTCGCAGTTCAGTTCGAGGAGCGTCGAGGCGCGACCGTCGGCGGAGACCTGAACAGCGAGGATGCCCTCGCTGGCCTTGCGGTCAGCCTTCTTGTTGCGCGTGGCGACGCCCTTGATGCGGAGGATTTCGACAGCCTTCTCGTTGTCGCCATTGGCTTCAACGAGGGCCTTCTTGCAATCCATCAGACCCGCGCCGGTACGCTGGCGCAGATCGTTGACCGTCTGAGCGGTAATAGCGGACATGGTCGGATTACTTGGACTTGCGGGGGCTGGGGCGCTTCGCCGGAGCGGCGCCTTCGACGGCGTCGGAACCTTCGTTGGCCTTGAGCAGCTCTTCGGAAATCTGGACTTCAGGCTGGACGGACTCGCCCGTGTTCTGGCGAGCGACCGGGGTCACCGTCTTACGATCCTGGGTCACGGCCTTGCGGCGCGCGAGACCGTTCTGGACGGCCTGGGTAAGAACTTCAACTACGAGGCGGATGGACTTCGCGGCGTCGTCGTTACCTGGGACGGGGAACTTGAGGAGGGTCGGGTCAGAGTTCGAGTCGCAGAGGCCGATAACGGGGATACCGAGGCGGACGGCTTCGTTGACGGCGATTTCTTCGAGCTTCGTGTCGATGACAATCATCGCGGACGGGAGTTCGCGGTATTCGAGGAGGCCTTCGAAGTTACGGTTCATACGCGACATCTCGCGCTTCACGGCGGCGGCTTCCTTCTTGTGCATCTTGGCGAGGGAACCGTCCTGCTCCATGCGGAGGTAGGTGCGGTACTTGTCGAGGGAGCGCTTGATGGTAGCGAAGTTGGTCAGCGTACCGCCGAGCCAGCGGTTCACGGCGAAGGGCATACCAGTCGACTTAGCGGCCTGGCGGACGACTTCCTGAGCCTGGGGCTTGGTGGCGACGAAGAGCACTTCTTTGCCCTTGGCGGCGGTGTCCTCGATGAAGGCGGCGGCGGCGACGAGGCACGCGTGCGTCTTCTCAAGGTCAATGATCGAAACACCGTTGCGGTGATCGAAGATAAACGGACGGCTGCGGGGATTCCAGCGACGGGTCTGGTGTCCGAAGTGGACGCCGGCATCGAGGAGGTCTTTGACTGTGATGTTCATGTTTTTGGCTCCGTATCCCTTTTCCTGCAGAAGGAGGGGACATTGGATCAGGTAGGACTGACTGGTTTTTTGGTTTTATGTCCGAAGCAATCTGCGGTCGCTTCAAACGGTGGAAAGTGGGTTCAAACACCCCTGCCCGCCCGGTGCAAGCGGGAAAATCAGCCCAAAGGGGCTCCTTTGGAACTGACAGACCACCCCACCCTCCGCACGGTCGGCGCAACGCGATGTCTTGGGCCTACCGGATACTCTTCCCGCTGCTGCTGATACCGGCCCTTCCGTACTATGTCTGGCGGATGCTCCGCCGAGGCGGTTATGGCACGGGTTTCAGCCAAAGACTGGGCTTTTTCCCGCAACTAGGGCCTAAGACCCCCGGAAAGTGCCGTTACTGGATTCAGGCGGTCTCGGTGGGTGAAATGGAGGCCATCGGCCCCCTGCTCCGCCAGCTCAAGGCTACCGGTAAGGCTGAAATCATCCTGACGACCACCACCAGTACGGGCTTCCAGCTGGCCAAGGATCGCTACGCCGATGTCGCCGACCGTATCGGCATCTTCCCGACCGACCTCTGGCCCTGCAGCGCCCTCGCCTGGAGTCGCATCCGTCCGGACGCCGTCATCCTCGTCGAAGGCGAGCTCTGGCCCGAGCATCTCGCCCAGGCCCGCGCCCATGGCGTCCCGGCCACCTTGATCAACGGACGTATCTCCGACAAGTCCTTCGCCCGCCACCAGCACTTCCCTCGGCTCTCCACTTATGTGCTCGGCCATTTCCGGAAAATCGCCGCCGGCAGCGAAGAAGACGTGCGCCGCTTCCGTGAACTCGGGTTCGAGGCCACACTCACAGGCAACATTAAGTTCGACGTCGCCAGCGATGCGCCGATGTCCGCCGATGAACGTTCACAGTTGCGCACCGAACTCGGCTTCGGCACCGACCCTCGCACAGTGGTGCTCCTCGGCTCGTCCACCTGGAAAGGTGAAGAGACGCTGCTGATCCGCTGCGTGCGCGAACTGCGCGCCACCGGTCGCGACGTCCGCCTGCTGCTCGTCCCGCGTCATTCGGAACGCCGCGCCGAAGTCGCCGCTGAAGCCAGTGCCAGCGGGCTTTCGTGGCACCAACGTTCGACCGGCGGACCGCACGCACCCGCCGAAACGATCATCCACCTCGCCGACACCACGGGCGAACTGCGCCGCCTCACCCGCGCGGCGGACCTTGCCTTCTGCGGCAAGAGCTTGGCTCCGCACGAAGGCGGCCAGACGCCCGTCGAATGCGCCGCCGCCGGCGTCGCCATCGTCTACGGGCCGCGCATGTCCAACTTCCGCGACATCTGCCGCGGCCTCGAACAGGCCAAGGCGGCGCTCAAGGCCAAGGACGCCCATGAGCTGGTGGCCCTGCTCACCCGACTCGCGCAAGACGCCACCGAACGAAGCGAGATGGGGCGTAACGGCGCAGCTTGGCACCAGGGTAACCGTGGCGCGACCGAGCGTACGTTGACTTGGCTGCAGGACGATCAGTCGACCCGATAAGCCTCGCGCAGACGGCGTGCTTCCTCGCGCAGTTCGCCGCCGAGGATGATCTCGCGAGCCCGCTGGGCGCCCGCTGTCGGGTCCGTGGCCTTACCCGCGACCCACAACGACGCACCGGCACTCAGGCACAGCGTGTCCATGAGGCCGTCGGAAACTCCGCCGACCAGCAAGTCACTGAACATCGAGATATTCTCTTCGGGAGTGCCGCCGCGCAGATCCGCGACCGTGCAGGTCTTAAAACCGAAATCACCAGGTAGCCAGACGGCGTCGACGGAGGCGAGTTCGCCGCAACCGCGCACACGCACTTCACCGGCCGTGGTGATCTCATCCATACCACCACCGGCCCGCGAATGCGTCACGAGGCCGCGCTTCACGCCGAGTTCGCCGAGGGTGGCCGCGAGCGGCTCGACCCAGCGTTCGTCGTAGACCCCGACGACCATGTATGCGGGCCGAGCGGGATTGATGAGAGGCCCAAGGACATTGAAGACGGTCTTCGTGCCACTTTCAGCGATCTTCTTGCGCACACCGAGGATAGCCTTGAAGGCCGGATGGAAAGCCGGGGCGTAGAGGTAGCAGAAGTTCGCCTGGGTGAGGCCGCGGAGCAGCTGCGCGTCCGTGGCCTCGAGGGCCACGCCGAGTCCGGCGAGAAAATCCGCGCTACCCGACTTCGAGGTGATCGAGCGGTTGCCATGCTTGAGCACCGGCACACCAGCGGCGGCCACGATGAGCGCGCTCGCCGAAGAGATATTGAAGCTGCCGGAGCGATCGCCGCCCGTACCCACGATATCGATGCCCTTTGCCGGCCAGTCGCCGAAATCAGTCCGGCGGGCGAGCGACCGGTAGGTCTTGGCGAAGCCGGTGACTTCGGCGGCGGTCTCACCCTTACGGGCCAGCGCCAGCAAGAAGGCTTCCTTGACCGCGTCCGCGACCTGCGCGTCCGCCATCGATAAAGCGGCCGCAGCGGCTTCGTCCGGAGCGAGGTCGCGTCCAGCCGTCAGCGCAGCGGTCAGGGCAGGAAGGTCCGTAGCCATGCCAGATTAGCCACGTTCAGGGCGTTCGGGACAAGGGCATTTTCGCCACAAGGGGTTTGCAACGGGGGAAAAGCACCTAATGATGAACCCTATGGACGATGGCGACCACCCCCAGGGCGACTTCGACGGTTCCGGTAACGCCTCTTGGGGCGAAGCCGACTGGGCAAGTTACCTCCAGCGCAACGACCTCGAGGTCGGTCGCTTCCTTTCCTATTACACGGAGGTCAAGGACCTGCCTGATCGTCTCGACATCAGCGCCCGCCGCATGGGCTGGGAAAACGCCGACTGGGCGCCCGGCGACGGTCCGGAGGAAGTGAACGACGCGGACGAAGAAGGCCCCGACCTCCCCTACTGCATCCACCAGCATCCGGTCTACGTGGTGTCGCGCGCGCTCTGCCTGCAGCTCACGCATTCTTTTCATCGCCTGTGCACCGTCGCAGGTCCGCAGATCACCGCGGTGGATTCGGCCAATATCATGCTCTCCTTCTGGGACGCGCAGCACCAGATGGTCATGGCGATCAACGCCACCGACACGGGCGACCTGCCTCTCGCGCTCGTGCACATGAAGCGCGCGCTGGCGGCCATCAACTATTCCATCGGTCTCACCGCAAGCATCCCGAGCGGTGCCCGCCTCTCCGCCGCCGAAGCCGCCCAAGATATCGAGTCGACACTGTTCGACCTCCGGGAGATCTGCCTCCGCGTGATGGCTGACTGTCGCTGGGACGGAAAGAAGAAGTAAGGCCTCAGGCCTCGCCCTTCTTGTCCTTCTTTTCCTTCGCCATGAATTCGATGAGGCGGTCGCTGAATTCCTTGGCGGAATCGTGACCCATCACGCGCAGGGCCTGCACCATCGCAGCGACCTCGACGAGGCGGGCCATGTCGCGTCCCGGGCGGACCGGGATCGTCATGTGCGGCACCTTGCGGCCAAGGATCTCAAAGGTTTCAACCTCTAGGCCTGAACGTTCTTCATCCATGCCAGGCTGCCAGAGCACGAAGGTGACCACGAGGTCGACGCGTTTCTCGCGGCGGACGGAGCGGATACCGAAAATAGAGGCGACGTTAATGATGCCGATACCACGGCACTCCATGTAACCGCGGTTAAGTTCCTTGGCCGTACCCTGTAGCTCGCGGTCACCGATAAGCGTCACAATCACGAAGTCGTCGGCGACGAGGGAGTGGCCGCGCTCGATGAGGGCCAGGGCGCATTCGCTCTTACCGACGCCGGAGGCGCCGCGGAGCAGAACGCCGACGCCCTTGATGTCGACTAAGGTGGCGTGAAGGTTGGTCCGCGGAGCGAACTTCTCCTCGAGGAGCACGGTGGCCTCGGCCGAGAAGTCCTTGGACTTGAGCTGCGTGCGGATCAGCGGGACGCGATGGCGATCGGCGATGCGCAAGAGCAAGTCATCGACGGGCAGACCACGCGACACGACCACGGCGGGGATCTTCTTGAAGAAGACGTCGTTCAGCAGCTTCTCGCGGAGAGGAGCGGTCTGGTCGGAAAGGTAGGCCATCTCACCGGCGCCGAAAAGCTGCAGGCGCTTGTTGGCAAACTCCTTGAAATAGCCTGTCACCGCCAAGGCGGGACGGTTCAGCGACTTCTCGGAAATCATGTTGTCGAGGCCCTGCTCGCCCGCGAGGAGCTCCATCTGGAGCATGTCCTTGAAGGATTCGAAGAACTCGCGGACGGAGACGGATTCCGGGCGGGTATCGGGAGCGGGATCGTTCATGGCGTCAGAGTTTAAAGCTTTCGCCGAGGTAGTGGCGACGGCTCTCGGGATTATTGACGATGTCAGAAGGAGTGCCAGACACAAGCACGCGCCCTTGGTGGATCAGATAGGCCCGGTCCACGATGGAAAGGGTTTCCCGCACGTTATGGTCAGTAATCAGAATGCCGATGCCGCGCGCCTTCAGCTTACGGATGATCGACTGGACCTCGGCCACCGAGATTGGGTCCACCCCACTGAATGGCTCGTCCATGAGCAGGAAGCGCGGATTCGTCGCGAGGGCGCGTGCGATCTCCAAGCGGCGACGCTCGCCGCCGGAAAGGGTGAAGGCGGGCTGGCGCGCCAGCTTCTCCAGGCCGAGCTCAGTGAGTTGCTGGGCGGTGCGGTCACGGCGTTCGCGCTCGTTGAGGTTCAGGGTCTCGACGACAGCCATGACGTTCTCCCAGACGGTGAGCTTACGGAAGATAGAAGCCTCCTGCGGAAGATAGCCGACGCCATTGCGAGCGCGCTGCCACATGGGCATGGCGGTGACGTTACGTCCGTCGAGGAAGACGCGGCCATGGGTGGCGGGGATGAGGCCGACGACCATATAAAAGGTGGTCGTCTTACCAGCACCGTTAGGTCCAAGCAGGCCGACGATCTCGCCCGCGTGAAGCGACAGGCTGACATCCTGGACGGCGACCTTAGCGTCGTAATGCTTAGCAAGAGCCTGTGCCCGGATGACGCCCTTCTCACTCGTTTCGGCCATATTTGTAGGAGGAAGCGGTCAGCGTCCGTTGTCGAGGTTTTTGACCTCCGGCAAGGTGAAGTCGCGGCCGAGGAAGATCTTGGGGCGGACTACCTGTCCGGGGTTAGCGTCGTCCGGCGCGGAATCCATCCGCCAGGCGTGCGTGCGCATGTCGTAGGTGACTTCCTTGGCTGGCACGCCTTCGTTGCCGAGTCGGTCAACGATACGGGCATCGCCAATGAGGCGCGCGGTACCCTTCTCCGGCTGCATCTCCAGCGTGCGTCCCTTGGCCGTCGTACCACCCGCGACGACAACGACGTTACCACGGCCGACGACCTGACGGGCCAAGAGATGACCGGCCTTGTCAGGGGACGCCATACCTTCGAGCAGGTCGCAGGTGGCGTCGGTGCCATCGGAACGCATCGCCACGGAGCCGCGAAGGAAGAACTTGGTGAGCTCGAGAGTCGTGAGCACCTCATGGGCGTCGGCAATGAACTCCACATTCTTCCCACCGGTCGAGGTCAGGAAGAGGTGCGGGCGGGTCGCCCCCGAACCGCCAGACATGGTAAGCAGACGGGGCCGACCAGCCAGGGCGTCCTTGGTCAGTACTTCCTCGATCTGGACGGCCGGCGTGAGGTCGACGCGTTCGGCCGCACAGCGCAGACCGGGCTGCACATATCGGACATTGCCGGACAGGATCGCCTTATTGAGTTCGTATTCCGAAGGGTTCTTCGGTTTGGGCGTCGCGAACGCCACCATCTGATTGGACTCGGTGGTGACGGTTCCGGCGACATAACGAACCGACCCCATCATCTCGACTTGCATGGCGCCGTCCTCGGTGACGACCACGATCTGATTGGCTTCGGCGAGTCCGGGCGCCCCGCCGAGTTCGCCCGCAGGCAAACGGATAGCAGCACGGATGCCAGGGCCAGAACGGATCTCGATGCGATCTTTGAGTGCATCAGTGCGGATTGAGAAGCCAGCCGCCTCGAGTCCGCGGGCTTCGCGGATACGCGGAAGTTCCTGCAGCTCGAGGATCCGCTTCGCACGATCCCAGCGGGCTTTGCCGGACTCGAACTGATTCCCCTCCAGTCGGCCCTTCACGCCGCCTTCGGCCACGAGCAGGCTCGTGCCGTCGCGACCTTCGGTGGCCACCAGCCGGCGGGCCGTGAGATTGGATTGGGCGGAGACGAACGAGGCATTGTCCTGGACCTCGACCTGCGAATTACCCGTGGTAACGTCGCGGCGAATTGTGACGAGTTCTCCGGCGAGGTCGGCCGGCTCCTGCTGCTTGCGCTGAAGATGGAGATTCACCTGCTTGCCGTCACCAGCGAAGAGCTGCGTCAGGCCGAGTTTGGGCTGGTGGCGCAGGCGCTGCGCGGAGGCCTTCACCTCCGGCTCCTCAAGTTCGACATGTCCTACAAGTTCAGCGGAATCGTCCTTAGGGTCAAAGGTAGCACTATCGCCGCGTAACGTCTGCTTATCAAGCACGCGGACCACGCGGCCAGATGCGACGATGGAACGGCAGGTGGCGTCGCCCCCGGGGCCATCACTGACGAGGCATTCGAGCCGCTCACAGGTAGTACGCTCGCCGAAACGTTCGGCCACTACGCCGCCCTGGAAGACCATGAGAGTGCCGCCTTCCACCGGAGTAGCGTCCATGCGCGGAGCGCGGAGGCGCAGGCGTTTGGAGAGAGGTTTGGCGAGGTCCAGCTCGGCTACGACATCGGCGAGAATCGCGAAGCTGTCGCCCTTGGGCGTCGAGCGCCAACTCCAGCCCTTGCCGGTCAGATTAAACGCTGGGGAGGAAGATTGGACGACCCCATTACCCTGCGCGGCGCGTCGAGCTGGGATCATCGTGCCGTTAGGGCTCGTGAAGACGGCCCAAGGCTTACCCCCGCGGAGCGACTGCACTTTGATCATATCCATATCCCATACGCCGGCCTCGGCGGCTGGACGCATCACCACGGCGGACGCTTCCCAAATTTTCTCCGCCTTCTCGTCCTCCGAGAAACCCGCAAAGGAACCGCCGAGGACATTACGGAAGGAGACGTCTTTCTGCTGCGCCATGGCTCCCACGGCCAGGAAGAGGCAGAGATGGAAGGCTCGCATGGCCTTATGACATCCAGCAGCGAGGGCTAATCAAGCGATTATGCCTTGGGTACCCGCGGAAACGGCCGATCCGACACGAAGGCAGGCATTTCGGCAGAAGCGAGGACCTCGCCGACCGCGAGCGGATATCCCGCGAGGAATTCGCCGGCGGGAAGCATCTTGCCACCTGGGCGTTGCAAGTGCGTCACGACCAGGACGCCCTGCCCGCACGCAATCCTCACACCGAGACGATCGGCCGCGATGATGGTGCCAGGCGCGGTGGCGGACGCCACGTCCTCGACCGTCGCGGCACCGACCTTAATCAGGGCGGTACGATGATCGAACGTGGAACCCGGCCAACCCTCGACAGAAAGGATGCGCTGACGCAAAACGGCCGCAGGCTGACGGAAATCCAACGGGGCGTCGGCACGCGTCAGACGTCGAGCGTAGGTGACCTTGGCCTCATCCTGCGGAACGGCGGCCGAAGTCGCGGCCAGCACGGAGGGCAAGGCGGTGGTGGCGAGTTCGCCGGCGATGACACCCAGACGGGCGCGGAGTGCCGCCCTGCCCTCGCCGGGCTGAATCTTGGTCCGAGCCACGGCGTGAATGGGGCCAGCATCGAGTTTGCGCACGACCTGCTGCATCGAGACGCCAGTCTCAGCCAGGCCGAGCGCGAGCGCGCCCTCAACCGGCGTGGCTCCGCGTAGCTCTGGCAGCAGGGAGCCGTGGAAATTGACAAAGCCAAGACGCGGAGCGGCGAGGAAATCTTCCTTCAGCAGTTGGCCATAGGCCATCACCACGCCGAGGTCGGCTTGCAAGGAAACGAGATGGGCGGCATCCGCGGCTTCGAGCTTTTCAGGCTGAAGCAGCGTCAAACCTTCGGCCCGGGCCCAGGCGGCGACGGGATTAGGCCGGACCTCCTGACCACGCCCAGCGGGACGGTCAGGTTGCGAATACACGGCCACCACCACGGTGTCGGGCAAGCCGCGGGCAGCGGCGAAAGCCGGGAGCGCGATCTCATCTGAACCGAGTAGGACCAATCGCCGCGGCATGCGTTACTTGCGGGCCTGGCGCGCGGCGCGGCCCTTCAGCGAGCGCGGCTTATCCCAGCGGGTGAAGGATTTCTTACGGACCGGAGCATTCTTGGTGCGCGGATTCTTGGACTTGCCGAGACGCGGGCCAGACGGACCAATCGCCTTTTTCGGAGCGGCCGCGATGACGGCCTTGCCGGCTACCTTGGCGAGCGGCTTGCGGACTTCGCCTTCGATTTCGGTCATCGGAGAACCCGCGGCGGCGCCAGGACCACCCGCGCGACGACCGGTCTGCTTGGGCTTGCCGACGATGTCCAGGTAGAGCGGGACGCCGGCGAGATCGAAGCTCTCGTGCACGCCCTTGACGAGAAAGCGCTGGTAGGCGTCCTCAAGGCGTTCCTCGGAATTACAGAAGAGACGGAAACGGATGGGACGCTTCGAAACCTGCGTCACGTAATAGCACTTGAAGCGCTTGCCGGAGACCATGCGCGGAGGGCGCTTGATCATCAGGTCCTGCACGACGCGGTTGAGGCGACCGGTAGAAATAGCGGTGCCAGCGCGGACGAAGACGCCTTCGGCGGCGTCGAGCATATCTTCAGCGCGGAGGCCGGTCTGGGCGGAGACGAACAGAATCGGAGGCTCCGGCAGGAAGAAGAGTTCGCGGCGGATGGCCGAGCGGAACTTGGCGCGGAATTCCTCCTCGTCTTCGAAACCGTCGATATTCTTGTCGCGGAAGGCCTTCTTCGCGAGGTCCCACTTGTTGACCACGAGGACAAGGCCGCAACCGAGGAGCGCGAGCTCACCGGCGAGCTGCTTGTCGATACGGGTCACGCCCTGGCCAGCGTCGAGCACGAGGAAGACCACGTCAGTCTCGGCGAGGATCTCGTCGGAACGGACCTGCGAGAAGAAATCAAGGGTGTCACGCTTGTTGGCGGTGCGACGACCAGCGGTGTCGACGAGCGAGAACTTCGCCTGCGAGCCGTCGGCCTTGGTGCGGGAAAGTCCGGCGCGCACAGGGTCACGGGTCGTACCTGCGACTTCGCTGACGATCAGACGAGAGGCGCCGAGGAGGCGATTGCCGAGCGAGCTCTTACCGACGTTCGGGCGACCGGCGAGGGCGAGGCGAATCGGACGCGGTCCTTCTTCGCGCGGGGTTGTCGGCTCCGGGCCAAGCAGTTTAATAATCAGAGCCTGTAGCTGCGGGATGCCGCGGCCATGTTCGGCGGAGATGAGCAGAGGCTCGCCGAAACCGAGGGCGAAGAATTCGGACATCAGTCCGTCACGCTCTTCGGTGTCGGCCTTGTTGGCGACGACGACGACCTTCTTGCCAGCCTGACGCAGCATGGCGGCGACTTCGAGGTCAAGGGCGGTACAGCCCTCAAAAGCGTCAACGACGAGAAGGACAAGCGCGGCGGCGGCGAGGGCGAAGTCGACCTGCTCTTCCACGGCGTCAGCGATGAGCTTAGGCGTCAGCTCGGCGCGATACAGACCGATGCCCCCCGTATCCATCAGGGTGTAGCGACCTTCAAAGATGTCGGACGTGATGAGGTCACGCGTGACCCCCGGCTGATCGTGTACGATCGAGATGCGGCGGCCCACCAGACGGTTGAAGAGGCGGCTCTTACCGACGTTGGGCCGTCCCACGATGGCGACCGCGCGCGAAATTTCTGTGTTCCGTTCCATGGGAGGACAGTCAGGGCTACCTGCCCACCTAGCAAGCAAGGATGCGTCAGCGACGCGGGATGGTGTCCAGGAAGCGGGCGATTCGCTCGCCAGCCTCATGGATCTTCTCGTAGCTGGTCGAGAAGGACGCACGGCAGAAACCGGCGCCGGCTTCGCCGAAGGCCGTACCTGGGACCATGGCCACCTTCTGCTGCTCAAGGAGCTTCTGAGCGAAGGTCATGGAGTCCATACCCGTGGAAGTGATGTCCGGGAAGGCGTAGAAGGCGCCGCGCGGGAGGTGGCACTTAAGGCCGAGCTCGTTGAAACGGCGGACGATGAAGTCACGGCGTTCGCGATACTTGTCACGCATGTGGAGCATCGAATCGCGGCCATTACGGAGCGCCTCGACGGCGGCTTCCTGGCTCATGATGGGAGCGCACATAATGCCATACTGGTGCACCTTGAGCATGCCGTCGATGACGGCGGCGGGGCCGCAAGCGTAACCGATGCGGAAGCCGGTCATCGCGAAAGCCTTCGAGAAACCGTGCAGGAAGACCGTGCGTTCGCGCATCCCAGGCAGCGAAGCGATAGACACATGGTCGCCTTCGAACGTCAGTTCGGAGTAGATCTCGTCGGAAGCGACCAGAAGGTCCTTCTCGATGGCGAACTTGGCGATGGCCTCGAGCTTGGAGCGGTCGGCAGTACCGCCTGTCGGGTTCGTCGGGAAGTTCAGGATGAGCAGCTTGCAACCCGGCTGCCAAGCGGCGCGGAGGGCGGCCGGATCGAGCGCAAACTGGTCGGCCGAAAGAGTCCGGATTGGGATGGCCTCGGCGTGGCAGAGCGTGACGCTCGGCGCATAGCTCACGTAGCAGGGCTCGTGGTAGAGCACCTTGTCGCCAGGATTCAGGGTCGAGCGGAGCAGGATATCGAGGGCTTCGGAAACACCGATGGTGCCGAGGATCTCCGTCTCGGGATCGTATTCCGGACCGTAGTTCTTAGCGACGTAGCGCGAGATCTCCTCGCGGAACTGCTGGGTACCGCGGTTATCCGTGTAAGAAGTGCGCCCCTTCTCGAGTGAAGAGATAGCGGCTTCGCGGATATGGTAGGGCGTGACGAAATCCGGTTCGCCGATGCCGAGGGACACGGCGTCCTTCATCTTGGACACGATGGCGAAGAAGTCACGGATGCCCGATTTGGGCAAGGTCGCGACATGTCGCGCCACGAAACGGCCTGAGGAATCCATGGTCAGGCTGGGCTCAAGGGCTGACCGAGGGCTGGTCGCGGCGGGAAGCTTCGGCGTTCACGATGAAGCCGTCCTTCTTGTAGGCGCGGAGGAAGAAGTGAGTCGAAGTGCCCTGCACACCGTCGATACGAGCGAGACGTTCGTGGACGAAGCCGGCGACCTTGTAGAGGTTGTCGGCCGTGACGACGACGAGAAGGTCGTAGCCGCCGGACATCAAATAGCAGCTCTCCACCTGTTCGAAGCTGGAAATACGTTCGGCGATACCATCGAAGCCGCCGACGCCTTCGGTGCGGATCTTGATCTCGATGACCGCGCGGACGCGGTGCTCGGACTCGTAGCTCGGGTTCAGCACCGGGCGCATGCCCAGCAGGACGCCCTGCTGGCGCAAGGCGGCGAGCTCACGGTCCACGGCTTCGGCGCCAAGGCCGAGGATTTTCCCAATCTGGGCGGTGTCGAGGGCTTCGCCATCGAGGATGAGCTTGAGTACGGAGTTCATGGCGGAAAATCAGGACTGCTTGATCGCGCGACGGGCGCGGACGGCGGCGGCGAGACCGTCGAGGACCGGGATGGTCTCCTGGAAAGAGATACAGGCGTCGGTGATGCTGCAACCGTAGGTGGAGGCGTCCTTGCCCTTCCAGTCCTGACGGCCTTCAACGAGATGGCTTTCGACCATCACGCCAGAGATCACGTGCGAACCCGCGGCGACCTGGGCAGCGATGTCCGCGGCGACGAGCGGCTGGCGGCGATGATCCTTCGAGCTGTTGCCGTGCGAGCAATCGATGACGAGGCGAGAGTTGAGGCCAGCCTTCTGGATGCGGGCCGCGGCGTCAGTGACGAATTCGGCACTGTAGTTCGGGCCAGTGCGGGAACCACCGCGCAGGATGATGTGAGCGTCGGGATTACCCGAGGTCTGGAAAATGGCGACGACACCTTCCTTGGTGACGGACGGGAACCAGTGGGACGCACGAGCGGAGAGGCAGGCGTCGACGGCGACCTGGATCGAACCGTCGGTGCCGTTCTTGAAACCAACCGGCATGGACAGACCTGAAGCGAGCTCGCGGTGAATCTGACTCTCGGTCGTGCGGGCGCCGATGGCGCCGTAAGAGACAAGGTCAGCCACGTACTGGGGCGTAATCGGGTCGAGGAATTCGGTGGCGGACGGCAGACCCATCTCCGCAATCTGCGCGAGCAGGCCGCGGGCAAGGCGCAGGCCTTCGTTGATGCGGAAGGAGCCGTCGACCTGCGGGTCGTTGATCAGGCCCTTCCAGCCGACGGTGGTACGGGGCTTTTCGAAATAGACGCGCATGACGACCAGGAGGTCGGCGGCATGCTTCTGGGCTTCCTTCTGCAGGAGGGCGGCGTACTCCAAGGCGGCCTTGGTGTCGTGGACCGAACAGGGGCCGACGATGACCATCAGGCGGTCGTCTTGGCCGGAAATGACCTTGGCGGCATCCTTACGGGCGGTCGCCACGACCTCGGTCGCCTTCTCGGATGCAGGGAGCTCTTGGAGCACGAGGGCGGGAGTCAGCAGGGGGAGCTGGCTGCGAATGCGAAGATCGTCCGTATTGTGATACATCAGGTGAAGGGCCTTTCCCTTTGGGAAAAGGGGTAAATGAAGGGGTCTGCAGGCCCGGTGTCAATGACGCGTCCCTTATTGACGCGAGGGGGTTTCAGTATCAAAACTGTCTCAAATCGGCATGGCCAAGCCTCTTGCTAGTGAATCGCCGGAGCAATCCGGAGCCTTCCGGGCGTTCATCGCCCAACAGGGGCTGCGTGCAACTCGCCAACGCATGGCGGTCTTCGAGGGCGCGCGGACCATCCAAGGCCACTATACCGCTGAGGATCTCCTCAAGAAGGCCCGCTCCCTCGACCGCAGTGTTTCCCGTGCCACCATCTACCGTGCCATCCCCCTTCTCATCGGCAGTAGCGTGATTCGCGAAGTCGATGTCGGTCGCGATCATAAGTACTACCTCGCCGAAGCCGGCAGCGCGACCTTCCGCGCCCAGCTCATCTGCGAAAGCTGCGAAACGATTGTCGAAGTCGAAGCCCCGTTCATGGAATGGTACGGCAAGGCCGTGGCCGCCAAGCACGGCATGCGTCCCATCTCCCAGAAACTCCAGGTCACCGCGCTCTGCGAACGTTGCCAGAAGCGCAAGGCCGCCCGCCCATGATTCCCTATCCCTCCGCTTCCGTCTTCCCTCCCCTGCCCCTCGGTGGCACGCCGCTGTCCGATCTGCAGAAAGAAGTCATCGCCCTCAAAAAGGCCAAGGACGCCATCATCCTCGCGCACAATTACCAGTGCGAGGATATCCAGAACGTCGCCGATTTCGTCGGGGATTCGCTCGGCCTCGCCTACAAGGCCGCTGAGGCGAAGCAGTCGACGATCGTTTTCTGCGGCGTGCATTTCATGGCCGAGACGGCCAAGATCGTGAACCCGACGCGCCGCGTACTCCTGCCAGACATGAACGCCGGTTGCTCGCTGGCCGACTCCTGCCCCGCCTCGAAGCTCGCCGCCGCCAAGGCCGCGGACCCCTCGCTTTACGTCGTCGCGTACATCAATTGCAGTGCGGCGGTGAAGGCGCTCAGCGACGTCATCGTGACCAGCGGCAACGCCTCGAAAATCGTCAACCGCGTGCCCGCTGATCGGAATATCCTCTTCGTACCCGATCAGAACCTCGGTCGCTGGGTCTCCAGCAAGACCGGACGCGCAATGCAGCTCTGGCCAGGTAATTGCTACGCCCACGTGCAGTTCACGCCCGGCGCCCTGCTCCGCACCAAGGCCGCGCACCCTGGCGCCCCCATCGTGGCCCATCCGGAATGCACCGAAGCCGTCCGCGAGATGGCCGACATGGTCTGTTCGACCGAAATGATGGTCGGCTGGAGCAAGCAACAGACGGCCGATACGATCATCATTACTACGGAATCAGGGATGATTCACCGTCTCCGCAAGGAAGTGCCCGGCAAGACGTTCGTGGCCGCCCCCACGGATCGTTGCTCCTGCAACGATTGCAAGTTCATGAAGATGAATACCCTGCAAAAGGTCCGCGATTGCCTGCGCGATGGTTCGCCCGAGATCATGATGGAAGAGGGCCTCCGGCTCGCCGCCGAGATTCCTCTCCGCCGCATGCTCGAGTGGAGCAAGTAGGGCGAAAGCGACTTTACTTGGTTATGATTGAGGGTGAAAAAACTTTTACGAAAGTTTGACATTTCGTTTTATTATAAAATGTTGGAGGAATTCACACCGCTTGAATAAGTTATCTCTTCCGCCATGGATAAAAACAAGCACGACCGCTCCTACATGAAAATCGACCTAACTCCGACCGCCTTCACCTCGAAAGACGCCTACGTTCGCGCCGCCCTCTCCAAGGCCCGCGACCTCGCTGTGCAGACCTGGGAAGACGAACATAGCGAACGTCAGTCTCTGATCGAACGCGAAGTCGCCAGCCTCTCGAAGCCTGAGTTGGCCAAGCGCCTCATCAAGCTGCTCTCTCGCCCAAACCGCGCCCGCGCCCAGATCTCGGATAGCATGCGCTCCAAGGCCCAGAACATGCGCAAGAAAGGCGCCCCGGTCCGCGAGATCGCCGCTGAGCTCGGTATTTCGATTCCGTCGGTCTACAATATCACCAAGGACTAACCTTGCCCGCCATTCCCGCCTCGCCGAAGGTATCGGCGATGCAGGAATGGACTCGCGGCGATCCGTCGAAAGCCCCCGCCCGCGCGCCCTTGGCCCGCGGCGGGAAGCTGGATGCTCCCCACCTGATTGCGGCCTACCGAGCCGGCATCTTCCCTTGGTATTCCGCTGGTGAGCCGGTGAAGTGGTGGTGCCCTGATCCGCGCTTCGTGATGCGACCGGCCGATTTCCGCCTGACGGATAGCCTCAAGAAGACCATGCGCAAGAAGGGCTGGTCGGTCACCTTCGACCGCCAGTTTGAGACGGTGATGCGCCGCTGCTCCGAAGTCCCCCGCCCCGGGCAAAATGGCACTTGGATCAACGACGATATGATCGCGGCCTACTGCGAACTCCACCGCCTGGGAATCGCCCACAGCGTCGAGGTCAACTGGGAAGGCCAACTCGTCGGTGGCCTCTATGGCGTCGCGCTCGGCCGACTCTTCCATGGCGAATCGATGTTCCACCAGAAGGCCGATGCGTCAAAGGTGGGCTTCGCCACACTCGTCGCCCGCCTGCAGGCCTGCGACTACTTCCTCATCGACTGCCAGGTGCCCACACCCCACCTCGCCAGCCTCGGCGCCTTCCACGCCGATCGCGCTGAATTCCTCGAAGTAGTGAAATTATTCCGCGACCAGCCGCCCACGGGCGACGCGTTCGCGCCTATTCCGACTTCGGACGCGACTTGAGCAGCGCGCGGGCCTCACGCTCATAGACGCGCTCGACGATGACGCACAGCTGCTGCAGCGAACGTCCGTCGGTATACACGGCGATACCGGCCTTCATGTAGGCCTGCTCGCGCTTCTTCATGAGTTCGCGGATCTTGGCCTCAGGGTCGTCGCCCTTAAGGAGCGGCCGACGCGAATTACCCGCGGTGCGCCGCAGGATGGTGTCGACCGATGCGAAGAGCGTGACGACGATTCCCTTGGAACGGACGAGCTCGCCCATGCCGGGAGGCACGACCAGTCCGCCGCCACAAGCAATGACGGCACCGTTCGGAGGAAGCAGGCCTTCGACGACCTGGCGCTCGAGCGCGCGAAAATGCTCCTCGCCGTGCTGAGCGAAGATGTCGGCAATCGAAACACCGGCCAGTTTCTCCACCAGTTCGTCGGTATCGTAGAAACGGCGGCGCCAACGTTTGGCCAGCTGGCGTCCGAGCGCGGACTTCCCCGTACCCATGAATCCGGCGAGGATCAGGTTCGGAGAGTCTTCTTTGTTCGCGACAGGCGCCATGGAGACATAGCAATCCCCCGCCCGCCTCTCGGCAAGCGACAAGCGTCAGGGAGATTACTTGGCCGGAAGGGCGTCGAGCGCGGCTTTCACCTTGGGCGCCAGTCGCTCGGAAAGCCCCAGCGAGGCTTCCGTCAACGCAGCGCGGTCGGCTTCAGTGAAGAGACGCGGTACAGCCGCCCAGGCGGCTTCCGTCAACTCGTTGGCTGGGCCCTTGAGTAGAGGCAGAATCGACGCTTTGAAGGCGACACGGCGGGTCTTACCCTGACCGTTGACGCGGGCGGCGACGATACGAGCCCAGGCTCCCTTGGCCGCGAGGGACATTTCTACTGGATCGACCGGCAGGAGTTTGATGCCGAGGCTCGTCGGCAGACGCAGGATCTCATCTTCGACTTCCTGGACCTGCGAACGCTGCGTCAATTTCACCATGCGCTCCCAAAGGATGGGACCGGCAGTGGATGGGCTGATGCGACGGAGCAAGCGATTAGCACGCTGGGCGGTAGCGAAGTCTTCATGCTTCGTGAGCGCGACGAGCTCTTCGCTAGTCAGCGGGTATTCCTTCGAGGAGCGACGAAGGTCGAGCAGGCGCTCGAGGTGGGCGAGTTTGGTTTCCGGCGTGGTCCCATCCGGAGCGTCATACACCTGCGGCTGCTTCGGGTTCAGTGGCAGGAGGACCTTGCGATTCGGATCCAGCAGCAGGATTTGGCTCAAGGCGGCCTGTACTTCAGGATTCTCGGACGATTTGGCGGCGACACGGACGCGCTCGAACCAAGCCTTGGCTTCAGGCGAAGCCATGATGAAAGAACGCGAGTGATCAAAAATAGCCTGCTGGGCGGCGAGGCGCTTCTCCGCGACCGCGAGGTCGGCAAAGGTAGCGTCAGACGGAGCCTCGGCGGCCGAAGCGACGAGACAGACGGCGCAGGCGAGGAAGAGCGAAAGGTGCTTCATGGTCGTATGATGTAAGGTGCGCTCAGATAGACCAGTTACCGCGCAAGGCCGGAGAGTGGAGGTGGTTGGCCTGATCATCATCAATGAAGCCACTGGCGTCGGACTTGAACTTCAGTTTGCGGCCGAGGCGGACGCACAGGGCGGCCAGGTTGACGAGCGTCGAGCTGCGGAAGGCCTCGTTGACGCCGTAGCCGAACGGACGCTTCTCGCGTGCGCACACGTCGAAATCGTCTTCCTGATATTCCGGGAGCGGAAACTCGGCGGCCTTGACCAGTAGCTCGGGGCGACTGCAACGCATGCCGGCGAAGAGCTTACCATTCGGGCCTTCGAGGAAGGGATTCTCGGGGTTACGCTCGGCGAGTTCGGACTCAAGGATGATGCGAGTGCCGTCCTTATAGGTCATCGTGACGGTCTTCCAGACGCCGCAAGCCATGGCATCCTGGGCGGGAGCATCGCATTCGACCGTGACGGGAGATTCGTTGTCCTTACCGAGGAAATACTGCACCGGATCGAGGAAGTGCTGACCCATGTCGCCGAGACCGCCTTGGTCGAAATTCCAATAGCCGCGGAAGGAACCGTGGCAGCGGTGCGGGTGATAAGGAATCAACGCCGAGGGACCGCAGTACATGTCCCAGTTCAGGTGGGCGGGTACCGGCTCGGGCTTGAGATCGGGCTTACCGGTCCAAAGGTTCACCTTCCAGGCGATGCCGCCGACGGGCGCGAGACGGACAGTCAACGGGCCGCCGAGAACACCACTGGCGACGACGCGCTTAATCTCGCGGGCCGGACCGACGCCGTAGTAGTTCGTCCGGTTAAGGCGGAACCAGGTATTCACGCGGAAAGGGACGCCGGTCTGCTGGACCACGCGACTGAGCGCGATGCCTTCGCCGATTGTGCGCGTCAGCGGCTTCTCGCACCAGACGGCCTTGCCGCGACGGGCAGCCATGGCCGCGATAACGCCGTGCCAGTGAGGCGGCGTGCAGACGTGGACAACGTCGGCATCAGGGAGCGCGATGACTTCACGGAAGTCTTCGGCCGTCATCGGCGAGCCGCCGCCGGCTAGCTTAATACGCTCGAGTTTCTTCTGCATGCGCTGGGCGTCGACATCGCAGATCCCGATGATGCGGTTCTTGCCCGTCATCCGCGGCTCGGAGTGCATCGCGGAGATGCCGCCGCAACCGACGATGACGTGATTCAGCGTCTCGCTCGGCGGAACGAAGCCGCGGCCAAGCACGTGACGCGGGATGATCGTGAAGCCAAGGGCGGCGACAGCAGCCTTACGCAGGAAAGAACGACGGGGTAATCGCATAAGGGGTGTTATGAAGAGGAAAGACCTCATTCAATCATGATAGTTCCCCCACAAGGACGAATGCCGTTATATGGCACTAATCCGCCGTTTAAAGACCCCGTTGTTTTGCTTTCAGCGGATATCCCTTCTCCTTGCACACATGCCGCACTCATCCATGCCCGCCGCCGTATCACCGGACGGCACGGCATGTCCGCAGAAGGCCATCAAGCAAACGGTGACGGTTCCTTTCTACGCTACGACCGAATGGCAGGCCGCACTCGCCCTCCCTTCGCCGCACCTCACCGACCTACCGCGCATCACCAAGAGCCAATTGCGCGAACATTCGCCTGAGGGCTTCCTTCCATCCGGCTTGGATCTCAAAGGCCTCCTCGCTCGCGGACTAATCGAAGAAGAAAGCACTTCTGGAACTTCTGGTGCCAGCGTCCGTGTCGTCTTCGGCAAGACCTGGTGGGCCGAACAAGAACGGCGAGCCTTGGTGCGCAACCCCTTCCTTGCTGAACTCTTCGGGACTAGCCCCAGCCTGCGACGGGCCGTGCTCACCACGCCCGGCTGCAGCGGCGTGAGCTGCTATAACCGCTGGCTGAATCTCGATCAGCGGACTCTAGGGGACACCCTCTACGTCAACCAATCGCGCATTCCCTTCACGCTCGGCGAAGAAAAGCTCGCCGGCATGGCCAAGGAAGTCGCCGACTGGGCGCCGACCTTCCTGGATGTCGATCCGGTGCACGGGGCCTGGCTCGCGCTTCACTGCGAACGCCACGGTCTGCGGTTCCCTTCCCTACGCTTCATCCTGACCAGTTACGAGTATACCAGCGTCGTCCACCGCGCGATTATGGAACGCGTCTTCGGCGTGCCCGTCATCAACCTCTACGGCTCCAGCGAGACCGGCCACCTGCTCGTCGAACACGCCGGTGCGATGCTTGCCAGCCCGGAGACCGCGATACTCGAAAGCACCTCCGCCGAAGGATTCGGCGAACTCCTCGTGACCACCCTCACGAACCCCTACCTCCCTCTCCTGCGCTATGAGATCGGCGACTTCGTCGAATCCACCCCGGACGGGTATCGCGTGCACGGACGCAAACGTGATGCCCTGCGCGGCGCCGACGGACGCAACCTGACCACGCGCATGATCGACCAGGCCTTCGCCGGAATCGGCGGCATCGCCCATTATCAGCTCCGCCAGAAGCCTGACGGCTCGGCCCACCTCTTCCTCCTGCCCGAAGCCGAAGGCGACACCCTGACCTCGGCCCGAACCAAGCTAGCGACCGAACTCGGCAGACTCCTCGGTGCCACCATCACCGCGGAATCCGTCAGCCTGATCGCCCCAGAGGATTCGGGGAAATTCCGCCTGACCGTCCGCGAAGCGGTCTGAACCGGGAGATTACCGCCCTAATAGGGGCTTTCGGGCTGGAAAAAACCCCCTCCACCCCCCAACTTGACCTTTTCACCACCATGGAAGTCTACATCGACGGAAAATTCTACCCCAAGGCTGAGGCCAAGATCTCGGTCTTCGACCACGGTTTCCTCTATGGTGACGGCATCTTTGAAGGCATCCGCCTCTACCAGGGCTGCGTCTTCCGCTTGGACGAGCACCTCGAGCGCCTCGAGATGTCCGCCAAGGCCCTATGTCTCGATATGCCCTGGTCTCGCAAGGAGATCGCGGAAATCGTCTGCGAATCCTGCCGCCGCAACAACCTGACCGACGGTTACATCCGCCTCGTCGTCTCGCGCGGCTTCGGCGACCTGGGCCTTTCGCCGAAGAACTGCCCGAAGCCTTCGATCGTCTGCATCGCCGACACGATCAAGCTCTATCCCGAGGAGCTTTACGCCACGGGCATGCGCATCATCACCGCGCCGACGCGCCGCATCAGCCCGGCCGCCCTGCCGCCGATGATCAAGTCCCTCAACTACCTGAACAACATCATGGCGAAGATGGAAGCCCAGCAGCACGGCTTCCACGAGTGCCTCATGCTCAATGAACAGGGCTACGTCGCAGAGTGCAGCGGAGACAACGTCTTCCTGATCCATAAGGGTCGCCTCATCACCCCGGCCTCCCACGCTGGCGCCCTCGTGGGCATCACCCGCCAAGTCGCCCTCGAGATTGCCGCCGCCCTCAAGATTCCGACCGTCGAGACGAACATCACGCGCTACGACGTGTGGAACGCCGACGAATGCTTCCTCACCGGCACGGCTGCCGAGGTCATCCCCGTCATCGAAGTCGACGCCCGTAAGATCGGCACCGGCAAGCCCGGCCCCATCACCGCCAGCATCCTCGCGGAATTCCGCAAGAAGGCTTCGCGGGAAGGCCAGATGATCCGCTAAGTTGGCCTGCGCCCTGACGCGCATGCCCGCCGCCTCCGACCCTCCGACCGCCGACAGCCGCGAAGCCACGCTGTGGCGGCTACTGCGTATCGCTTGGTCGTATCGCTCGGACTGCCTCCAGCTCCTCGGCCTTCAGTTGGTCGTGGTCTTCCTGACCGTCGCAGTCATCGCCCTCGCGGGCGTCGGCATCGACTTCGTCCGCCACTGCACCGACCGGGCAATTCCCGCCCCGCCACTACCTTTCTTCGTCCCGGCCGACGCGACCGACAAGGCCGTGTTCGTCTGGCTCGGCGCCGGCATCCTCGTCGCAGCCCTCCTCCGCGCGATCATCTCTTATGTCTTCGGATTGGTGTCGGTCCGCTTTCTGCACGGCCGCATCGTCGTCAACCTGCGCTCGCAGGTCTTCGCTAAACTCCAGCAACTGAGTTTCCGCTTCTTTGACTCCAACGCCAGCGGGTCGATCATCAATCGCGTCACCTCCGACGCGCACGCCATCCGGCTCTTCATCGAAGGCGTGGTCCTCCAGCTCGCGATCATCACCATCACCCTGGTCGCCTGCTCGGTGTACATGCTGCGCACCGACTGGCGCCTGACGCTCGCTTGCCTCTCGGTGCTGCCGTTCCAGATCTGGTTCGCGATCCGCTTCTCCCGGAAGGTACGGCCGGCCTACGAGGAGAACCGCGAGCTGATGGATCGCATGGTGCTGGGCTTCTCGGAGAACGTGCAAGGCATCCAAGTCGTCAAAGGCTTCGCCCTCGAGCCGCGCGTGATGGGCCGCTTCGCCGGCTGGAGCGAAGATATCCGCCTCCAGAAGCGTAAGGTGTTCGGCGAGATCGCGCTCTTTTGGCCCGTCATCGACGGCCTCAATCGCCTCTCCATGGCCATCCTGATCGGCTACGGGGGTTGGATGGTCGCCCGGGGTGAAATCGCCTTAGGCACCGGTCTGGTGGCCTTTGCGGGCTTACTGCAGCAGTTCTCCGCCCAAGTGACCACCCTCGCCTCGGTCGTCGATAACGCCCAAGTCTCGCTCGCCGGCGCCAAGCGCATCTTCGAAATCCTCGACACCGACCCCGGCGTGGCGACCGAACCTGGCGCCGCCTCCCCTGGACGCTTCCTGGGCCGCGTGACCTTCGAGAACGTGAGCTTCGAATACCAAGAGAACGCTACGGTGCTGCATGCACTCTCGTTCGTCGCCGAGCCCGGCCAACGTATCGCCATCGCCGGCGCCACCGGTGCGGGCAAGTCCGCCCTGCTCTCGCTGATCCCCCGCTTCTACGACCCGCGCTCGGGGCGCGTGACCCTCGACGGCCACGACATCCGTGCCCTGCCGCTCCCGGAACTCCGCCGTCAAGTGGGCATGGTCTTCCAGGAAAACTTTCTCTTCTCGAACACCATCGCGGCCAACATTGCCTTCGGCCACCCCGACGCCACCCAGGAGCGTATCGAACGCGCCGCCCGCATCGCTGGTGCCCACGCGTTCATTATGGCACTGCCCGAAGGCTATGAGACCTTTCTCGGCGAAGGCGGCGTCAACCTCTCCGGCGGCCAACGCCAGCGCATCGCGATCGCCCGGGCGCTGCTGCTTGAGCCGACCGTGCTTCTGCTCGACGACCCGACCTCAGCCATCGACCCAGAAACCGAGAAGGAAATCATGGAAGCGATGGAAGCGGCGATGGTCGGACGCACCACCTTCATCGTCGCCCACCGCCTAAGCACCCTCCGCCGTGCGGACCAGATTCTGGTCCTCGAACATGGCAAGCTGGTGCAAGTTGGCACCCACGCGCAACTGATGGCCCAGGACGGCCACTACCGCCGAGCCATCCTCGTCCAATCGGAGGGAGTCGTCGCATGAGTAAGAGTAGCCTCGAGATTGCGGTCCGCCGCATCCGCCCCGACGAAGAAGAGCCCGATCGTCTCCCACTGCGCTGGTCGACCGTCGCGCGCCTATTCGCCTTCACCAGCCCACACCGGCTACAGCGCAATACCCTGCTCGGGCTCTGCATCTTCCGCGCGATGGCCTTACCCGGCCTCGCCTGGCTGGTCGGCGTGATCATCAATGGCCCCGTGACGACGGGCGACGGCGCCGCGACCCTCCGGGCACTGGCCTTGTTCACGGCCTTCTTCATCGTCGCCGACGTTGCCCTTTACTGGCGCATCCGTCTCGCCCACCAAATCGGCGAGAACGTCCTGCGCGACCTTCGCGATAAGCTGATGGCCCACCTGCTCACGCAGCCGCTCTCGTTCTTCCACGCCCGCCGCCACGGCAGCCTGATCAGTCGCATGATCTCGGACATCGAGGCGATGCGTAATGGAATTCAAAACAACTTTTTCATCTCGTTCGTCTCCTTCGGCCAGATGGCCTGCGCAGCGGCGCTCATGTTGCTCGCCAATCCGCAACTGTTCCTCGTCCTGCTGGCCATCGTGCCCTGCCTGCTGCTCGTGCATGGCTTCTTCCGCGGCAAAATTCTGCACGCCTCACGCGTCCAGCAGGAGACCTTTTCCCGCGTGACCTCCGCGCTCGCCGAGACGGTGCAAGGCATCCGCGTGACGCAGGGCTTCGCCCGCGAGGATACCAACGCCGGCATCTTCACCCGTCTCGTTCGTAGCCTCGCTGATAACGTCGTGAAGACCGCCAGCCTCACGTCGCTCTACCTGCCACTACTCGAACTTAACGCGCAGGGCTTCATGGCTGCGCTCATCGGCGTTGGGGGCTGGGCTGCGCTTTCTGGAACCGGGACGAGCCTCGGCGACCTCGTGACCTTCTTCTTCCTAGCCGACCTGTTCTTCTCGCCGATCACCATCATCGGCACGCAGCTGTCTGAAGCGACCCTCGCGATGGCTGGTGCGGAACGCTACTTCCGGCTACTCGACACGCCGCCGGCCTGGACGGATAAACCGACGGCGGGCGAATGCCCAGCGCTCAAAGGCCACGTGGAGTTCCGGAATATTCACTTCGCTTACATCCCGGACCGCCCTGTCCTGCATGGTATCTCTTTTGTCGCCCAGCCCGGGCAGGTCGTCGCACTCGTCGGCCATACCGGCTCCGGCAAGTCCACCATTATTGGGCTATTGGCGAAGTTCCAGCTACCGCTCGCGGGTCAGGTGCTGGTCGACGGACATGACCTCGCTGATATCCGCCAGGAGACCCTGCGCCGTCAGATGGGCTTCGTCTTCCAGCAGAACTTCCTCTTTGCGGGGACAATCGCGGAGAACGTGAAGTCGCCTCGCCCGGACGCGACCGACGAGGAGATCCGGCAAGCCTTCCGCGACCTCGACTGCCTCGACCTAATCGAAGACCTCCCAGCCGGCATCCATACGCCCTGCTCCGAGAAGGGACGCGGGCTCTCGATGGGCCAGCAGCAGCTCGTCGCCTTCGCTCGCGCGTTGCTGGCCAACCCGCGCATCCTTGTGCTCGACGAAGCCACCAGCGCCGTCGACACCCTCACGGAAGCCAGGCTTCAGGTCGCCCTCGCCCGCCTGATGAAGGGCCGTACCTGCTTCGTGGTCGCCCATCGCCTCAGCACGATTCGGCGCGCCGACTGCGTTATCGTTCTGGACGAAGGACGTATCGTCGAACGCGGCACGCACGAAGAACTCCTCGCCCTGCAAGGAGCCTACGCCGGCCTACACCGCGACTTCCTGAGCTCGACGACCTGACCGCGCCTACTTGGTCGCAGGCTCAGCGCCGAAGCTCGGCCGACGAGGCTTGGCCTTCTCCTCTGACTTAACCGGCGTCTTCGGATCAATCAGGCTTGTGGGAAACGCGGCAGCGATACCTTGGGTCCGAACGTTCGCGTAGAGATCGCCGAGGGGAGATTTCCGGAAGGCTTCGACCTGCAAGTTCTGGTAGGTGACCTCATCTTCGCCGGATTTCACCGCTAAAGATAAGTCGAGACGCACCGCTTGGCTGACCGGTCCGCCGGAGAATTTTATTTCATTCCGTGCTGCGACGGCGACGAGCGCGAGGCCCTTCGGGTCTTGGTGAACCGGTACACTCCAGGTCTCGGGAGCGACCAAGCCCGGGGGCAGGATGAACAGAACCGTCCGGACCGGACCTCCGGGATTACCAGGATAGACGAGCCGACGACGGACTAATGGCCAATAACGGCGACCCTGCTCATCAACCACCTCGACGCCTCCGGGACCGTCGACGACCAGCATGCGATCTTTCAGAAAAAGGATTTCGTCCGGTGTCAGCTTAGCCTGCACCGCACCGGGTCGACGGACCGGGCCTTCGCCGACGGGTACCTCCGCCGAGACGAGGACTACGAGGTCGACCGGGCCGGCCACACGATGGTCAATCCAAGCAATGGCGCCATAAGGGACGACCGTCATGGCCGCGGCGAGCAGCAGACCGCCGCCGAACGCCTTGGGAAATTCATAGCGAGCCTGTAAGGCCGTCATCAACGCCGCACCGGCAAAGCCAGCCGCATGCACCGAGATGTCCGTACCCAGCGTCCACTGGGCCATCTGGAAATCCTCTGGGTACCCAAACCAGCGGATCCGAAAGTACATCGCAATCACCCAGAGGGGGCCGGCGGTGGCGCCGATGAGCGGCGCATAACGAGGACCGGCGCGCTCATAGACCTTGGAGAGTAACGCCGACAGCAGTGCCGCGAAAAGCCCGCCGAAGAAGGCGGACTTCAACGAAGCCACGCCCGTCAAAGCGGCCGCGATGACGAGGAACGCCCAGGTGAACCAGTAGGTCCGGGCGTAGGTATTCATTCCCCGACAATCGTCCCAGGCGGAACGATGGCGCCCTTCTTGACGACAATCACGCCATCCCGGACGAACAAGGCGTCGGTCTCCCATTTCTCGGGCAGGCCGGTCGGGGCGAGGCGACAGCCGGCGCCGATACGCGCGTTCTTGTCGATGATGGCGTTGCGAATGAGGCAGTTGGGGCCGACGCCGATATCAGGACGACCGAGGGAGTTATTCTTAGCGAGATCATGCGGACGCTCGAAGGTGTCGGCACCCATCATGACCACATTCTCGAGGCGGGAACCGCCGCGGATGACGGAGCGGACGCCGATGACGCAACGGCTGAGTTCGGAGTCATCGACAATGGCGCCATCGGCCATCAGGACGCGCTGCGAACGAGCGCCATTGAGCTTGGCCGGAGGGAGATAACGGGAGTGGGTGTAGACCGGATTCTGACCGTCAAAGAAATCGAACGGGGGTACCGGGTCGGTGAGGGTGAGGTTGCACTCCCAGAAGGAACCGACGGTACCAATATCCTCCCAGTAACCGTCAAAAACGTAGGCCATCATGCGCTTCGAGGCGAGCAGGCCGGGGATGACTTCCTTACCGAAGTCGGTCTGGGCTGGGTCAGCCAGAGCCTCGCGCATGACCTTGCCGGAGAAGAGGTAGATACCCATCGAGGCCAGACAGTAAGGCGTAGCGGACTTGTCGGACAGGCGGGTGCGGGCGTTACCACCGAGGACGAGGGAGGAGATGACCGCCGGATCCTTCGGCTTCTCGACGAACTCCACGATCCGGAGGTCGGCATTGACGCGCATAACGCCGAGGGCGCTGACCTGGTCGGAAGGCATGGCCTTGGCGGCGATGGTCACGTCGGCGGCGTTCTCGATGTGCTGGCGAGCGAGCTCGTCGAAATCGAGGCGGTAAAGCTGATCGCCGGAAAGAATGAGTACCAGGTCCTCGTCCTTCAGATTGTAGTGATGCAGGTTCTGGCGGACCGCGTCAGCCGTACCCTGATACCAGGTCTCCTTGTCGCCCGTCTGCTCGGCAGCGAGGATATCGACGAACCCACGGCCAAAACCGTCGAACTTATAGGTCTGCTGGATGTGCTTGTGGAGGGACGCCGTGTTGAACTGCGTCAGGACGAAGATCTGGTTGAAGCCAGAGTTCAGGCAATTGCTGATCGGGATGTCGACCAGGCGGTAATTACTGGCGAGCGGTACGGCCGGCTTGCAGCGGTCCTTGGTCAGGGGATAGAGGCGGGAGCCACGACCGCCCCCCATGATGATACTGATGACGCGAGGAAGGGAAGGCATGGCGGGATGACCTACCTTCCCTCCGGTCGCCGTCGCCCTCAAGCGGAAAAGGGTGAATGGCGGCTTGAAGGCGGCACCGTGTCGGGGTTGCATCGGCCTCCGCATGGCCTTCGCCTTCCACATCCTCGGCACGAGCAGCTCCGGCAACTGCTCCCTACTGGAAGCGGGCGGCACGCGCATGATGCTCGACGCAGGATTCCAGGGCCCCCGCCTCGAGGCTTCGCTGCAGAAGCTCGGCATCGAGGCCCGTGCCCTCGACGCGGTCTTCATCACCCACGAGCACTCCGACCACTGCGTCGGCCTGCCTGCCCTGCTCCGCCAGAATCCGATGTTGAAGGTCTTCGCTAACCGCGAGACGGCCCGACGCATGAAGGATTCGTTTAAGTCTCAGCCGGACTGGCAGCTCTTTGAGACTGGCACGACCTTCGAATTCCGCGGCATCCAGGTCACCTCAATTCCCATCCCGCATGACGCGGCCGACCCGGTCGGCTTCGCTTTTGATTTACCTGCCGAAGACGCCCGGCCCGCCAAACGCCTCACCTGGCTGACCGACCTCGGTCACGCCACGCCGGTCGTGAAACACCACGTCGCGCTCGCCGACATCCTCGTGCTCGAGGCGAACTACGACGACGAAATGCTCGATCTCTCCAAGCGCCCAGCCTCGCTCAAGCAGCGCATCCGCGGTAACTTCGGCCACCTCTCGAATATCCAGACGAAAGACCTCCTGCTCGGCCTGCGCGAATGGCAGACGACGGAACTCTACCTCGGCCACCTCAGCAAGGAATGCAACCGCACCATTATCGTCGACGCCCTGATGAACGAGGTACGCGACCAAAAAACCGACCTCCGCATCACGGTGGTCGATCCCTTGGAAGATAATCCGGTCAGCCTCTGGTAAGGCTTACTTCTTTGCCGGCACTGGAACTTCGTCGTCGGCAGCAGGCGCAGGGGGCGGGGCGGGCACGGAGCCTGCGGAACGGATCACGGCGCTCTCGGCCACGGATTTCGCCAGACGCTTGACCGCAGCTCCACAGGCGGGCGAAGCGGGGTTCAGGTCCTGCGCGGAAAGCCAGGCGGTAAGCGCAGCCGCTTCGGCGCCGTCCTTCTCGAGCTTCTCGGCATGGCCGATGAGCTGGGCGTAATTGGCGACCAGCGGAGCGATATCGGAACGGGTCTTCGCAAGCACGATGTCGTCGGACTCCGTCTTGTACACCTCGACGATGACGTCCCACGCGAGGTAGGGATTGTTCTGCGTGGCCAGCACGGAGGCCTTCTGGATGTTGGCGTCGAGCTCGCCGACGCGGTTGACAACCTTGCGAAGCTTCTCGGAGCGCTCCTTATCCTGGGCCAGCGCCAAGGCGTATTCCAACTTCTTGTTGTAGATGTCGCGCCACTTCGACTCCGTCATGAGACGGTCGAATTCCGGGATTTTCTGGGCCAGCGTGTCCTGGCGACTCACCACCTGCGTGGCGAAGTCCTTGACGCCGGGATTCTGGGGCCAAATTTTGGCGGCACGTTCCAGAGCGGCCTCAGCCTTGGCGTTATCACCGGCCAAAGCGGCACCCTTGGCGGAAAGCAGGGACATGTTCGAGGCGTTCATCGCGTTGGTAACCTTCGAGAGGATCGGGGCGCCCGGGAAGTCGCGGGCCCGACCGCGGACCTTATTGACGTAGCCTTCGACACTGCCGAGGTCGCGCTCGTCTCCGAGCCGCTGGAGTTCGCGGAGATCCTTCCAGAGGGCGAGCATCTCGCGCTTCTTCTCCTGCGGGTAGGACATCACGACGGGCTCGAACTCACCAAGGAAGAACGTCTCCTGTAATCGCTCGAAGGCGCCGTAGAGCTCACCCTGCTTCACCAGATCGTCGACGGTCTGCATACCTTTGGACGTATCCTTGATCGCCTCACGGGAAAGCATGTCGAAGGACTCCAGCGTCGGTACGAAGTCGGAGATGGGGAAGAACTCCTTCACTTCTTTGGCACCGACGACGATGTTCTGGCTGCCACCCTTGAAAAGCACGCGGTAGAAAGAACTCGTGATCAGCGAGTGGCGATAGCGGCGGGCCATCAGGAAGGAGACCATCTGGGACTGGAACTCGATCTTCGCTTTGAGTCCGAGCGCGAGCAGTTCGGCATCCTTAGCCAAGATCTGCGCCTGGGTTCGGGCCTCATCCTTCACCTTAAAGCCGAGCTCAGTGGTACCACTGGAAGACTTACCAAGCGGCTTCGACTTGGATCCCCCCTCTGAACGGGCGTCATTTGCCGCCTCGATGTTATCGGCACGGTTGATGATGATGCCTTCCTGCACCTTCCGCAGGGTCTCCATTTGATTCTTGGTGATTTCGATCTGACGGAACTCCTGTTTCATCACCCAAATCTTCTGGACTTGGGAGGCGATGGTGAGGGAGTTGTTGGCGTCGATGTCGTATTCCGCCGCCTTGAACAAAAGATTAAAGGCCTCTTGCTGGTTGCGGTAATAGTTATCCTGGTTGATGGACTGGGCCGAAAGCAGGAACTGGATCTGGTCGAGAAGCGCCACATAGCGCTTCATATCGCCGTTATCGGTCGGCGCGGCGAGGTAGCGCTCGAAACGCGCGCGGACGGCGCGGGAGTTGCCGAGGTTCATCGTCGTACCCTTCCACTGCATGGTGCCATTCTCCATGTCCACGGAGTCGCTGTTGACGTTGAAGACGCGGTCGGCGCCGCCTTCGGCGGACGAACTCTTGTAATCGCCGGCCGTGCCGCCGCTGTTCACGGTGGCTCCAGGCGGGGGCGCTTGGGCGAACCCGAGCACGGTCAACGCACACCAACCGAAGAGACTGAAGAGAGAGTGACGCATGGGGGAAAGGTTCAGAAACGTTCGAGGGCTTCGACGACCAGGAGGTCGCGGGTGACGCGCAGCTTGCACTTGAAGCGCTGGCCGACCTCGAAGGAATCGGCGGAGCCGGCGGGGACGAAGATGGGGATACGGCCAGAGGGACGGGTTGGGTCCTTCTCGATAGGTTTCACGGCGAGCACGCGCCCGCGCCCTTCGACAAAGGCGAGCTGTTGCTCGACCTGACAGTCGAGGCGGTAGGAGTTGCCCTGGAGCGTGGCCCAATCCTTGCGGTAAGCATCGACGGAAAAAGGCGTGAGCTCGGCGAACTTACCGCCGCCGCCCATGCGCGGGGCGACAATCGCGACGAGAATCACGATCACGACGACCGGGATGCCGAGAGCGAAAAAGAGAGGGTTGATTTTGGACATGAAAATGGGTGGGGTCTGACCTTCCCCAATCCTAAGGAGGTTTGAGGTTTGTTCCAGCGATTTCCCTTATAAGGGAAATAACCCGCCCCAAATCGGCCTAGGGGGTTTAGCCTAGCCCTCAGTTCCAACGCTTCTGCTGGCAACCGTACACGACGAGGCAGAACCCAAACAGGCCCTGAATCAGCAGGACTGCCAAGCCTTCAGTGGTGCTGGCCACATAGGCGGTTTGATTGGGCATGCTGGCCGTGTAGGCGTCGTAAAGCGGCTGCTCCATCATCGACTTCATATAGCCGGACCAACCCCAATAGGAGTTGATGAAAGGCCGGCAGACCCAGGTCAGCGCCGCGGGTAAAGCCAGGACCACCCCGGAGAGCGGCAACTGGAAACCGACGAGGTAGATCGAGAGCAACGAGGATTTCTCCGGAGAAGTCAGCATGGCCGAAAAGCCGAGGCAGACGACTGACATGGAGACACAGCTAGCGGCGAGGATGGCGAGCTGCTCCGCCCAAGGTCCGGGGAAGTTACAAATTAACTTTACGAACAGGCACATCCAGACCCCTTGGAAAATTGCCACGAGGGAGACAAAGACGATCTTGGAGAACGCGTAGGCCCACGGACGCAGGCCCGTCATGCGCTCTTTCTCGTAAAGCATGCGCTCGGCGGAGATCTCGCGGCCGCCGTTATTGGCGCCCATGAGCGTAAGCAGGATGACTTGGAACATGATCAGCCCAGCAGCAAGGCCGGCGAGCTGGGCGTTCGACATCTGCACCTTGAGCGCCTGCTGCACCTCCGCCATCGACGCGGTATTGCGGTCCATCGGAATCTTCAGGACATCCCAGACGCCATCGAGGTTGAAGATGATCACGAGGAGCGGGAAGCCGAACGTGATCGCGAGCGTCAGGCCAAGGTAGCCAGTGTCGCGGAAAAAGAGTTTGAGCCGACGGGAAAGCAGCGTCGTGAACTGCGAGACGCCATTAGGAACCGAGGGTTCCGGCAGCGATTCGAGCACGGCAGGCGCGCCGACCTTGGCGACGGCGACCTCATAGGAATCCTGATGTTCGGCCTGATGGATGGCCCAGCGATCGCGCCAGGTGGCGAGGTCCGAGGCGTTCAGTACCTCATAGAGACGCAGGCCATCGGGGATACCGAAATAGCCGAGCAGCGCGTCCGGTGAGCCTTGGAAGACCACGTCGCCCTGATAGACGACCGTGACCCAGTCGAACTGGTTGAGCTTCCCGAGATTATGAATGATGCAGACGAAACTCTTGTGGTTCGTCTCGGCGAGGTCGCGCAGCAACGCGAGGATCTGGTCCTCGGATTGAGGATCGAGGCCGGACGTAACCTCGTCGCACACCATGCAGGGCGGATCGAGGGTAAGTTCCAGGCCGAGCGAAAGACGGCGTAACTGACCCCCGGAAAGGGCTGAGACCCGCTTATCGCGGTGCGGGGCCAGGCCCGTGACGCCCAAGACAGACTCTAGGCGATGGGCACGCTCGGCGGCGTCCGGCACGGCGAGTTCGAGGGCGTAAGCCAAGGACTCGGCGACGGTCAGCTGGGGCTGAGCCGCAGTGAACTGCGGGGCGAAACCGACCTTGCCGACAAGGTCTTCAGTACAGGTGATGCGCTGACCGGCGAGACAGGCTTCACCGGTCGACGGCAGGATGCCCAGGATGGCCTTCATCAAGGTCGTCTTGCCGCAACCCGAAGGCCCGATGACGGCATTGAGGCCGCGGGGAAGGAAGCGGGCGTTGGCGCCGTCGAGGATGACGGGGCCGTCGTTACCCGCTTGCACGGTGAGATTCTGGCAGCTCAGCATCGGTTGTAATCTTGCTTCGGCACCCCCGTGGGTAAAGGATTAACGCCATGAGCCCTAAAGCCCTCGCCGCCGCCCTGCTTGCGATCGCCGTCCTTGCCCCTCAGGCCGACGCCTTTCAAATGACCAAGAAGGCCATCCGCAACCAAGGCATCTTCGGCATCAAGGTGAACAAGACCGACATGGCCTTCTACGGCCGCGCGGACGCCATCCTGTCGATCTCCTTCCAGGAATACACCACCGGCTCCTTCATCGTCGCCGAAGTCGTCATCGATATGAAGGACTCGAACCAGCAACTTCGCATCTATAACACCCGCCCGCCGGGGACGTCCGACGTCGCCAACCGCGCCAACCGCGCCAGCGCCGCAAACTCCGAGAACCGCGGCCTCGACCCGAAAGACGCCAGCAAGCTCCCGATCCCTGGCCCGCTCGCCATCATCGAATCGAAGGTCAATAACGTGGTTAGCAACAGCACTGGCGACCTCGTCGTAAAGACCTACCCGAACACCACCCACGCCAAGACCGTGGAAATGGTCGTGACGTCCAAGGCCGAGCTGCAACAGCTCTACTCGAAGATGATCACCCTTTACACCGGCTTCGAAGTGGAAGCCGTCGACGGCGCTTCGGTCGAAGGCTCGAATGGAGCAACGGCCGTAGCGACCGCCGCGGGCAGCACCGCCGCCAAGATGAAGATCACCCAGATCGGCGGGGTCCTGTTCACGCTCGAGTAAGTCGGAGGCAGTCCCCACACGCCTATTTTACAGGGCGAAACACCTCTCCCCCTCCTTTCGGGCAAGTCCGGCTTGACCGTCCCGAAGGCGTCCGCTTGTGTTCGCCCTTACTCCCATGGCCTCCCTACCCGTCAACCGTATCAAGAAGAAGAACATCATGAGCTACAATGGTGAGCTCTGCATCGTTCTCGAGTGCCTCGTTCGCACCCCCCCGAACAACGCTTCCTACGTCCAGATGGAACTCCGCTCCATCAAGACTGGCGCCAAGATCCCGGTCCGCTGCGGCATCGGAGTCAGCTTCGACGTCTTCGACAACAGCACCAAGTCCCTTGAAATGTCCTACGAGGCCGACGGCAGCTACGTCTTCGTCGATACCAGCACCAACGAGGAATACTACATCTCGGCCGCCTCCCTCGCCGACTCCAAGGAGTTCCTGATCTCGGGCACCTCCTACATGGTCCTCTTCGTCGAAGATAAGCCGATCACCGTCGACCTCCCCCCTTCCGTCATCGTCGAAGTCCTCGAAGCCCCGCCCGCCGTCAAGGGCGATACCGCCGGTAACGTCCAAAAGACGGTCACCTGCGAAAACGGCCTCCAGGTCAACGTCCCGCTCTTCATCAAGCAGGGCGAGAAGATCAAGGTCAGCACCGAGAACAAGGAATACCTCGGTCGCGCCTAAGCCGCCCTTCCAGGCGACGCATCGAACCCCGGCTTGCCGGGGTTCTTTTTTGGGCAGACGGACCGCCCAGAAGGAGCGTAGACCCGCAGGGATTCGAACCCCGACAAGGAGAACCAAAAACTCCTGTGCTACCATTACACCACGGGTCTGCGCACCCCGACTGAACAGCGACTCATGGGTCGGAGTCAAGCGAGACCAAGGCGGGGTTGACGCTGGGGATTCTTAGGCTCATTTCCCCTGTATGCCCGCCTCCACCTCCAAGAAGCCGAAGTACCGTCGTATCGTGCTGAAGATCAGCGGCGAAGCCCTGCGTAATGACACGACCGGCGCCTCCATTGACAGCGCCGTCCTCGACCGCCTCGCCGAAGAGCTCCGCTCGATCCAGAAGGTCGGCACCCAGGTCGCGGTCGTTGTCGGCGGCGGCAATATTTTTCGCGGCCTCGCTGGTGCACGCGCCAACGGCACCGACCGCACCACAGGCGACAACATGGGCATGCTCGCCACGGTCATCAACGGCCTCGCCCTCATGGACCGCCTCGAGAAGGCCGGGCTGGAGTGCCGCGTGATGACAGCCATTCCGATGGACCGTATCGCCGAACCTTTCATCCAACGCCGCGCCACTCGCCACCTCGAACGCGGACGCATCGTCATCTTCGTCGCCGGCACGGGTAACCCGTACTGCACGACCGACTACGCCGCCGCCCTCCGCGCTAACGAGATCGGCGCCGACGCGATCCTCAAAGCCACCAAGGTCGACGGGGTCTACGACAAGGATCCGATGAAGCACAAAGACGCCAAGCGCTATGACCGCGTCTCCCACGCCGAAGCCCTCCAGAAGCGCCTCGGCGTGATGGACGCCGAAGCGTTCTCGCTCTGCGAAGCCAACAAGCTCCCGATCATCGTGCTCTCGATGTCCGAGAAGGGCGCCGTCAAGAAGGCCGTCCTCGGCCAGCGTATCGGCACGCTCGTCGGTTAATTTTCCAATAACAAACCCTACCCCCACCCTATCCCATGGACCTCAAGAAACTCATCGCCGAAGGCGGCAACGCCATGAAGAAGGCGGTCGACCACACCTCGCACGAATTCGCCACGCTACACACCGGCAAGGCCTCGCCGGGCATGATTGAAAACATCCAGGTCCACGTCGAAGCCTACGGCATGACGCAGCGCCTGAAGGACATGGCCGCCATCACCACCCCCGACGCGCAGACGATCGTCGTGCAGCCGTTCGACAAGGGCGTGATGGATGACATCCGCAAGGCCATCATGGCCGCCAACATCGGCATCAACCCCGTCCCGCAGGGCAACTTCATGCGCTGCCCGGTCCCCTCCCTCTCCGGCGAACGCCGCCTCGAGCTCGCCAAGCGCGCCACGCAGATGGCCGAAGAAGGCAAAGTTCGCGTGCGCAATGCCCGCCGCGACGCCCTCGAAATCCTCAAGAAGGGCAACAAGGAGAAGCTCGTCACCGACGACGAACTGAAGCGCTCCGAAAAGGAGATTCAGACCCACACCGATAACTTCACGGCCGAGATCGAAAAGAACCTCAAGGCTAAGGATGCTGAATTGAAGGGTTAATCGGCAGTCTCCGTCCCGTTTCATGAACATTCACGAATACCAAGCCAAAGAACTGTTCGCTCAGTTCGGCGTCGCCGTGCCCAAGGGCGTGGCGGTCACCTCTGCCGCCGAATTTGAAGGCGCGCTCGCCAAGATCGACACCTCCGGTGGCATCATGGTGAAATCCCAAATTCACGCCGGTGGCCGCGGCAAAGGCACTTTCACCGATGGCTTCAAAGGCGGCGTGAAGTTCTCCCCGACCAAAGAGAAGGCCCTCGACAACGCGAAGGCGATGCTCGGCAACACCCTCGTGACCGCGCAGACGGGCGATGCCGGCCGCAAGGTCCAGACGATCTATTTCACGGAAGCCGCCAACCTGGGCAAGCGCCCGGACGGCCGTGACGACGAGTACTACCTCGCCATCCTTCTCGACCGCGCGACGTCCCTCCCGGTCATCGTCGCCTCGACTGAAGGCGGTATGGAAATCGAGCACGTCGCCCACCACACCCCGGAGAAGATCTTCAAGGTGCAGGTCGACCCGGCCGTCGGCCTTCAGGCTTTCCAGGCCCGCCAGATCGCCTTCTCGCTCGGCTTCTCGGGCGACCTCTTCAAGCAGTGCGTCACGCTCGTGACGAAGCTCTACCAGTTCTACTGGGAGAAGGATTGCGCGATGGTCGAAGTGAACCCACTCCTGGTCACGAAGGAAGGCAAGCTCCTCGCCCTCGACGCCAAGGTGTCGTTCGACGACAACGCCCTCTTCCGTCACCCTGACGTGGTCGCCCTCCGCGACCTGAACGAAGAAGACGCCAAGGAAATCGAGGCCTCCAAATTCGGCCTCTCCTACATCGCCCTCGACGGCAATATCGCTTGCCTCGTCAACGGCGCCGGCCTCGCAATGTCCACAATGGACATCATCCAGCACTTCGGCGGCAGCCCAGCCAACTTCCTCGACGTCGGCGGCGGCGCAACGAAGGACCAAGTGACGGCAGCTTTCAAAATCATCCTGGGAGACGCCAACGTGAAGGGCATCCTAGTGAACATCTTCGGCGGCATCATGGACTGCAATGTGATCGCCACGGGCATCATCGAAGCGGTCAAAGAAACCGGCCTGAAGCTCCCCCTCGTGGTCCGACTCGAAGGCAACAACGTCGAAGCTGGCAAGGCCACCCTCGCCGCTTCGGGCCTCACCATCGTGGCGGGCGATTCGATGGCCGACGCGGCCCAGAAGATCGTGAAGCTGGTCAACGCCAAGTAACCCCTCGCAGCACACTCTCATGTCTATTCTCGTTAAAGAAGATACGCGTATCCTCGTCCAGGGCATCACGGGCGATTTCGGCGCGCGCCACGCCCGCCTATCGCTCGACTACGGCTCACAGGTCGTCGCCGGCGTTACTCCGGGCAAGGGCGGCCAGGTCTTCGAACACGCCGGTAAGAAGGTCCCGATCTTCAACACCGTCGCCGAAGCCGCTAAGCAGACCGGCGCCACGGTCTCCGCAATCTTCGTCCCCCCGCCCTTCGCGGCCGACGCCATTCTGGAATGCTTCGACGCCGATCTCGATCTCGCCGTAGCCATCACGGAAGGCATCCCGGTCCGTGACATGGTTCGCGCCAAGCGCGCCATGGCTGGTCGTCGCACCCGCCTCATCGGACCGAACTGCCCCGGCATCGTGACCCCTGGTCGCGGAGACAAGTCCTCCGGCGGCTGCCGCATCGGTATCGCTCCGGGCTACATCCACATGCGTGGTAACGTCGGCGTGGTCTCCCGCTCCGGCACCCT
>JBEEKW010000004.1:0-99543 GCA_041168485.1 Verrucomicrobiota bacterium
CCCATGAATCTCGACCCGAAGACTCCCGCCGGCCCTCTGGCCGACAAGTGGAATAACCATAAGGCGAAGCTCCGCCTGGTGAGCCCAGCCAACCGCCGCAAATACCACGTCATCGTGGTCGGCTCCGGCCTCGCCGGCTCCGCCGCCGCCGCCTCGTTTGCCGAGATGGGCTACGAAGTCTCCTGCTTCTGCTATCAGGACAGCCCGCGCCGCGCCCACTCGATCGCCGCGCAGGGTGGCATCAACGCCGCGAAGAACTATCAGAACGACGGCGACAGTGTCCGCCGCCTCTTCCAGGACACGATCAAGGGCGGCGACTACCGCGCCCGCGAAGCCAATGTCTACCGCCTCGCCCAAGTCTCGACGAACATCATCGACCAGTGCGTCGCGCAGGGTGTGCCTTTCGCCCGCGAATACGGAGGTCTCCTCGCCAATCGTTCCTTCGGCGGCGCGCAGGTTTCACGCACCTTCTATGCTCGCGGCCAAACCGGCCAGCAGCTCCTCATCGGTGCCTACTCGGCGCTCTCCCGCCAGATCGGTCTCGGCACGGTGAAGATGTACACGCGTCATGAGATGCTCGATCTCGTGCTCGTCGACGGTAAGGCCAAGGGCATCGTCACGCGCGACCTCGTCACGGGCGCGGTGGAGTCCTGGGCTTCCGACGTCGTTGTGGTCTGCACCGGCGGCTACGGTAATGTTTTCTATCTCTCGACGAATGCGCAGGGTTGCAATGTCACCGCGACGTTCCGTGCCCACCGCCGTGGCGCCGGCTTCGCCAATCCCTGCTACACGCAGATCCACCCGACCTGCATTCCGGTGCATGGCGAAGACCAGTCCAAGCTCACCCTGATGTCCGAGTCGCTCCGCAACGACGGCCGCGTCTGGGTGCCGAAGAATAAGGCCGATAGCGCCAAGCCCGCCTCCGAAATCCCCGAGGATGCGCGCGATTATTTCCTCGAACGTAAGTACCCAAGCTACGGTAATCTCGCCCCGCGCGATATCGCCTCCCGCGCCGCCAAGGAAGTCTGCGACGAAGGTCGCGGCGTCGGCCAGCTGGTCGACGGCAAGCGCCTCGGTGTCTACCTCGACTTCTCCGCCGCGATCAAGCGCCTTGGCGAGTCCGAGATCCGCGCCCGCTACGGCAACCTGTTCGACATGTACCAGAACATTACCGGCGAGAACGCTTACAAGCAGCCGATGCGCATTTTCCCCGCCGTGCACTACACGATGGGTGGCCTCTGGGTGGATTATAACCTGCAGTCAAACATCCCCGGCCTATTCGTCGGCGGTGAAGCCAATTTCTCCGACCACGGCGCCAACCGCCTCGGCGCCTCCGCGCTCATGCAGGGTCTCGCCGACGGTTATTTCGTGCTGCCTTATACTGTCAGTGATTTCCTCGCGGGCGAGAAGTCCGGCAGCCGTCCTTCCACGGATGCGCCGGAATTCCAGGCCGTCGTCAAGGACGTCAATGAACGCGTCGCGAAGCTCCTCTCGATCAATGGCACGAAGTCTCCGCGCTATTACCACAAGGCCCTCGGCAAGATCACCTGGGAGCAGTGCGGCATGGCCCGCGACAAGGCTGGCCTCGAAGGGGCCATCCGTGACCTCCAGGCCCTCAAGAAGGATTTCTGGGAGAACGTGAAGGTCGTCGGCTCTGGCGACGCGCTCGCCCCCGAGCTCGAACGCGCCGGCCGCGTCGCCGACTTCCTCGATTTCGGCATCATGATGTGCCTCGACGCGCTCACCCGCGAAGAGTCCTGCGGTGGCCACTTCCGCACCGAATTCCAAGACGCCGGTGAAGCGAAGCGCGACGACGCGCATTACGCCCACGCCGCTGTCTGGCAATGGCAGGGCGAAGGCCAACTGCCGGCCCGCCACGTCGAGCCCCTCGTCTACGAGGAGACCCAACTATCCACCCGCTCTTACAAGTAATCACCATGGTCCAGGACAACGGAAAAGAACAAACCCTCGCGCTTAAGCTGCGCGTCTGGCGTCAGCGCCGCGGCCAGCCGGGCGCCTTCGAGGAGCACTCCCTCGCCGCCGTGCCGACCTCGGCCTCCTTCCTCGAGATGATGGACATGCTCAACGAGCAGCTCATCAAGGCGGGCAAGGACACCTTCGCCTTCGACCATGACTGCCGCGAAGGGATCTGCGGCATGTGCTCGATGACGATCAACGGTATGCCGCACGGCCCGATTCCCGGCGTGACGACCTGCCAGCTGCACATGCGCAACTTCCGCGATGGCGAGACGATTACCGTCGAACCATGGCGCGCCCGCGCCTTCCCGGTGCTCAAGGACCTCGCCGTCGATCGCTCGGGCTTCGACAAGGTCATCCAGTCCGGCGGCTTCATCACCGTCCGCACTGGTTCCGCCCCTGAGGCCAATAACATCCCCGTACCTAAGCCCGTCGCCGACGAGGCTATGGACGCCGCGGAATGCATCGGCTGCGGCGCCTGCGTCGCCTCCTGCAAGAACGGGTCCGCGATGCTCTTCGTCGGCGCCAAGATCAATCACCTCAACATCCTGCCGCAAGGTCAGGCCGAACGCGATCGCCGCACCCTCTCGATGGTGAAGACCATGGACGAAGCCGGTTTTGGTAACTGCACCAACTACGGGGAGTGCCAGGCGCATTGCCCGAAGAGCATCACGCTCGACGTCATCGCCAAACTCAACCGCGACTATCTCCGCGCCCGCGTGAAGGAGTTCTTCTCCTCCACCGGTAAGCCTTCCAAGGGCGGAGACTGAGGCGGGCGAAGCCCGCCAGGGCTAGGGACAGGGCTAGGGCCAGTAAATAAAGAGGGCGCCGTTAGGCGCCCTTGTTGTTTGGGTAGTGATGCGATGACATCGCCTCCGCTAACCTCTGAAGTCTGTCTCGGGTAGGGGCGCCACTGCGTGGCGTCCGTGGGCGGAGGTACTTCATGAGGTCCGATGGCTTGCCCGGCTGACGTGAGTGACGCTACGAACGGACGCGACGCAGTCGCGCCCCTACCTTCTCACTCCGCCTCGACGACGCTCTGTTCGCCGACGCAGGTGAGCAGCACACGGTTGTTACCGTTGGCAGCCTGGAGGGCGCGGACGAATTCACCGACGCCGGCGCCGTCCTTCAGGGTGACTTCGTAACGCAGCTCGGTCATCAGGCCGGCCTGCACGGTCTCGACGGACTTGAGCGACTGCTGCGCGAGGTGCTGCGCGAACGGACCGGCGAAGGCCTGGTCGTAGTCGACGTCGGTGCCGACGCGGATCCGCAGGAGGTGCGAACCTTTAAAAGAGGAGAAGAGGTTCGCTCGCGAGAGGGCGAAGATGATTGCGCACACGAGCGGCACGGTGACCGCGGCGAGCTCATACTGGCGGGCGCCGACGGCGAGACCGGTGCCCATGGCGAGGAAGATGAAGCCGATGTCGCGCGACTGGCCAACGTTGCGGCGGAAGCGGATGATCGAGAACGCGGCAAACATACCGAACGCCGCCGCTAGGTTACCCACGACCACGAGGATCACGAGCGTGACGACGGTGCCGAGGATGAGCAGGGTGTGGACGTAATCCTGCGAGTAGCGCGTGCCCCGGTAGGTCTGCTTATACGTCCATGCAACGAGGAGGTTGAGCGCAAAGCTGAACAGGATGGCGAAGAGGATCTCCTGCACGCCTGGCTTGTCGGCGTGGTCGGTGACCAAGCGGGTCATCGCGTCGGCGGCAGGGGCCGGAGCGGCTTGCGCGAAGCTCGAGGCCGGCACAAGGGCGGCGGCGAGAAAAGATTGGGGCAGGAGGTACATTAGGCGGAAAGGGCGGGGGTGGCGCCGTATAGGCGGACACTCTCGGAGTATTTGCTGAAGGGGCGAGGAAAGATTCCGTGGGCCGAGAGGAAGCTCGCAAAATCGTACGGGGCTGCGGTTGCGCCTTTGACTTCCATTAGGCAGAAACCTTCGCCGAGGACGGGCAGTGCACAGCCGTTGTCTTCGGTTCGCGGCGTAAGGTCTTCGAAGCGGCAGCGGATGCCTTGGTCGAAGGTGAGCCGGAGCTGCTCATGGCCGGCTTCATCCACGAGCCGGTAGGCGTGGCGGTCGTAGCGGATGACGCAGGCGGGTCGGAAGCCTTCTTCAGCGATGAGTCGTTGGGCCTCGTCGAGAATGCGCGCGTCTGCCGTCGTAAGTTCCGTCGCGGCCTCGCCGTTCGCCAATGCGATGGCTTGTTCGAGCGGGAGCTGGACGCGCCGCTTGGCGCCTGCACCGCCGTCGCGATGCTTGATCTCGACGAACGTAGCCGCCGGAATCGCGCCATCTTTTGTCCCGTAGAGGCGGAGGCGCAGCTTGCGCCGGGAGGGTACGCCCCGCCAAGCATCCCAATAGCATTTCCGGTCGGCGGAGTCGCAATAGAGGCTTACAACCGGATAGTGTCCCGACGGTCCACCGAGTATGTCAGGCAGGATGCGTCCGGGAAAGTGGGCGAGCAGGGCGTCCCGCTCTGCGAGCGAAAGGATATATTTCAGTTCAAAGCGGGCCGCGATCTCCATGGTCAGGGGATGCGCGTGAGCGTCAGTGAATTGCGATCAAACCAGGCTTGGCCGGATTGGGCGCGCAGCTCGAGGACGAGCACCGGGTCGGCTTCGGCGACGGAGAACTCGACGGAGACCGTGCGCCAGCTGCTGGTGCCCGTGAGGGCAGGCACGCCGTTGAGACCAGAGATGCGGAGGCGCAGGCCTTTGTCCGGCTCATCCTTGCCCGCGATGACGCCAGCGGTCTTGACCATGCCGGTCAGGCGATAGCGACCAGGGCCGGTCGCGAGTTGCAGGCGGAAGTCGCCGCCTTTCTTCAGGCCGGCCTTCACATAGAAGCAATTGCGCCCCTCGAAGTCGCGTTCGTCCGCTTCCTTCTCGTCGGCGTGGCGCTCCCAAGCGTATTTCCCGAGCATAGCTTTTCCGCCGACGGAACGGAGCTGAGCGGAGTCTTCGAGCTGGATCCGGACGGCCTCGATACGGTTTTTCACCCTACTGGCGGCCTCTTGGCCTCGCTCATCGAAGCGCTTCGCCTCTTCGGGATCGAACCGGGTGAGCTTGGCCTTGGAGTTGGCGGCCAGTTCTAAAATCCGCTTCGGCCAGTCGTACGTCCGGAAGTTTTTCTCGTAGATGGCGAAGAACTGCGTCCGGTAGCGTTCACGCATCGTCCGATCCCCGAGTAAGGCGTTGGGGACGAGTGCGCCGGGCTGACGAAAGACATACCAGCGGTTATCGCCGAAGACCTGGTCCATGCCGTGGAGCATGAAGTGGAACTTGCCGGATGAGGGGTCCTCGTAGAACCGGTAGTTATTACGGTTGAAGGAATAGCCGTCCCAGTGGCAGAGGATCTGCTCGAGGGCGAGGTGCCGGAAGTAGGCGTCGACGTCCAAGATGCGCTCCATCCGCGCCAGGCGTAAGGCCGGGCTCGCCTCTTTTGTGGCGCCGATCAGCTCCGTGAGGCGTACCTTGTCGTCCGGATCACCTTGGTCTACCTCGATCGGGCCATCGATTTCGTTGCAGAAGGCGCCGTCGTAAAGGTGACCCTTGGTGTCCTTGAAGAAATAGGAGAGGAACTCGGTGTTGAAGCCTTCCTTGAGTACGTAGGTGCCGAGGCGCTTGCCGTTGAGGACGATATAGGCGTGCGTGCAACGCGAGGCCGGCACGCCGGCGCGGCGGGCCATCTCGCCCGCGGCCATCTCGAGCAGCATCGTGCCGTCCTGCGCGCAGTTATTCAGCTGAAACTTGGTTAGGCCGCGGAATTCTTGGCCCTTCTTCGTTTTCGCGGTGCGGAGGGAGAAGCCGGGCCGGTCCTCGGTGATCTGGCGGAAACTGCCGGCGGAGCCCTTGAGCTTCACCGAACATTTCTCAAGGTTGACGCCGCCGGGTTCATTGATGGTCAGGGTGACGTAGTCCCGCGGGTTCTTTGCGAGCTTATCGATATTCTCCTGAGAGATGGTCAGCTCCAGTTTCGGGATGAAGCCGGCGAAGAGGGCATCTGGTGAGGCGTTCACGGCCGGTGGCTTGGGTGCGATCAGCGGCGGCAGCGTCTGGGCGGAAAGAATCATCGCACCTCCGATGAGAAGCGCAGCATGACGGAAGAATGGGCGAAGGCTTTCCAAGGTCGGCGGGGTGGCGAAAAGTTGTCAGGGCTGAAGACGAGTGGCAATAAGGATGAGGGTAGGGGATTTACCTGCATGCATAAACTCAAAGGGAAACCGGAGACCGGAGGATTGGCTCAGGCCGCCGCAGGGCGGCCGAGGGTAGGGGCGTGGCTTCGCCGCGCCCTCCGCGGAGGAGTGCACGATGAATCGTGCCCCTACCTCGATTCGCCCTGCGGCGAACTATCCCCACCGCGCGTCGCGCGGTTCTACCCAAACAACCCCGCCACACTTTCGCTCAATCCGCCAGGGCGCGACCGGCGCAGCCAGACGGATTCATATTCCTTCTTAAGACTGGCCTGTTCTTCAGCGGCGATGGGCCGGCCGGAGGCGCGGCGTAGGCCCGCGCCGGCGAGGCGGGCGCCGAGCGACAGCTCTTCGCGGATGGTCTCATTGGCGATCTTGGCGACCAAGGCCTCGGCTTCGGTGAGATGCGCCTGCGAGGCGGTGATTTCCGGCGCTGAAACGCCGTCCGTAAACTTCGCGAGCGCGTCGGGCTTGGCGGTGAGGAAATCCCAGGTGAGACTCTTGTTGCGGTTCGCCTTGGCGATCTGGCCATCCAGCGTTCCGAGCTGCGTCAGCGCCGCGGCGACGACCTGACCCTCGGCTGCTGAGAGGTTGCCGAGGAGGGCACAGCCGGCGGCGAAGTCGGTCTTGGCGTTGGCCGCGAAGCCCCAGGCTTGGGCAAGTCCGGCGGCCATGGGCAGCCAAGCGGTCGGCCACGGCTGATGATGGCCGTTATCGCCCCAGGTGGTGAGCAGAATGCCGCGCGCTTCGTGACGTACGGCGGCGCCGACGGCTTCGGCTTGATTGGTCAGCGCGTTATCGAGGCGGCCCGTGAAGCTCTGCCAAGCACTCGTGCCGGGCGCGACGAGATAGGCGCGACCGAGCTCGCGGAGGCGCCCGCACTGTTCCTTGAAAGGATGGCCGGCGTCATAACCCCAGACGACCGGTACAGTGTCGGCGGGCGCGTCCTGCGCGAGCGCGAGGTCTTCGAGTAGGATATCGCCCCAGAATTGTACAGTGCGACCGCGGTCGCGCCCAAGGGCGCACAGCTTCTTAAGATGGTCGAGGTAGACGCGGTGCTTACCGCGCTCGGCGACAGCCTGTTTGCTGAAGCCTTGGCCAAGCTCCCACGGTTCGTCTCCGCCGATGTTGACCTGATGGCTCCGGAAATTGGGTAGATAGTCGTCGAGTAGCGCGCCCGCAAAGTCGACCGACGCTTGATCCGGGCGCAAGGTGCCGGGGAACTCTTTGAACTGTCCGGTGAGCGGATGAATCCAGCCTTCAGGGCATTCGGCCATCGCGCGGTAGCGCGTATGACGGAGCCAGCGTTCCATGTGACCGAAGGTGTTGAGGTTCGGGACGAGCTCGATGCCGACCGCTGCGCACGCATCGTCGAGTTCACGGATTTCGGCGGGCGTCAGCGGCGAGGCGTCTTTCCAGGCATCTTCGTGTCCGCGGAAGGCGAAGGTGTGTTCGATGTAAAGCTGGAGCTGATTGACGCGCAGTCGGCCGAGTGCGCACACGAGGTCGAGTAGTGCGGCTTGCGTGGGCACGCGCGTGCGGGAGCAGTCGAGCATGAAGCCGCGGACGGGTAGGTCCGGCGAATCAATGATCACGAGGTGTGGCAGCTCGTCGGGATATTGGGCGGCGATCTGGCGGAGAGTCTGGGCACCATACAATACGCCATGCGCGTCACCTGCGTTGAGGCGAATGCCGCTGGAGAGGATCTCGAGGTGATAGCCCTCGGCGCCGCACTCGGGCTGGTGGACGATCCGGCAGGCGCCATCAGCCGCCCCGGCGAGGGCCGCTCGGGCTTCGGCGATGGTCGTCGGCAGGCTCTCTATAAAGGAGGCGGTCGGGTGGGGGAGGGGGGGCACCTTGAGCCAGCCCCCGCGCAGGGTCAGTTCCCGTGGACGGGGGAAGAACGTGAGCACCGGAAGGGCCATGGCTGGAGGGTTAGCCCCCGCGGGCCGACGGGCAAGACGCTAAGATGGACTTCCCGCTTGGAACAAAGCCCGCCCCGCCTACATCTTATGCCCTTACCCCGCATCCCCATGCCTCGCTCATCCCTTGTGCTCTTCCTCTTCGCCGCTGCCGCTCAGGCCGTGCCGGAAGGTTTCGTCATCCGCGAGTTCCTCGGCAACGCCCAGGAACCCGAAATCTATCCGACTGCCGTGTCGGCCGCCGCCAACGGCGACGTCTACGTGTCCTCGGACAAGAACGGCTCCCTCGGCCACACTCCGGGTATGGGCCGCATCCTGATCGCCCGCGATACCAAGGGTGCCGGCGTCGCCGACCAGGTCATCGAATACACCAAGGTCGAGAGCCCGCGCGGCGGCCACTTCGTCGGCGGCATCCTCTATCTCGTCCACCCGCCCTTCCTCTCCAAGTTCCAGGACAAGAACGGTGACGGCAAGGCCGACTACAATACGGAGCGCAAGCTGCTCGTTGACGGACTCGGTGGCGGCATCGAGCACCCGCGCGGCGCCGACCATACCACCAACGGAGCCCGCATGGGCATCGACGGTTGGCTCTATATCGCTGTCGGCGACTTTGGGGCGGGTCTTATTCGCGATAATGATGGAGCCATCGGCCTCGGCGACGAGAAGCGCGTGACGCTCTATGGCGGCGGCGTCATGCGCGTCCGCCCGGACGGTACCGAACTTGAGAATTACACCGTGATGACCCGCAATATCTGCGACGTCGCCATTTCGCCGACCCTCGACCTCTTCTCTCGTGATAACACCAACGACGGTAAGGGCTGGAACACGCGCTTCCACCACTTCACCTCGCTGGCCGATGCCGGTTACCCGCGCCTGTATAAGAACTTCGCCGACGAAATCGCCCATCCCCTCGCCGATTACGGCGGCGGCTCCGGCACTGGCGGCCTCTACCTGAGCGAGCCCGGCTTCCCGGGTGAATTCGGCGAGTCGCTCTTCACCTGCGACTGGACGACCAACGCGGTGTATCGCCATCCGATCAAGCGCTTCGAAGCGACCTTCGTCGCCCAATGGGAGACCTTCGAGAAGGTCGGCAAGGCCACCGACTTTGACGTCGATGGCAACTCCCGCCTCTTCCTCGCCGACTGGCGTGGCGGTGGTTTCAGCTACCTCGGTAACAACAAGCCGAAGACCAAGAAGGTCATGAAGGACGGCAAGGAAGTCGAAGAACCGATCTACTATCCGAACGGCACGGTCCAGATCATCACCGCCAAGGACGTGAAGCCCAACGTCTACATCGATGTCACGAAGCTTTCCGACGCCGATCTGGTGAAGCAGCTCTCCTCGAAGTCCGCCGTCCAGCGCCTCGAGACCCAGCGCCAGATCATCGACCGTAATAAGGCTGAGCTCGCTGAGCCCGTCCTCTCAATCGCTCAGTCCGGCTCGGAGCATCTCTACGCCCGCGTCGCCGCGATCTTCACCTACAAGCAGCTCCTCGGTGCCAAGGCTAACGCGGCGCTCGTCGGCCTCGCCAAGGACGCCGCCGTCCGCGAGTTCGCTCTGCGCGCGCTTGCTGACCGCACCACGCAGCTCGCCGGCGTGCCGGTGCAGCTCTTCGTCGACGCCTTGAACGACGCCGACCCGCGCGTCCGCCTCCAGGCTGTCATCGGTCTCCAGCGCCTCGGCGCGAAGGACGCCGCTCCGGCCATGCTCGCCGCCGCCGCCAAGTGGCCAGCCGACGAATCGAAGCTCGGCGAAGGCGAACACTACCGCCTGCCGCACACCGTCATTGCCGCGCTCCAGCGTCTCGGCAATGCCAAGGCCTGCCTCGCCGCGCTCGCCGATCCCGCCCAGCGTAATATCGCCTTCCGCGCCATCCAGGGCATCCACTCCGACGAAGCCGTCGATGGCCTTCTCGCGCTCAGCTTGAGCGGCGATGATGCCGTGCGCTTCGGCGCCGTCTCCGCTCTCGCCCGTCTCTACCACGTCGAGAAGCCTTGGAACTATAAGGATTGGTGGAGCACCCGCCCCGACGATCGTGGCCCCTACTTCGGGCCTGACGCTTGGGCCGCCACGGCACGCATTCACAAGGGTATCGAAGCCGCCTACGCCAAACTGCCAGGCAACCTGCGCATGGCTTCGCTCGAGATCCTCGCCAAGAACCGCATCGCGATTACCGACCTGAAGCTCGAAGGCCTTGACCCGCTCCGTCTCGCCATGGCCACGCAGACCCTGCGTCCGGCCGACCAAGCCCTGCTCGTCGCCGCCGCCCTCCAGGCCAGTCGAAAGTGGGAAGAGCGTATCGATTGCTACCGGGCGCTGCTCAAGGTTGAAGGTGACGCCGGCCTGGAGCCCCGCGTGAAGATTCTCGCTGGCTGGTCCCAGGACAAACAGGCGCCCGCCTCCGCTACGCAGGCAATCAGCGATTTCATCTACGAAGCCGAACGCGGCAACCAGGTGAATAAGCTCCGCACGATGGCCAATAAGGCCGATGACGCCTCGTCCACGATTCTCTGGAAGGCCCTCCTTAACGTGCTCAGCAGCCCGCTTACCAAGGATCAACAGAAGAAGGCCGTCCAAGGTCACGTCGACAAGAACCCGCGCGACATCGGCTTCTTCCACGCTATCACCGACCTCGGCCTGACGGGTTTCGACAAGCAGCTCCAGGAAGGGATGAAGGGCGACAACGTCATCCAGATCAAGGCCGCCCAGGAAGCGCTCGCCGCTGGCAAGCTCGCCGCCGCCAGCAAGGGCAAGAAAATCGCCCAGCTCGACGCCAAGGTCGTCGCGAACGCTGCCCTGAAGGGTCGCGGCAACGTAAAGAATGGCCTGCGTCTGTTCACGCAGCAGGGTTGCGTCGCCTGTCATGCCATCGACCTCGCCGCCGAACAGAAGGGTCCGTATCTCGGTGCCGCCGGCGCAAAGTTCCCGCGCGAGTACCTGATCGATTCCATCCTCGATCCGAATAAAGTCGTCGCCCAAGGCTTCCAGACCGTCGTGTTCACGATGAAGAATGGCCCCGACCAGATGGGCTTCGTCACCGCTGAAGCCGATGGTGTCGTCACCCTCCGCAACATCGCCGGCCAGGTCTCCAAGATCAAGCGCGACGACGTAAAGTCCGAGAAGCATCTCCCGCAATCCATGATGCCCGCTGGCCTCGCCGCCGGTCTTACCGTCGAGGAGTTCACCGCGTTGATCGAGTATATGGTCACGCTTAAGTCGATCGGGGGCTGAGCGCGGGCGAAGCCCGCGCTCAGAGTATGGAGTATGGAGTATCGGGTAAGGTAGGGACGGCTCTCCGAGCCGTCCTTTTTGTTTGGGGATGTCTTCAGGTAGGGGCAGCACCGCGTGCTGACCTAGGTGACTCGGGCCGCCGCAGGGCGGCCGAGGGTAGGGGCGTGGCTTCGCCGCGCCCTCCGTAAAGGAGTGCACGATAAATCGTGCCCCTACCATGGTTCGCCCTGCGGCGAACTACCCTGCTTCGCAGCCGTTCCCCCATGCCAGCAGATCCCCTAGGGCAGCCTCTGGCTGCCCTATGACATATCCTCCTATCTGGATACTTGGATGCTTACTTGCCATCCGGTGGGTTACCCTTTTGTTTCCCTGACCTTATGGCATCTCACGCCTCCTACATCTTCTCGTCCGAATCCGTCGGCGAGGGCCACCCTGATAAGGTCGCCGACAGTATCTCGGACTCCGTCCTCGATGCGTGCTTCGCGCAGGACCGTTTCTCCCGCGTCGCGTGCGAGACCTTGGTCAAGAGCGACCACGTCGTCATCGCCGGCGAACTCACCACGAAGGCGAAGGTGAACTTCGAGGAAGTCGTCCGCGCGGCGATCCGCGAAATCGGCTACGTGAATGACGACGATGTCTTCCACGCCGATAAGGTCTTCATCACGAACCTGCTCACGAAGCAGTCTCCCGATATTGCCCAGGGCGTCGACGAGCGTAAGGCCGAAGGAAAGAAGCACGCCCAGATGGGGGCCGGCGACCAAGGCATCATGTTTGGTTACGCCACCAACGAGACCCCTGAGCTCATGCCGGCCCCGGTGATGTTCGCCCACCGCCTCAACCGCGAGCTGGCCCGCATCCGAAAGTCTGGCGCCAAGGGCACCGAGTGGATTCGCCCCGACTGCAAGTCCCAGGTCGCCGTGCGCTACGTAGACGGCCGCCCGGTCGCCATCGAGAACGTGGTCATCTCGACCCAGCACACCGCCGACGTCTCGCATCGCCAGATCGAAAAATTCTGCATCGAGCAGGTCATCCGCAAGTCCCTTCCGAAGTCCCTCGTCAGCAAGAAGACCGAATACCTGATCAACCCGACCGGTCGCTTCGTCGTCGGCGGCCCCCAGGGCGATTGCGGCCTCACGGGCCGTAAGATCATCGTCGACTCGTACGGAGGCATGGGCCGCCACGGCGGCGGCGCTTTCTCTGGTAAGGATCCGACCAAGGTCGACCGTTCCGCCGCCTACATGGCCCGCTGGGTCGCCAAGCATATCGTCGCCTCTGGCGCAGCCGAACGCTGCGAACTCCAGTTCGCCTACGCCATCGGCCACCCGGAGCCGACCAGCATCCACCTCGACACCTTTGGCACGGGCGAGCTTCCCGACGAACAGATCCTCGCCGCGGTGAAGGCGACGTTCCTTTTCAATCCCGCCGAGATCATCCGTCAGCTCGACCTGCGTCGCCCGATCTACCGCGCGTCCACCCACTACGGTCACTTCGGCAAGAAGGGCCTGCCTTGGGAGGTCACCTCCAAGCTCGCCGCCTTCCATAAGGCCCTGAGCAAGTAAGCTAATTTTTCCCAACCGCTAACCGCCAACCGCTAACACCTCCCTCTTATGGCCACCACCCTCACACCCTCATCCAAAAAATTCACGGACTTCAAAGTCGCGGACCTCGGCCTCGCCGAATGGGGCCGCAAGGAACTCCAAGTCGCCGAGCACGAGATGCCGGGCCTGATGGCCCTGCGCAAGAAGTACGGCAAGAAGAAGCCCCTCAAGGGCGTGCGCATCGCTGGTTCGCTGCACATGACCATCCAGACGGCTGTCCTCATTGAGACGCTCGTCGAACTTGGCGCCGACGTGCGCTGGGCTTCCTGCAATATCTTCTCTACGCAGGACCATGCTGCCGCGGCGATCGCCAAGGCCGGCATCCCGGTCTTCGCCTGGAAGGGCGAGAACCTGGTCGAATATTGGGAGTGCACGATGAAGGCGCTCACCTGGCCCAACGGCGACGGCCCTGAGCTGATCGTCGACGACGGCGGTGACGCCACGCTCCTCATCCACAAGGGCTACGAGCTCGAGAACGGCTCGAAGTGGGCCTGGTCTCCTTCGGATTCCGAAGAAGAGCAGATCATCAAGAACTTGCTCAAAAAGGTCGGTAAGGAAAAGCCCGGCCATTGGCACAAAGTCGTGAAGAGCTGGAAGGGTGTCTCGGAAGAGACCACCACCGGCGTCAAGCGCCTCTACCGCATGCTCGAGGACGGCTCCCTCCTCATCCCGACCGTCAACGTCAACGACACCGCCACGAAGTCGAAATTCGACAACCTCTACGGCTGCCGCGAATCCCTCGTCGACGGCATCAAGCGCGCCACTGACGTCATGATCGCGGGCAAGGTCGCCCTCGTCATCGGTTACGGCGACGTCGGTAAGGGCTCGGCCCAGTCCCTCCGCGGCCTCGGCGCCACGGTCCAGATTGCCGAAATCGATCCGATCTGCGCGCTCCAGGCCGCGATGGAAGGCTTCCGCGTCGTCACCGTCGAGGATACCCTCGGCACCACCGACATCTACGTCACCGCCACGGGAAATAAGGACATCATCACGCTTGAGCACCTCACGAAGATGAAGGATCAGGCGATCGTCTGTAACATCGGCCACTTCGACAACGAGATCCAGGTCGTCCGCCTCAATGCCCACAAGGGCGCCAAGAAGGACACCATCAAGCCGCAGGTCGACCGCTACACGTTCAAGGACGGCCGCCAGCTCTACATGCTCGCCGAAGGCCGTCTCGTGAACCTCGGTTGCGCCACCGGCCACCCGAGCTACGTGATGTCGACCTCGTTCGCCAATCAGGTCCTTGCCCAGCTGCACCTCTGGGAGACCCGCGCGACGGCCAAGCCCGGCGTCGTCGTCCTCCCGAAGCACCTCGACGAAGAAGTCGCCCGTCTCCACCTCGGTAAGCTCGGCGCCAAGCTGACAATCCTCTCCAAGGAGCAGGCTTCGTATATCGGCGTCAACCAGTGCGGCCCGTTCAAGCCGGATAGCTATCGATACTAAGCGCGACGCTGCGCGTCGCGAGGGTCACGTGGGCAAGGGGACACGGTGACAAGGGGAAGTGAAGAGGGCGCCTGCGGGCGCCCTCTCTGTTTGGGTAGGGATGCGATGACATCGCATCCGCCTGTCGGGTCTCACTTCCCGCTCACCAGCCAGAGAACCGCGGCGAGTTCGCCGGCGGATTCCTCCTATTAAATTGGCAGGGAAGGATGGAGTCGAACCATCGCCAGCGGATTTGGAGACCGCTGTGCTACCGTAACACTTCTTCCCCGTGAGCCCCCATTTAGGGGAATCACGCCCCTAAATGCAATCAGAACTCGGCGCCTCCGGGCACCCTTTTTTGTTGGGGGTGGCGGGGGTAGGGATGCGATGACATCGCATCCGCCTGCCTCGGGTAGGGGCGCCACTGCGTGGCGTCCGTGGGCGAACCGACTTTATCGAGTCTGATAACTTGCCCGGCTCATTGACCCTCTCTTTGCGAACGGACGTGATGGCAATCACGTCCCTGCCTCCCGCTTCGCAGCTGTTCACCATGCCAGCAGTTCCCCCTCTGCCTCTCCCTTGTCCCCTTGCCCCCGTGCCAGCTTGCCCCCTAATTCATTCCATGCGCTCCCTCCTCGCCCTACTTTTCGCCGCTTCGCTTCTCGCCGCCGATCGTCCGGCGGTTGATCACGCCGCCTACACCGCCGCGCTCAAGGATTTCCGTAAAGGCACGTCGAAGTCCATCGACACGCTGAAGAAGGCTGATGCGCCCGCTGCCGCGCGCCTCGCCGCCGTCGATGATGTGCGCGAACGCTTGGTCGATGAACCGACCTCCCCGCTGGTCGGCGAAGTCGCCGGCCTGCTTGGCTCGACCGACGTCGAGACCGCCAAACTCCTCCTCTCCGCGCTCGCCGAGGCGAAGGCCGCTGGTGCCACGGCGCAGGTCGCGGCTCTCGCTTCGAAGGCGGATTCGCCCCTCCGCATCCCAGCCGCGCTCGCCCTCGCCGAAGTCGGTGGCGCCAAGGCCGTGCCCGTGCTCGCTTCTCTCGCTAAGGACGAAGCCCTCGCTGATAATATCCAGGACGCGCTGGTGAAGGTCGCCGGCCCCGGCGTGACGGATGCGTTCGTCGCTGGCATTAGCGACACCAAGGCCGATGTCTCCGCACGCACGGCCCTCATCAAGGCCGCCGTCGGCCGCAATCTCCGCTCCGTCGCTGGCGCCCTGTGCGTCGCGATCAAGGAGGAGCCCATGCGCCTCGAATGCCAGAAGGCGTTGCTCAAGCTCGCCCAGCCTTCCGACCTCGCTGCTTTGCGCGATGCCGCCCAGGCCGTGACGAACGAGACCACCAAAGGCGCCCTCGGCCGCCTGATCAAGAAGTTGGAAGCGGCGAAGTAAGCCGAGAACCATGCCCGACGCAGCTGGCATCAAGGTGGTGCTTGTCCACGGATTTCTGGACACTGGATGGGTCTTCCGTCGCATGCGGCTTCGCCTCGAACGCCAGGGCGCCGTCTGCTTGGTGCCGCGACTGCGCCCGAACGACGGCCGTGCTGGGTTGGTGCCTTTAGCCCAAAACTTGAAGCGCGATATCGACGAGGCGTTCGGGTCAGACGCAAAGATCCGGATTGTGGCCTTCAGCATGGGTGGATTGGTCGCCCGACATTACCTCCAGATTCTCGGGGGCGCTGTTCGTTGCGAGAAGCTCTTCACGATCTCTTCGCCGCATCAGGGCACGCAGTCAGCTTGGCTTTATCCCGGCAAGGGCGCCCGTGACATGCGTCCTGGAAGCGACTTCCTTCATCAGCTGCAGTCGACCGAGGAAACCCTCCGGGGAATCCAACTCGTCTCCTATCACACGCCGATGGATCTGATGATCCTTCCAGCGACGAGTTCCGAGTGGGCGCCCGCGCTGAACCTCGATTTCCCGGTCTTGCTTCATCCCTTGATGCTTTCCGATGAGGACGTCCTCAGTGACGTCGAGCGTCGCGTGGTGAGGTAGGGTAAGCAGGCGGATGCGATGTCATCGCATCCCTACCCATTCCCGCCACCTGCCACCCGGGGCTGCCACCCGTCACCCGAAACGTGTCTCCCACTTTTGCACTTTTGCACACTAGGGCAGCACGCGGTGCTGCCCCTACCTTGACGCTTACTTCCTCAGCGCCCACAGTAGGCCGCCGTTGAGGTGCTGGATGAAATCAGACTCGGAGAACGATTCCTTGGTGTGGCCGCCGGCGGTATAGAACATACGACCCTTACCGACATCCTTGCACCAAGCAATCGGGTGGTAGTCACCGTTCTTGCCGCCCTCATAGGTCTTTTCGTCGATGAGGATGAGGACAACATTGTCGGGCTGCAGGTTGCGGAAGCTATACCACTCATCCTTGCGCTTCCATTCGTCCGGCAAGTGCTTGGTGGAGGGGTGATCCTTGACGACCGGCCGTAGGGTGGCGGGCTGGATCTTCGGATGGCCGGCGAAATAGCCGCCGATCATTTTGCCGTACCAAGGCCACTTATATTCAGTGTCGGAGGCTGCGTGTACGCCGACGAACGCGCCACCGTTCTCGAGCCAGGCTTGGAAGGCGGCGCGGCGGGGCAGAGCGGCCTGATCGGCGGCGGCCTTGGCTTCCTTGGAAGCGTCCTTGGCGACAACGTCGCTCATGACGTCACCCGTGGTGCTCATGAAGGCGACCGCGCGATACTTGGCGAGATTCTCGGCGGTGAAGACCGCAGCGTCCTCGGTGATGTCGACCTCGAGGCCGGCGGCCTTGAACTGCTTCGCGAGCAGCTCGTTGCCGAGCGGGATGGAGTCCTTGTGCCGGAAGCCGGCGGTCTTCGAGAAGACCAAGGCGCGGTTAGGTTCGGCAGCGAGGGCGACCACCGAAGCGAGGAGGAGGGCGAGGAGGGAGCGCATGGTTATAACTTGGGGTAGGGGTAGGGATAGGGGTTGGGGCAGGAGAGCGCAAGGGGACAAGGGCGACACATGAGAGGCCCAGAGGCTCAGAGGCACGGTGGACCAGAAAGCGAAAGGGTGGCGGGAAGCTCTAATTCTGAGCCTCCGAGCCTCTGGTCAACCGAGCCTCTCTCCCAATCCCTCCTTTCCTCGGAACGTTTTACCCATTACACCTGTCCTAAGTCTACCCCGACCCCTATCCCTACCCCTAATTCAATGTCACAACTGAATCGTCGTTCGTTCCTGAAGAACACCGCCCTCGCCGGCGCTGTCCTCGGCTTCCCTTCCATCATCCCAGCCTCCGCGCTCGGCAAGGATGGCACGGTCGCTCCAAGCAATCGCCTCCAGCTCGTCGGCATCGGCCTGAAAGCCCAAGGTGGCGGCGTCATGCGCCAGCTGATGTCCAAGAAGGGCGTCCAGGTCATCGCCGTCTGTGACGTCGATCGCCGCGTGTTGAAGTCTTCTTCCGAAGGCGTGGTAAAGAAGGGCATGGCCGCCCCGAACCAGTATGTCGATTTCCGCGAGATGCTCGCGAAGGAAAAGCCGGACGCTGCCATCCATGGCTTGCCTGACCACTGGCACGGCGTCATCAGCTGCGCGCTCCTCCGCGCCGGTATCGATGTCTACGGCGAGAAGCCGCTGGCGAAGACCTGGGCCGAAGGCAAGGCCATCACCGATGCGGTGAAGGAGAACGGCCGCGTCTGGCAGACGGGCATGTGGCAGCGCTCCACCCCTAATTTCCGTCGCGGGGTCGAGCTCGTCCGCAACGGCATGCTCGGCAAGATCCTCAAGGTCGAGGTTGGCACCGGACCGAACAAGCACGCCATGCCGCCCGCTCCGCAGCTGGGCGAGAAAGCTCCGAGCGAAGTCGATTACGATATGTGGGTCGGCCCGTCCGCCGAGTTCGCCTATGACCCGCGCGTCTTCCACTTCCACTGGCGCTGGCACATGAACTTCGGCGGCGGTCAGCTCCTCGACTGGGTCTGCCACCACCCCGACATCGCTGCCTGGGCGATGGGCAAAGATGCCGAGTATCCCGTGTCCGTCGTCGGTTCGGGCAAGCTCCGCGAGGGCCCATGGGATTCCCATGCCGAATATGACTACACCGTGGGCTACGCCGACGGCTTACAGATGTCGGTCAGCAGCTCGTTCATGGGCATCCGCTTCCACGGCGAGAAGGGCGAACTTTACGTGACTCGCGGCAAGCAGGAGTGTTCCATTCCTGGCCTCTGGGAAAAGGACCTCGGCCCGGACGCTTGGCGCTGCCCCGGCACGACCGATCACTTCCAGGATTTCGTCGACTGCGTGCAGTCCCGCCGTCGCCCACTTGCGCACGCCATGGCCGCGCACTACACCACGACCATTGGTCACCTCGGCAACGCCGCGGTGTTCACCGGCCGTAAGCTCAAGTTCGACGGCGCCGCGGGCAAGTTCATCGATGATGCCGGTGCGACCGCGATGCTCTCGCGCGAACTCCGCAAGCCCTGGTCGTTGGAGAAGATCTAACGCGGACGGCGGAGCCGCCCGCGAGGGTCACGTGGGCAAGGGGGCACGGTGACACGGGGAAGATAAGAGGGCGCCTACGGGCGCCCTTTTTGTTTGGGCAGATCACGTCTGGGTGGCGGGGTAGGGATGCGATGACATCGCATCCGCTTGCCTCGATGCATTTCTTGTCAACTGGCCCACTGGTCAACGGGTCAACTAGTGGGGCCTCCCCATGTCCCCTTGCCCCCATGCCCACATGCCCCCTACTGTCTCGTCCCGATGCCCCTTCGCCACTTAGCGCAGATTGCCGTCGTCCTTGGCGTCGTGGCCGTGGGCGTCTGGGTCGTGCGTGGAAAGAAGTGGGAGCTGCTCCGTGAGTCGGCCGAAGTCGCCGCGAAACCCGCGCCGGCGATCAAGCCGCGCTCCGCGGCCGATATCATCCCGCAGCTGAATAATCCGCCCAAGCGCACCGGGATTACCATTAAGGACATGCTTGAAGGTAAGGTGCCGAAACTCAATCAGCTCGAGGTCGAAGCCTTCCTGAAGAATCAAGGTCGTACGACGACCAACCTCCTCGCGGCCTCCCGCATTCTCCAGGACCTCAGTTTCGCCCGCGAAGCCGCGAAGGCCGATCCCAAGGATCCGGCCGCGCAGCTTGAGCTGGCACTCCGCGGCGAGACGCCGGCGGAGAAATCTGCAGCCCTCGCCGCCTTTCGTGAAGCTGCCCCTGGCAATTCGCTCGGCGATTACCTTGCGGCCCATCAGGCCTTCGCGGCTGGCGACGCCGGCGCCGCCGGTTTCGCGCTCGTGCAGTCCTTGGACAATCCCCTCTACGCCGACTTCACGCGGCAGATCATCACCGGTTCCGAGCAGGCGTATCTCGCCGCTGGCTATGAGCCGACCGCCGCGACCGCCGCGGCGATGTTCTCGCTGACGCTCGACCATATCCAGCCCGTGATGGATGTCTCGCGGAACCTTCAGCAGCTGCAGGACGAGTTTATCCGCACGGCCGACTTCGATGCCGCCGAGCCGACGGTCATCATCGGCCTCACGCTCGGTCAGCGCATCCAGGAGCAAGGCCTCTACGTCATCGATCAGCTGACGGGTATCGCTATTGAGAAGAAGTTCCTGCAACAGCTCGATCCGCTTACCCAAGCAGGCCCAGGCGGACAGACCGCCGGCGAGCGGCTTGATGCGCTGGATGCCCGGCTGCTCGAGATCCGCACCCTCGCTCCGGCTTTCAGCGAGAAATTCGCCACCGCCGATGACGCGACACAGTCGCAGTACGTCGCCAAGTTGAAGTCCGAAGGCGAACTCGCCGCGATGAGGTGGTTGGTGGGGCAGAAGTAGAGTATTGAGTATGGAGTATCGAGTATCGGTGCCGCCGCAGGGCGGCCGAGGGTAGGGGCGTGGCTTCGCCGCGCCCTCCAAGGCGGAGTGCACGATGAATCGTGCCCCTACCATGGTTCGCCCTGCGGCGAACGGGATGTCGCGGGTAGGGCCGACCATCCTTGGTCGGCCGTGCGGCCAAGCAGGGATGCTTGGCCCTACCTCGATACAGGAACTCAAAGGGAAACCGGAAACCGGAAAATAATGCTTCGGGCGTAAATCTCCCCAGCCAATCATCCGGTTTCCGGTCTCCCTTAGGCTTTTGTCTCTCCCAACCGCTAACCGCCAACCGCTACCACCTATAGTATGACCATCGCATCCCCATAACTGAAAAACCGATATTCTTCGCGAATCGCTTCGGCGTAGATTTCTTTCAGCCACGCCAGGCCCGACGGATCACCCGGCGTCAGGAACGCGGCCACGAGGCAGAGCAGGGTGGAGCGGGGGAGGTGGAAATTCGTGAGCAGGAATTCGCAGCAGCCCACGGTATCACCCGGGCGGATGAACAACGAAGCGTCCGACAGGAAATCGCCCTCATGCACGAAGCCGTGTGTCTTACGGAAGGCGTCTTCGCTGGCGCGGACCGACGTGGTACCGACCGCGAGGCGCGGACGCCGTGCGCGTAGCGCCTGCATCGTCGCCGCTGGGATGCGGTACGCCTCCGAGTGCATAACGTGCTCGTTCAGGTTGGCGACGGAGACGGGCTGGAATGTCCCTGGGCCGACGTCGAGCACGAGGTCGAAGGCGTCGTGCCCGCGCGCCTTTAGTGTCGCGAGGAGTTCGGGCGTGAAGTGCAGGCCGGCGGTCGGCGCGGCGGCGGCGCGGGCCGACGACGGGTCCGCATACACGGTCTGGTAGCGCGCGGCGTCATCGGTCGGAGCGAGCCCGCGGTCCTTACGCGCTTCGACAATGTAAGGCGGCAACGGTAGTTCGCCGACGCGATCCGCTAGCTGGCCGACGGTCTCGCCGGCGGGCAGGGTGAAGCGCACGCGGTATTCACCGTTCTTGGTCTCGACCGCAACGGCGTGTCGTCCGTCGATGGAAAATCCCGCCGCATCCGAGGCGCGTTTGCCCGGGCGCAGCATGCACCACCATTCAAGCGGGTCGGCGGTCGGACGGAGCAGCAGGCACTCGACCTTACCGCCGGTCGGACGCACGCCGAAGAGGCGGGCCTTAAGCACGGTGACGTTATTGCGGATCAGCACCGTGCCGGGCGGAAGTAGGTCGGGTAGTTCGGAGAACAGGCGATGCTCGATCGTGCGCGTGGCGCGGCGCACCACGAGCAGGCGCGAGCCATCGCGACGCGGCGCAGGTTCCGCAGCGATGCGTTCGGGCGGGAGGTCGAAATCCAGCTCCCGGACGTCCATGGCTTACGCTCCGGTCTTCGGAGGCGTGATCAGCAGCTGGCCGTCAATCGCGCGCAGTGGCATGAACTCGGCGCCAGGCGGAGCCTTGCGGAGTTCTTCTTCGACCGCGGAGAGCTTCGCGTCCATGTCGTCGATGCGGGCGACGAAGACCGCTTCCGGCGTCGAGGGCGTGGCGCACGCGCCGTATTCACGCATCGTGTGGTGGCTGAGCAGGATGTGCTCGAGGCGTTCCATCAGCGAGGCTTCGAGGCCGACCTTGGTGCCGTGCGCACGCACGATGAAGGCGCCGAGGACGAGGTGTCCGTGCAGATTACCCGCGCGCGTGAAGCTGGCCTTGGCCATGCCGGGTTCGAGGCGGGAGTATTCCTGGACCTTACCCATGTCGTGCAGGACGATGCCGGCGACCGCGAGGGCGTGGTCGACTTTCGGGTAGAGGGGCAGGAGGGCTTCGGCGCACTTCGCCATGCGGAGCGTGTGCTCGAGCAGGCCATGGCGGAAGGCGTGGTGCATGCCGAGTGCGGCGACGGCTTCGTGGAAGCGTTCGCCGTGTTCTTCAAAGGCGGACTCGACCGTCGCGCGGAGGCCGGCGTGGGGGATGCGTGAGACGATACCGAGAAGTTCGGCCTGCATCTTGACCGGGTCGTGTTGCGACACCGGGGTGAGCTTGCTCATGATCGCCGGGTCGGCGCGTTCGGCGTCGGTGATCGGCGTGAGCGAGTCGACCTTCAGGTCAGGGCGTCCGTTGAAATCGCTGACCGTACCGCCCACGCGGACGATCGCGCCGGCCTTGAGGCTCGTGAGGACCGGCTTCACCGGGGAGTCGCTGAAGACGCGGATCTTGATGTCGTCGGTCGCGTCGGCGATCACCGCTTCATAGTAGGTCGAACCGGTCTTCGCGGTCTTGGTGGCGATTTCTCCCAGGGCGCAGATGGCCTGGAAACGAGAGCCGACCGGGGAGGTCTTGCTTTCACGAAGGGTCAGAAGTGGCTCGGACATGGGTGGGAGAGTGGCAGTGGGGGTCGGGGGGAGAAAGAAAATTGCGCGGGGGTGGGGCAGCACAGGTAGGGACAGCACCACGTGCTGTCCTAGGTGCAAAAGTGCAAATCGGCCTGCGGCCTGTGCAAAGGTGGGAGATAAGTTTCGGGTGTCGGGTGGCGGCCCCAGGTGGCAGGTGGCGGGTAGATTCTCAACTCAAGGGGAAACCGGAGACCGGATGATTGGCTGGGGTGCCTTGGGTAGGGCGGCGATTGCCATCGCCGCCGTTCGAAACCGCGTCGGGTAAGTCCTCGGGTCTTAGCTAGGCTCATCGACCTCCCGAATCCGTCCGCGAACGGACGCGACGCAGTCGCGCCCCTACCTCCTTGCCCTCCGGCCCTCCCATCCCCTACTCATCGTGGCTACGCCACGATGAGTCTCAAACCCGCCATCCTTGTCCTCTGTACCGGTAACTCCTGTCGCAGCCATATGGCCGAGGGCTTTCTGCGTGCGGCGGTTGGTGATGCAGCCGAGATCTTCAGCGCGGGCTCGAAGCCGGCGGGCTATGTGCATCCCCTTTCAATCAAGGTCATGGCTGAGGCCGGCGTGGATATCTCCGCCCATACCTCGAAGCACATGAACGAGTTCCTGCCGCGCCGAATCGACGTGGTCATCACCGTTTGCGGCAACGCCGACCAGGTCTGCCCCATGTATCCCGGCCAAGTGGCCCGCTTCCATTGGGGCTTCGATGACCCCGCCCATGCCCAGGGCACCGAGGAGCAGATCCTCAACGAATTCCGCCGGGTCCGGGATGAGATCAAAGCTAAGTTTACGGAGTATGGGGTGCAGGTGCGGTCGGGTAAGCTCAGTTAAGGAGATAAATTACTTAAACCTTTGGTAGACAATCGCTTGACTATAATTGACTGAAATAATTTATAAAGAGCGACACTTCTTGGCGTCAAACGACCATTTCAAGAAAGATTAGGGGGTTTTACTCATATGAAGGTTGTGGGGCGCGGGTGAATTTTGCACATTCCTAGCACCCCTAGTCCTCGTTACGTCTCTGTTTCAAAAAGCAGAATTCGTGGCGTCGGCTTTTCCAAAACTGCTCCCGTGTCGACCCCCTCCCGCTCCACTCTTTCGCGCGCCTCCCTGATGGTCGCCGCGGCGCTCCTTTCCATCGGTGGGACGCTCCCTCCCTCCGCCCGGGCCGCGAACCTCACTTGGGATAACGATGCCAACTCCGCCAACAACAACCTGTCGACGGGAGCCGGACTCGGTGGCGCCGGAGCCTGGGGTTCGACCGATCTGAAGTGGTTCGATGGTACTAACGACATTGCGTGGACGGATGCCAACAAGGACATCGCGAATTTCATCGGTACGGGTGGCGCCGTTACATTGGGCGCCGGCTTCACGGTCGGGGGACTCGTCTTCACGGGCGTCACTTCCGGCGCCTTCTCGCTCGATGGCAGCACGCTGACGCTGGCTGCGCCGACCGGTGCGGCGACGCCGACGATCTCCGTCAACACGGGTGTCCGTGCGACAATCTCCTCATTGGTCGCCGGCGTCAGCGGCTTCCTCAAGACCGGCGATGGCACGCTGGTGCTTTCGAATAACGGCAACACCTTCACGGGCGACATCGCCATCCGTGGGGGTAATCTCGTCATCACGCACGCCGGCCAACTCGGCCTCGGCACGTCGGCGATCGGTATCTTCGGTCTCGGTAATACGGGCAACCCCGGCTTCAGCGGCGGCTCGCTCATCATCCAAGGTGCGACTTCCTCGCCCATTACCGGCCTGACGATTGCTCGCGAACTTTCCGGCGCTGGGCGCGGACCGGGAGCGGTCAATAATTCCGCTGCGATCCTGTCGATCGGCAATAACACCTTCACGGGCGGCATCACCCTCGGCAACGGGAGCGAGTCGCGTCTCTTCGCCTCGAGCGGTATCACGACCTTGCAGGGCGATACCTACCTCACCGGAGCCGCAGGCACAGTACTCTTCGGCAACGGTAACTTCATCGCCTCGGGCCTGCTGTCCGGGATGGATACTGGTTACGACCGCTTCATCAAGACCGGCCTGATCTACGAGACGACGCTCTGGCTGCAGAATGCCGGCAATAACCTAGTCGGTACGGTCCGCATTGATGGTGGCACCATCCGTGTCGCGACGAATTCCGCGCTCGGCCTCAGCCTCAGCGACCGCGCGGTTGATATCAATAACGGCCGCCTTGAGGTGCGTACCGACGATCCCGCCGGCTTCGCCACCCGTAAGGTCAACATCCGCGACAACACGAACTCGAACCTCTACGTCGACCACGCGCTCGGCAGCACACTCGTCGGCCAGACGGTCCAGTTCGGCCAGCTCCGCGCGTTCAACACCAATACGCTCTTCCACATCTACGGCCGCAATGGCTTCGGCGCTTCCTTCCAGGCCGCGGCCCAAGGCACGCTCGGTTACTACATTGGCGGCGGCGGCGCGAACGGTGCCACGTTCAACAATTTTTCCAACGGCCTCGTCACGCTCAACGCCGATCTCTGGCGTCAGACTGACGGCACGGCCCGCACCCTCACCTTCGGTGGTAACGGTGACGTGCTCGTCGCCGGCAGCATTCTTGCGCCGACGACGGTCGCGCATAACGTGACCAAGGGCGGCACGGGTACGCTGACCTTGCTCGGCACCGGCGCGAACTTCGTGGGTAGTTTTAACGCCACCGGCGGCACAACTGTCGTCCGCGGCATGGGTGCTTTCAACTCGGCTGTCGCCTCGGGTGCCTTGCAGCTTAACGGCGGCGCCGTCAGCTACCTCGGTGCTTCCGGCACGGGTGCGGGCGAGACCACGACGAAGCTCATCAATCTGACTGGCACCACGGGCGCCGGCTTCCTTTACGCGAATCAGGCGGGCTCCGCGCCGACCGCGCTCATCCTGTCCAACGGTATCGCCGCCACGGGCGCCGGTATTAAGAACTTCTATCTCGGCGGCGACGCTCCTGCAGCGGTCATCAACGAGCTCCGTGGCGTCATCCAGGACAACACCACGACCAACAAGACCTCGCTGATCAAGATCGGGATGTCGACCTGGCTCTACGCTCCGTCTGCGACCAACTACTCCAGCACGGCGCCCACCGGCATCACGGTCGCCAGCGGTGGTGCGGCCCAGACCAACAGCTTCGTCGTGAGCAGCGCCACGGGCATCGTCCCGGGCATGACCGTCACGGGCGGCAATGTCCCCGCGGGCTCCATCGTCACGGGTGTCAGCGGCACCACGGTCACTCTCAACAATTCCATCGGCACGGCCGTCGCGGCGGCCACGGCGCTGACCTTCGGGACGATCGCGAACTTCACCGGCAATGTCACGGTCGCGGGCGGCACGCTTCAGCTCCGTCCGACCGCATCGACGGCCGGCGGCTCCGACGTCATCACGAACGCGAGCACGCTCACCTTCGGCGCCGACGCCATCCAGGGCGCGGGCTTTGCGGGCGGTGTCTTCGAGTACCAAGGTTCCGTCGCGGGCGGCACCCTTACCGAAACCATCGGCGCGCTTTCGGCCTCGGCCGGCCTCGGCGTCCTCCGCGTGACCGCCAATGGCGGCACGCCCACGCTGAACGTCGCTGCCTACGCCTCGCGCACCGCGGGCGCCGCGTTGCGCATCGAGCCGGGCACGGGTACCGGCCTCCAGTTCGCCGCGATTCCGACCGCCGTCTCCAATGGCATCCTTTCCGGAACCTACTTCCTCTCTCCGGCCGGTGCTCTCGACTTCGTGGCTACTCCGGCGACGACCAACGCCAATATCGCCGCCTTGGGCAGCGCCACGGCCTTGGTTGCCGTGACTGGCAGCGCCACGACGAACTACCTCCTCTCGTCCGCGCTCACCACGACCGGCGGCGTCGCCGCCAACTCCGTCCGCATCGCCGGCGCTTCCGCCAACCTCTCCCTCGCCGGTCCGCTCACGCTCACGTCGGCCTCCGCCACCGCGCTCGGCGGCCTGCTGCACGACAACGCGCTCGGCGCCGCGACGATCTCCGGCTCCACGATCACGACTTCGGGCGCTGGCCAGGAGCTCTTCCTTGTCACGGGTGGCACGACGAACGCGAACGCGCTGACGATTTCCTCGATCCTCGCCAATGGCGCGGGCGGCATCACCAAGGCCGGTTCCGGTCTCCTGGTCCTGACGGGCGGCAATACCTTCACCGGCGCGGTCACGCTCGACGAAGGCACGCTCCGCGTCTCCGGCGCGACGGCCGGCCTGCTCGGCGCTCCCGCCGCGGCCGCCGTCAACGCCCTGCGTCCGGGCACCACCCTCGAGCTTAGCTCCGCTGGCGTCTCGGCTTCGCCTTATGCCGGCGCCATCGCGATCCCGACCCTCGTCACGGCGCTCACCAACGGCTCGGGCACGATTTCCAACCTCACCGCCGGCGGCCAGGCCATCCAGTTCGGCGGTACGGGTACGGGCGTGCTCTCTTCCATTCTCTCCGACGGCGCGGGCAAGCTGACCATCATCAAGACCGGCGGCGGCGTCCAGTCGCTGACCGGCCTCAACACCTACACCGGCGCCACCGTCGTCAACGGCGGCACGCTGGCGATCACCACGCTCGCCAACATCGGGCAGCCCAGCAGCATCGGCGCGGGCGACGCGACGAATGCCGGCACGAACGCCGGCTCGCTCGTCCTGCTGGGCGGCGGCCGCCTCCTCTACACCGGCGCGGCGTCGACCGCTTATGACAACCGCGTGGTCAACGTCTACCAGGCGACCCAGTCCGCCAGCGTGCGCACCGACCGTCTCTTCACGCTGCTCGGCGACGCCAGCATTGAGTCCAACGGCGGCTACGGCAACATCACCCAGAGCCGCAACGATAACCAAGCCTCGATCGTCTTCACGAATCCGGGCCCGATCTCCTTCGGTGACAGTTTCGTCGGCACGCGCACCCTGACCCTCGCCGGCAACAGCTCCGGGGACAACCGCCTCGACCTGCTGCTGACCGATAGCCCCGATCTGCTCGGCAAGCTGAGCATCAATCGTGGCGGTTATGGCGCGTGGTGGATCCTGGGCAACCAGGCTAACACCTATTCCGGTCCCACCCGCATCTCGGGTGGCGCGCTCATCGCCAACGACGGCTACTCCTTGCCGACCGCGTCCAATCTCACCTTCGAGGATTGGGGTGGCACGTTCCAGTCCAACGGCGCCTTCAGCCGAACCCTCGGTACCGGCGCCGGCCAGTGGCGCGCCACCACCACGCACGGCTCGGCGACCTTCGCCGCCGACGCCACCAAGTTCACCTTCGACCTGACGCCGCTCGCCAACCCGATCTGGAGCGCGAGCTCCAGCGGCACGCCTTACTTCTTCCGTGGCGCGACCGTGGGCCTCAATTCGGTGACCTCCGCGGCCGACATCGAGATCAAAGGCAACTTCGTCATCGAGCCAGCCTCCGCCACCTCCGCGGCGTTCCCGATCGTCACGAACAGCAACACCATCACGCTCGCCTCGGGCGACGTCTCGAACCTTGCCGTCGGCCAGGTCGTCAGCGGCATCGCCGGAATCCCTGACGGCACCTATATCACCGGCTTCAACTACGGGACGCAGTTCACCCTAAGCCAGAACATCACCACGACGGTCGCGGCCAACGCCACGATCTCCGGCGGCGGCTGGCATGACCTCAACGTCAACGACAACGGCAACACCGGCCTGGATTTCGCGACGATCTCCGGCGTCATCAGCGGTACGGGCGCGCTGTCCAAGTCGGGCGGGGCGAACCTCATCCTCGGCGACCTGAACACGTATTCGGGCAATACGATCCTCCGCAACGAAGGCCTCATCGTCACCTCGATCGGCGCCTCGGGCGCGACCGCGACCAGCCTCGGTACCAATGTCGGCGGCGGTTGGCTCGAGCTCGGCAACCCGGGCTTCACGAACACCGTGACGCTCATCTATGTCGGCCCGGGCGAAGTCACGTCGCGCACGGTCTACCTGACCGGCACCTCCGGCACCCGCCGTATCGAATCCAGCGGTTCCGGCCCCCTCGTTCTCGCGAACCTCGTTAACAATTCGGGCACCTCGAACTTCCCGAATGTGACCGCGCAGGCCAAGACGCTGGAGCTTCGTGGCGTGAATACCGACTTCAACATGGTGACGTCGCAGCTCACGAACGAGCTCACCATGGGTGGGAACGGCCTGCTGACGGTGAACAAGAACGACGGCGGCGTCTGGGTGCTCAATCCTTCGGTCGCCAACACTTTCAGTGGCGGCCTCAACGCCAACGGTGGCCTCCTTGGCCTCACCGCCAACGGCATCGGCTCGATCGGCACGATTGGCGTCAGCAATGGCGGCATCTTCGCCTACGGCGCCGACCTCGCAATCTCCAAGGCGATCAATTGGGCTAATAATTCTGCGTTCGTCGTCGCCGGCCAGTATAACATTTCAATCACCGGCAACATCACGAAGGCCTCCGGTAATAACAACGCCACCTTCTCGAATAACCTCGAGAACGGTAAGGTCTTCACCGTCACCGGCGATTTCGTCAACGCCACCACCGCCGGCACCGCGCAGGCGCCCACGCTCGCCATCCGCGGCACCGGCTCGACCGTCTGGAACGGCATCATCGGCCGCAACGCCAGCATCGGCGGCGACACGGCCTTCGATATCGCGATGGCCAACGACGCGACGCTGACCCTCGGCGGCACTTCGCCTAATACCTATACTGGCCTCACGACGTTCGCCCAAGGACGCCTCATCCTCAACAAGGTCGGCGCCCTCGGCCCGGGCGGCGTCGCGGCCACTCCGACCGTCACGACCAACACCAGCACCTCGCTCACGGCTGTCTCCTCGACCGCTGGGCTCCAGGTCGGACAGGCGATCAGTGGCACCGGCATCCCGGCAGGCGCCACCATCGTCAGCCTCACGGCCAATACGATCGTCATCAGCGCGGCCGCCACGGCGAGCGCCACGGTCACCGCCACGGTCACGGCCCTGGCGCCCAGCCAGTTCAACTTCGCCGGCGGAGTAGTCCAAGCCGGTCTCGACCTCACGGGAGCCAACGCGATCCCTAATCCGGTCTTCCTGACCGGCGATTACGCGACCGTCGCCGGCACGAATAGCCTCACGTTCTCGGGCGCGGTCACGAACTATAACGGCAACCGTTACCTGAACAACGTGCTGACGGGCAGTGCGGTGCTCAACCTGACGAACACCGTCAACCTCTCTCACGACGCCAACGCGCGCATCCTCCTCATCATCGGATCCGGCACGACGAATATCTCCGGAGTGCTCAAAGATAGCAGCAGCGGCACCCCGACCAGCAGCCTTTATCTCCGCGGCGCGACGAGCGCGCAGCTCAATCTCACGGCGACCAATACCTTCACGGGTAATATGCTGGTCGAACGCGGTACCGTGACGGTCAGCACCTCGGCTGGTTCCCTGAACACGATCCTCGCGACCGCCGGTAGCGGCGCCATCGTCCGCGCGGGCGGCATTCTTACGCTCGACAACGTCGTCGCCAATAACGCGGCCGGCCGACTCGCCGCCCGCTCAGTCAATCTCGAGGGCGGTCGCCTGAACATGATCAGCAACGGCTTGAACTCGACCGAGTCTGTGGCCGTGCTCCGTCCCTACGGTAACGCGACCATCAATCTCTCCGGCACCGGCACGAATACGCTCACCTTTGCGTCGCTCGACTTCTCGACGTTCACGGACCCGCGTAGCGGGCTCGACGTCTCCGCCACGACTGGACTGGCTTCGACGAATAAACTGAAATTCACGAATATTCTCGGCACCAGTGGCGCGGCCAGCCTGATCCCGCGCTTCTTCGTCACCGGTTCGGACTTCGGCGCCTATGACACGGCCAACGGCGTCACGACCTTCGCCGGCTACGCCACGCCGGTCGACATCGACACCGCCCTCGCCAGCGATGTCGTCAAGGTCGCCGCGGGTACGACGGGCCTGACGGCCACAGCTAACCGGACCCTCCGCGGCCTCGCCTTGACGGATACCGCCCCTCGCACGCTCGCCAGCACGGCCAATAACACCCTTACGATTTCTTCTGGTGCCATCCTCGCCGCCGGCGGCGTCACGCACACCTTGGCGATCCCCCGCCTGAACTTCGTCACGACACCGAGCGTCACCACGACGAACGCGTCCGCCAACGTCACCACTGCTAGTACCGCTGGCTTCGCGGTCGGCCAGGTCATCACGGGCACCGGCATCCCGGGTAACGCTTTCATCACGGGCATCACGAATGCCACCACGTTCACGATCAGCGCCAACGCGACGGCTTCCGGTACGGTCACGGCTACGACCTACGCCCCGGCCTTCGTGACCGTCGACACGGCGACGACGCTCAACCTGACGGGCGCGGTGGTCTCCAACTCTGACCTCACCAAGCAGGGAGCGGGCACGCTCACGGTCTCCCGTAAGCAGTATTACGGCGGTCAGACGACCATCCTCGGCGGTACGCTCAAGCTCGGCGCCGGCGACAACACCCTCTGGGCCGGCGGCTCGAACCTCCTCAACGTCGAGACGAACGGAACCCTCGACCTCAACGGGACGACGCAGCTCGTCGGCCGCCTGATCTCCCTCGGCACGGCTTCCAACGCCGGTGGCACGATCACGAACACCAGCGCCACGGCGGCCAACTTCGTGACCAACATGAACGGTGCGAGCCAGACGTTCATGGGCGCCATCACGGGTGCCAACCTGAGCTTCACCCGTATCGGCGGCTTTACGCTCGAGTTCGGCAGCGCCCAGACCTTCGGCGGCGCGACCGCCCTCGCCGGCGGTACGCTGACCCTCCGCGACGACGGCGCGTTCACGAACACGTCGGCGATCACGCTGAACTACGCCACGCTGTCGATCGATAACAACAGCAACTTCCGCATCCAGAACAACAACCGCCTGAACGACACGGCGCCGATCACGATGCGCGGCGGTAGCCTGACGCTCCAGGGGCTTGCCTATCAGGCCGCGACCGAGACGGTCGGCGCGCTGACGGTCGCCCAAGGCGACAACAATATCACGCTTTCGCACGCCGGCGGCACCTTCTGGTCCACCGACCTCACGGTCGCGTCGCTCACCCGATCGGCGGGCACGACGTTCAACGTCACGGGCAATCAGCAAGGCCTGCCGGGCAACGCCACGCACCTTTACTTCACGACGGCCCCGGCGACCCTCAGCCGCGGGCTTCTCGGCGCCTGGGCGATCTCGAGCTCGACCGATTACCTGGCCTATAATACTGGCTTGGGTATCGGCGCGGTCGGCACGGGTGGCTTCGTCGGCTATGACGCCGACTTCGGTCCGGGCAAGCTGACGCAGATCCCGGTCCAGTCGGACACGACGCTGACCTTGGCGGCCAACACGAGCTCGGCGGTGCTCCGCCTGGCCGGCCGTGCGGTCAATAACATCGGTTTCGCGACCGCGAACACGGTCCTCAATCTCGAGCTCGGCGGCCTGCTCCGCAGCAATGACGGCGGCTTCGCCTCGAGTATCGGCACCGTCGCCGCACGTGGCGTGCTGACCGCCGGCGGGTCGGCTTCTTCCGGCACGAGCGAGCTCATCATCTATCATGCGGCCTCCGGCCTTCCTGGCTGGGGTAGCGCCGCTTTCACGACGGGCTCCCCGGTCGTCACCGGCCTGACCACGGTCGGCCTGTCTCCGGGCATGACCGTCTCGAGCGGATCCAATATCGCCGCCACCGGCGTCAAGATCCTCTCCGTCGACGGGTATAACCAGGTCACGCTGAGCTCCAACGCGCTGACATCTAACACCGGCCAGACCATCACGGGCGGCTCCTTCGGCAACGGTGCGACGACTACCGGTTCGGCGGTCGTCTCGATCACCGGCACCGGCAACACGCTGGGCGTCGTCCCCGGCATGACGATCACCGGCACGGGTATCCCGACCGGCACTTATGTCCTTTCCGTCGACAGTCTCACCCAGCTCACGCTGAGCAAGCCCGCCACCGCGACCGCCGCCAACGGCATCGCCTTCACGGTCGGCCTCGGCGACGTCATCATCAACTCGGTCATCGCGGACAATGGCTTCGGCAACTCCGTCAGCCTGGTCAAGTCCGGCACGGGCGTCCTCGACCTCACCGCCGTCAATACCTTCACCGGCGGCACGACGGTCAACCAAGGCACGTTGAATCTCAATCCGACCGTCGCGGGTACGGCCGTCCTCCCCGCCGGCACGCTCACCATCAATGGCGGTCTCGGCGGCACCAATTTCGCCACGGTCAATGCGAACATGTCTGGCTCGATTCATGCGAACACGGACGTGGTCATCAACGGTTCCGGTCGCCTGCAGTATGCGGACAACCTCACGAACACGCTGAAGTCCGTCACCTTCAATAATTTAGGCGGCGAATCCGGTGGCTCGAAGCTCTCCTACCTCGGCGTCGGCTCGGGCGGCGTCCTGTCCTTCACCAGCCTGTCGCCGATCACCGCGTCCTCGAACAATGCGATGATCGTCTCGACGCTCGACGTCGGCCGCGTGATTCTCGCCACTGGCTCCAATACGATTTCGGTCGGCGCCTTGGTGGTCCCAGGTACGTCGACGGTCTACACGAACATCCTCCCGACCCTCAACATCACCTCGGTCCTGACCGGCGTGAACGTCGCCATCGTCAAGACCGGCACGGGGCTGCTCCAGCTTTCCGGCGCCAACGAGTTCGCCGGCGGTCTCGCCGTCCAGGGCGGGGGCATCGTCCTCGGCGCCAACAGTACGCCCTCCCAGGGAGGCGTCGGTTTCACCGGCAGCCCGCTCGGCGGCGCCGGCGTCACGATGGCCGCGGGCACCACGCTCCTCGTCAATAATTCCGACCGCACCGTCGGCAATACGCTGACCTTCGCGGGCACGCCCGTCTTCGACAACACCGGCAGCGGCGCGATGCGCACGCTGACGTTGAACAGCACGCTCAACGGCCTCGCCACGGGCGCGACCCCGATCCAGATCAACAGCCCTTGGCTGACGGTCGCGCTCCTCGGCAAGATCCCGAACATCGCGAGCATCACGAGTTTCAACCGCACCGGCCTCGGTCGCCTCATCTTCAACGCCACCGGCTACACCGGTGACTTCAACGCCACCGCCCTCGGCCTGCCGACGGCCCTGTCGCTGCTGAGCGATGGCAACGGCACCATGGCGCCCGAGACCTTGACGCTCGGCAACGTGGTCTTCGACGCCGGCATCACCCCGAACCTTACCATCGGTCGCGCGGGCGGCACGATCCCTTATCCGCAGGCGGCCAATAAGGTCCTCGCCACGACGAGCATCTCGAACCTCGGGCTCGGCCTCGTGCTGACCAACAACAATGGTTACGGACTCAAGGCCTCCGACGCCGTCACGTTGACCGGCACCCCGACCTTCAACGTCGCCACGGCCTCCCTTTCCAATCTCACGCAGGGACTCGAGTTCTCCGGCGTCCTGTCCGGTACCGGCTTCAACAAGATCGGCGCGGGCACCCTCGTGCTCTCCGGCACCAACACCTTCACGGGCAATATCAACGTTACCCAGGGCGTCCTCTCGGTCTCGGCCGACGGCCAGCTCGGCAATGCCGCCAACCTCGTGGTGCTCAATCCTTCGACGGGCACCGCAGCCTTCCGCGCGACCTCCGATCTGACCCTCACCGGCACGCACGCCCTCCGCCTCGCCAACACCGCGAACGTCCGCCAGATCGAAGTCGTCGGGGGCAAGACCCTGCAGTTCGACAACGCCTTCGACCTTAACGGCACCGCCGGCCAGTTCGCCTCCCTGCGCAAGCAGGACCAGGGAACGCTCTTCCTTAATACCGCCAACTCCTCCTGGAGCGGCCGTCTCATCATCGCGGGCGGCATCGTCAAGACCGGCCTCCCCTCGGCGCTAGGCACCTCGACGACCGTGGCCGCCTCGCTGGCCGTCACCACAGCCTCGACCACCACCATCACGGGCAGCAGCACTACGGGCCTCGCCCCGGGCATGATGATCGCCGCCGCGAATATCCCGATCGGGACCTTTATCACGTCGATCACCGACGCCACGAGCTTCGTCATCAGCCAGGCCGCCACCACCAGCGCGACCGGCACGGTCGCCGTCACCTCCGGCGTGATCGAGGTGAATAATCAGTCCGCGGTCCTCCAGCTCCAAGGCGGCATCACCGTCGCTAATCCCGTCGTGCTCACGAGTTCCGGCGATTGGGGGCAGATCAGCGGCATCGACACCATGGGCGCGGTCCTGTCTGCCTCCGGTTCGAATATCCTGACCGCCGACCTCATCCTCGGCTTCGCCCGTCCCGGCGCGGACGGCACCAATAAGCTCTTCGGCGTGGGCGCGCTTTCCGGCGCCACCCTGACGCTCGGTAACGTCAAGTTCGACAACGCCAGCGGCGGCACGAACCGCAACACGATCTTCCAAGTCAACGGCGCGGGCAACGTCGTCTTCACGGGCGTACTCGATAACGTTAACGGGGCCGTCGGCTCCTCCGAACTCCGCAAATATTCCACGGGTACCCTGACTTTCAACGCCGCGAACTCCGTGGCCGAAAGCACGCTGCAGCTCTACCGTGGCACGACGATCTTCCAGGGAGCGGCCACGGCCGCCGGCACCACGAGCCTCAATGTCTTCCAGAACGCTGTCCTGACGTTCGACAACACCGGCACCAACACCGCGAACCGCCTCGCCAACAAGCCGCTGCAAATCCTCGGCGGCACGGTGAACTTCCTTCCAGCCGCGGCCGGCTCCAGTCAATTCTCCTCGGCCGCGCTCAGCTTGGGTAACGGCGGCAGCACCATCAACCTCGGTTCCGGCGGCAACCTGGCCGTCACCTTCGCCTCCCTGACCCAGAATGGTGGCGCAACGCTCGATCTCATCGGCCTGTTTGGTACGACCAACAACAAACTCCTCTTCACCACGGCCCCGGGGCTTACCGGCGGCGCAGTCGCGGCGACCAACGGCCTGCTGGCGCGCATCACGACGAACGGCAACGAGTTCGCCACCTATAATACCACTGGCCTCGCCACGAACGCCTTCGGCCTGCAGCCCTTCGCCGGCTACAGTGTCGCGCCCAATATCCTGTCGGCCCCCGCCAACGCGACCTACAAGGCCCAGTATAACACCGCCAACTCGCTCACCGGTAATCAGACCATCAACGCCTTCGCGCTCACCAGCAGCGCCTCCGGCTCGGTCAACGTCGGCGGCCTCTCCGGCCTCAATCCGACCACGCTCACGGTTACCTCCGGCGGCATCCTCGCCAACGGCACCGGCACGACCGCGCGTCTCTCCGTCCCGATCGTCAGCTTCGCCGGGACCGAAGCCTTCCTGCATGTCGCCTCGGGCCAGACGCTCGAGATTGATAGCGGACTCATGGGCACGAACACGCTCAACAAGTCCCTGCCGGGCACGCTGAACTTCAATCGCCAGCAGTTCACGCAGGGGACGTTCATGATCAACGGCGGCACGGTCAACCTGGTGGCCGACGCCACCAACACTCTGCTTCCGGGCTACAACCTCGCGGTCAACACCGGCGCCACGCTCAACCTCAACGGCGGCGCCCAGCTCGTCGCCGCGCTCTACAGCGCCAACGGCGGCGGCCAGACCGAACTCCTCGGCGGCACGATCGTCAACACTTCGGCCAATCAGGCGACCCTCGCCACGACCGCCAACACGAGCTTCAGCGGCACCATCACCGGAAATATCTTCGTCAACAAGGCCGGCACGGGCGACTGGAATCTCCAGAGCGTCAACGACTACACTGGCCCGACGCTCATCATCGCCAAGCTCTCCCTGCAGGATGCCGGCCGCCTCACGGCCACCTCGTCGATCACGATCAACAAGGGTACGCTCCATCTCCTCAACTGGGCCGACACCTTCTTGGCCGACCGCATCAACGATGCCGCCCCGATCACGCTCAATAGCGGCACCATCCAGCTCGAGACCCGCGCGGTCATTAACAACTCCGAGACCTTCGGCGCCCTCTCCCTGGCTTCAGGTTGGAACACGATTTACCCGCAGTGGGCGAACAACGACATCAGCCCGACCGTGTTCACGGTGGCGAGCCTCACGCGTCCGGTCGGCTCCAGCGCCACGCTTCGGTTCAATAACCTGAGCAACCTCGGCCAGCTCGGCCGCAATAACTTCATCGTCACGGCCGGCCTGGCGAACACCAACGACATCATCGGTCCTTGGGCCATCATCGACCGCGAATGGGCTTCCTACGGCGCCTACGGTGTCGGCGGCCTCAGCGACCAGGGCTTCGCCGGTTACTCCGGCCGCGGCCTGTGGAGCAATCCAACGGGCACGGACAACGTCAAGTTCAGCATCGGCGCGACGGCGACCTACACGCTGCTCTCCAACGTCACGGTCAACACGCTCAATGTCTCGGGCGGCAACAACCCGTCGGTCAGCACGCTCGACTTCGGTGGCTTCACGCTTCGGATTCAGGGCGGTGGCCTTCTCTTCGGCACCAGTAACGGCAACTCCAACGCGGTCTTCCAGAACGGCACCCTCACCGCTGGTGTCATCGGACAGCCGGCTGACCTCTACGTCTTCCATGCCTCCTACGGTACGGATGCACGCAATATCACCCTTAACTCCGTCATTGCGGACAACCAGGCTGGCAGCCCTCTTCGCCTGATCCTCTCGACGGGTGACGGCGGAACTGGCTCTGCCCGCCTCGAGCTCGGCGGCCTCAATACCTACACTGGCGGGACGGTTCTGCAGCCGGGTAATAAACAGCTCGGGGCCACGGGTCGCCTCGGCACCGGCGGTATCGATTTCGACGGCACCACTTTCCTCCAGATCGCCGGCGGCGTCATCCCATCGCAGGCGGCCACGGTCCGCGGTAGCACGAGCGTCACCCTCGCGGGCGCCAACACGCTGACCACGCTGACCTTCGATAACAACGGCGGCACGGCGCCGACGTTGATCCCGACCGGTACGCTGACCCTCACGACTGGCCTTAACGCCACGTCGATGAGCGTCAACGCCGCCACGGTCTCGACTTTGGGCGCGGGCACCCTCGACCTTAACGGTGCCGCTTCTTTCCCGATCTCGGTTGGTGCGACGCTCGTCAACGGCAAGGACCTCGCCCCGTGGCAGCCGGGACTGATCGTCAGTTCCGTCATCCAGAATGGCGGTATCATCAAGTCAGGGAACGGCGTGCTGCAGCTCGGCGGCCAAAGCACCTTTGCCGGCGGCGTCAACGTCACGGCCGGCGCCCTCCTGATCGGCGCGGACAGCTCGCCGACCATCGGCACGCTGCTCACCGGCCCGCTCGGTACGGGCGCACTCACGATGGCCACCGGCACCCGCATGGGTTCGTCCGGCGCCTTCTCCGTCGCGAACAATGTCACCTTCGGCGCCAATGGTTCCAGTGTCGGCACGCATGTCTTCACGGGTGTCAATAACCTGACGCTCAACGGCGTCACGACCCTGCCCGCGACCTGGAATGTCGAGATCGTCGCGCCGCAGATGACGCTTACGATTGCGGACGCTACGCCTTCGCTGACCTCCGATATCATCAACAAGAGCGGCCTCGGCACGCTCATCGTCGGCAATTACGCCGGCACCCTGCAGGCCGTCGGCGGCCTCGTGTTCGCGGCGGACGGTAACGCCCGCGGCACCTTCGAGAATGTTTCCCTCGGCGGCGACCTCACGCTAACCGGCGACACGGCCATCACCGTCAATCGCTCGGGCTCGGCGCCGTTCGCTCGTAATAAGATCCTCCGTAAGGTCAACCTGACCGTCCCGGGCAATATCATGAGCGTGTCCAACCTCTCCGGCTACGGCTTGGAGTTCACGGGGACGACCACGCTCACTGGTCCAGCGCACTTCGCGGTCGGCAACGCCACGGCTTCCAATCTCCAGCCAGGCCTCATCCTCTCGGGCGCGGTCGATGACGGCGTGAACGACTACGGCCTGATCAAGTCGGGCGCAGGCACGTTGTTGCTCTCTGGCACGAACACCTTCGGCGCGGCCGGTCGCACGCTCGACATCCTTTCGGGCGTCCTCGCCGCCAGCTCCGACGCCGCCCTCGGTAACGCCAGCAACACGGTGACCATCAATGTCGACGGCTCGACCGGCACGGGCTTCCGCGCCGTCGACACCTTCACGACGAGCCGCACGTTCGTCCTCAACCAGCCGAACAACGCCTTTGAAGTCGTGGCCGGCAAGGTCCTGACCCTGAACGCCGCGCTCTCGTTCGCCTCGACCTCAGCCCTCCTTTATAAGAACGACAACGGCGTGCTCGAGCTCGCGGCCTCCAACGCGGCCTCGAATTGGTCGGTCGCCACGGGCGGGATCATCATCAACGCTGGTGCGGTGCGTCTCTCGGCCGCCGGCGCGGCCGGCCTGGCCACGAACAAGATCATCGTCAACGCCTCCATTGGCGCGGCGCTCCAGCTCGCCGGCGACGTCACCATCGCCAACCCGATCGTGGTCAGTAATGTCGGCAACGAAGTCTACCGAGGCGGCCTTAACGGCGATGGCCAGGTCCTCAGCGTCTCCGGTAGTAATACCCTCACCGGCTCGGTGGCCATGAACTTCGACGGCCTGATCGGCGCCTTGGCCGGTTCCACCCTCACGCTTTCTGGAGGTATCGATAATACCGGCAGCCGTCAGATCATCTTCCCTGTCGCCGGCACGGTCAACCTCGCCAGCGCGGTCAGCCTGAGCGCCTACGAGCTCATCAAGTATGGCGTCGGCACGCTCAACATCACGGCTGCGCAGACGGCCCAGCTCGGGTCGAACACCGGCATCATCATCCACGCCGGCAAGGTCTCCTTCAGCGGCGCGGGCATCCTTTCCACCGCAACGAAGGCCTACGCGCTCCGTCCGGGTTCTATCCTTGAGGTGCTCGACACCGGCGCGACGCCGCTCAACAACCGCCTTGGTGCGGCCGCGAACATCAATTTCATCGGCGGCCAGCTGAACATCATCGGCAACGCCAACGGCACGACGCTCGAAACTCTCGCCACGCCGACTTTCGGCCGCGGCTTCTCGATCGTCACCCTCACCGCGCAGGCTGGCCAGCAGGCAAACCTCGTCTTCTCCGGAGCGGCCGGTGCCCAGGCCAACGCCCAGAATAACGGTACGGGTCCGACGGGAACTTCCGTGCTCTTCCGCGGCACCGCCCTCGGCACCGCCGCGGGTGCGGACGTCGCTACCATCAAGGATGCGGCCGGCTTCAGTTTCAACGGCCAGACCGGCGCCACCGCGACCACGACCAAGGGCATCTTGCCTTGGGCGCTGGTCGACGTCACCACGACGGGCCTGGGCACCTCCTTCGCCACCGGTGACGCCGCCGCGGCGACCGCGACGACCGCCAACCTCCGTCCGTTGGCTGCCAATGAGTATTCGGCCGTCAACACGATCGCGGCGAACAACAACGTCCTGCTCACGACCGGTACGACGACCGCTGCGGCGAATGTCGCGCCGAACTCTCTGACCATCGCGGGCAACGCCAACCTCTCGCTCAACAACGGCGTCATCCTCAACCTCAGCTCCGGCGGCATTCTGGTGCGTGCTGGCAGCGTCTCGACGATCTCCGGTGGCCTGATCAATCAGACCAACGGCTTCTCGCCGCTCAATCTCTGGACCGTCGGTGACCTCACGATCACCTCGCCGATCAACGGCGGCCAAGGCATCAGTAACGGCGCCATGGCGGTCATCAAGGCCGGCGCGGGCACGCTGACGCTCGCGCCAGTGGCGACCTCCCTCAACGGCCTTTCTGGCTTCGCGCACAATAGCATGAACGGCCAGTATGTGCTTAATGACGGCACGCTCAAGGCCGGCACGGGTCTCACCAATGTCTTCGGCGCTCTCAACTACTTCGCCATCAACGGTGGCACGCTGGACCTCAACGGTACCAGCCAGATGGTCCACGGTTTCTTCAGCGACAGCGTCATCGGGGGCGCCCCCGGCATCGTCACGAGCTCGACCGGCACGGGCCACCTGCTGATCAATAGCGACAACGGCGCGCGTAATTTCGCCGGCTCGATCCAGGGCGCGACCAAGCTAACTCGCTCCAGCGCGAACAACCTGAGCTTCTATTCGAACAACACCTACACGGGCGCGACGGTCATCAACGGCGGCAATATCTTACTGCGCGACGACGGCGCGTTCTCCGCAACGTCGGCCATCGCTGTCAATTACACCGGCGGGCTGTATCTCGACAACGCCACGTCCGCCAACAACTCGAACGACCGCGTCAACGACGCCGCTCCGATCACCCTCCGCGGAGGAGTCATCGAACTCCGGGGTCGCGCGCAGACCGCGACAACTGAGACCATGGGCGCCGTCGCCCTCGCCGAGGGCGCCTCGTCTATCAACTCGGTTCTGGGCGGCACCGGCGTCAACTCCGCCGACCTTTCGTTCACCGGCCTGACCCGTTCGGCCAACGCCACGGTCAACTTCACGGCGACCACCGCTGGCCAGGCCGGCAGCAGCGCCCGCATCCAGTTTGCCACCATCGGCGGGACGTCCACCGCTTCGACGGGCGGCGGTCTTACGAACGGTCTTATCGGCGGCTGGGCCACCATCGGGTTGGAGCACTGGGCGACCTATATCCCCGGGCTCGGTATCGCCCCGATGGGTTCGGCCGGCGCGGCCCCGTATTCCACGGGAGTGTTGGCCCCGACGAATGTCGCGACGGATAACATCAACATCAGTTATACGACGGCGACCTCCGGCATCACGGCGAACACGACGATCAACAGCCTGAAGACGAGCAACATCGTCGTCGCCAGCATCCCGTTCAGCGTGGGTGCCACGCTGACCTTGGCCTCGGGCGGGTTCCTGAATTTCACCACCACGCCCTTTAATATCAGCTCGGTGGTCAACCAGGGCTTTGTGACTTCCGGCGGGCCTGAACTGTTCTTCTATACCCAGGGTAACGGCACGCCGACGGTCAACGCCATCATCAAGGACGGTGCTTCCGCGCTGACGCTCGTCAAGTCGGGCGGCAACACCGGCACGCTGGCCGCGACCAACACCTACACGGGTGGCACGGTCGTCAACCAAGGCACGCTCAACATCGCCGCCACGGGCCTCATCCCGCTGGCCGCGGTCCCGACCGCGGGCGTGCGCATCGGCGGGGGTAATATCACGGCGTTCGCCGCGGGCGCGATTGCCGCGGGCAATACGGTCATCGTCAACGGCTCCGGCTCCCTTTACCTCTTCGGCGATAACACCCTCGCGGGCCTGAAGTTCAACAACCTCGGTGGCACGCCGATCGTCCGCACCTTCGCCACCAACAGCGCGACGGGCCTTGGTTCGCGCGGTGTCCTCACGATTGGTGCCGGCGGTATCGTCGCCACGTCCGAGAACACGGCCACCGCGAGCATCATCGAAGGCCGCGTCGACTTCGGGTCGTCGCCCAACACGATCGATGTCGCCGCGATCAACGTCAACGGCGTCACCGATGTCGACCCCCTCCGCGCGGGCTTCGTTCTCCAGGCGGTCGTCGGGTCGACTGGCGGCCTGACCAAGACCGGCAACGGCGTGCTGCAGTTCAGCGCCCAGTCTCAGTTCACGGGCGGCCTGACCATCGCGGCCGGCGGCCTCCGCAACAATGGGACCAACGCTGGTTCGCGCCTCTCTCGCCTCACCTTGGCGGCGGGCACGCGTTATGACCTCTATAACGCCAACACCACCTGGGGTTCGCTCGCCGGTTCCGGTGACATCTTCAGCAGCATCGCCTCGCCCAACCTCCAGGTCGGCTTTGATGGTACTTCCTCGACGTTCTCCGGCCGCTTCCAGCGCTTCAATAATGCGTTCAACACGACCCTCACCAAGATCGGTTCCGGCGTCCTCACGCTCGACTCCGCCCAGGATGGCGACGGCTCGTATGGGCAGATCATCGTCGGCGGCGGTACGCTGAAGTATTCCGGGGCCGGTAAGGCCTTCGTTGGGACCTCGTTGCAGACGTCCTCCTTCGTGGCCAACACGAACGGTACGCTCCAGCTGGATAACTCCGGCACCAACGTTGCCAATCGCCTCGGCCTCAACGCCGCCGGCAATCTCTACATCCAAGGCGGTAAGTTCGTCCTCGGCGGCAATGCAACCGCGGCGACAACTGAGGCCCTCGCCAATCTGAACATCCAGAACGGTGGCGGTCGCATCGAGCTGACGGCGGACGCCGCTCAGGCGCTCACGCTGGCGGTGACGACCCTGAACACGGGCAACGGCCACGGCGCGCTTGTCATCGGTGGCATCACCGGCGCGGCCTCCGCGGCCGGCGTCGCCAACCTCACCATCACGACGATTAACCTGATCGGCGGTCAAGGCACGGGTGCCAATGGCACCACGACCATGGGTGTCCGCCACGATATCCTCGCGGACGCCAGCGTCAGCGGTCTCGGCACGGGTTTCCTGGTCAAGGATTCCGTCACCAACAACTATCGCGCCCTTGCTTCCACCGAGCTCAATACGGCCGTCGCCACTTGGGCGTCCACGCAGAATGCGGGCCTCTCTTCATCGCAGGTCATCAAGGCCAGCACCGTCGCCAATACGCTCACGATCTCCGGCACCGCGACCTTGGCCTCCGGCCTCGATACCGTCGCCTTCGGCAAGTTCGGACCCAACGGCGGTCTCCTGACGCAGTCGCAGTCCGGCGCTGCGGCGAGCCTCGTGCTCGCGGGTGCGACGGGTAATATCAATGTCGGCGCCTTCCAGTCGGCCACGGTCGGCACGACGCCCTTCGTCCACGTCGTCGCGGGGGGTACGCTCAACGTCAACGCAGCCTTCGCGGTCGGCGGCACCGCCGGCATGCTCAAGGCAGACGGCGGCGTCCTAAATCTCAACGGCCAGGCTTACTTCACCGGCACTGCGACCATCGACGGTGGCACGCTCAGCCTCAATTCCGGCGTGGCGAACACCTTGCTCGTCACCGCTAACGCCGGCGCGTCCGGCGCGGGCCTCACCAACCTGACAATCAATGGCTCGTCCGCGGTGGTCGACCTGAAGGATAACGCGCAGGCCGTGGCCGCGCTCTTCAGCACCAATCCTCTCCCGGGCGGCGGCGGTACGGTCACCAATTCCGGCTCCTCGGTCGTCGTCTTCACCGACTCCACCCAAGCTGCGGGCGTGACCTTCGGCGGCCAGATCACGGGCAACCTCGCCTTCACCAAGTCCGGAGCGAATACCCAGCTCCTCACCGGCGCCAGCACCTACGTCGGCGAGACGATTGTCCGCGGCGGTATGCTCCAGCTCCGCGATGGCGGCACGATCGCCAGCACCGCCGGCCTCAAGCTCTTCTACGGCACGCTCAATTGGGATAACTACGGACTCAACGCCGCGGCCAGCGCCACGCCCACCCGAATCGCGGCGGCGAACGCTGTGACCCTCCAGGGCGGTACCTTCACGCTCAACGGCGGCGGCGCCAGCGATACTGTCGTGACGCTCGACTCCGTCACCGCCCAAGGCGGAGCGAATACCATCAATACGCTGCCCTACATTAGCATGGGTAGCACCATCACGCTGACCCTCGGTAATCTCGCGGTCGCTCCCGGTTCCCACGCGAGCGTCAACTTCAACGGCTACAGCCAGAATAACAGCAACGGTAACAACACCCTTGGCGGCCAGGGCCTGACGACAAACAGCAACATCTTCCTGACGAGACTCAACGGCGCGTTGTTCAGCGCCAGCAATCTCGTCAACAACCTCATCGGTGGCTGGGCCGTCGCGGATGGTAATACCTTTGCGTCATACAATAATACCTTCGGCGTCGTGGCGTTGGGGGCTGCCTACGGTTCCTTCTCCGCCCCGGGCTTTACTGGCACGGACGTCTCTGCGGCGATGGTCGCGACGGGTAACTACAACGACGGCACCGCGGCCCGCAGTATCCTCGCCGGCGCCAACGTTGCCAACTCCTGGCGCTTCGCCCCCGGAGCGGCCCAGACGATCACCTTCCCGACCACGTCGACCGCGACCCTCGGGGTCGGCATCATCACCAACGCTGGCTTCTCGACGACGCTCGCGGCGACCGACGCCACCAACTCGCTGACCGCAGCGGGGAATGACCTCTATATCTTCGTCAACCAGAACACGCTCGCCATCCAGCCCAAGATTATCGGAACGGCTGCACTGGTCGTCAACGGACCGGCTACGCTGAGCCTGCGCCCGACCTTCGCCTCCAATACCTACACCGGTGGCACCTTCGTCAACGCCGGCACGCTCAACCTCCAGGCCGCCGCGACCTTCTTCGCGATCCCGGGAGATCTGACCATCAACAACGCGGCGGTGAACATGAGCACCACGCCTGGTCAGATCGCCCCGACCGCGAATATCTTCATCAACGGTGGCGGTTCGTTTACGCTCCCGAACTACAGCGCGATCACCACCCAGTCGTTCGTCAGCCTAACGTTCACCAACGACGGCGGTACGGGTAATCCGTTGTTCGCCTTCGGTACCCCGACGGCGGCCAGCACGATCATCCTGACCTCGGCCACGCCGATCACCGCGAGCAACGATAGCTTCTCGACGACCCCGCTGCTCACCGGGGCGGCGGCACCTACGCTCAGCGTGTTGCAGTTCAGCAACGCGAGCCCGACCATCACCGTCAACTCCGGCCTGGCCGCCACCGGCCTCATCGTCTCGGCGCTGATCGCCGACAACGCCGGCATGACTGGCCCGATCATCAAGGCCGGCGCGGGTACGCTCGCGCTCACGAGCCCGGAAAGCACCTTCACCAAGGGACTCAATCTCACCGCCGGTTCGCTGATGATCGGCGCGGCCAGCACCGGCACGGCCCCGACCGTCACCAAGGGTCCGCTCGGCACCGGCACGCTCACGGTCTCGGGCGGCACGACGCTCCTCGCGGACGGCACGGCCCGCTCCGTCGCCAATGCGCTCTCGGTCGGCGGCGACTTCTCCTTCGGCGGCCTCGTGGCTGGCCATAGCCTGACCTTCACCGGCACGACGGACCTCGGCGCCGCCAACCGCACGATCACCGTCACCAACCCCTTGGTCACCGCGACCCTCGGCGGTCCGATCACCACCACCGCTACCGGTACCGCCCTCACCAAGGCCGGCGCCGGCGTGCTCGTCCTCTCGTCCTCCACAAATAACTTCAACTCCGCCGCCGTGAGCATCACCGGCGGCATCCTGAAGTACGGTGTCACGGCGGCCATCCCGACCACCAGCGCGATTATCGTCGGCGTCGGTGCCGGCCTCGACCTGAACGGCTTCGACTTCAATCCGCAGACCCAATCCCTCACCGGCGGCGGTTTCGTCACCAATTCCGCCGCCTCGACCTCGACGCTCCTCGTTGCGGGCACCTCGGCGACCGACGTCACTACCACCGGCGACGTCACCTTCGGAGTCGCCCTCGGCGACAATAACGCGCTCAACGCCGCGAGCAGGCTGGCCCTCACCAAGGGTGGCCTCGGCACGCTCACCTTCACGAACACCAACAGCGTTAACGCCGGCCCCATCCTCGTCGTCGCCGGTACCGTCAACGGTTCCGCGACGAACACCTTCTCGCCGAACGCCATCGTCCAGCTCGGTAACGCTGCGACCGCCACGGCGGCGACGCCGACCGCCACGCTCGACGTCCTGTCCTTCGACCAGATCATTGGTGGCATCGCCACCGGCACGAACACCGCCGGCTCCTCGGCGATCGTCCGCATCGGCGTGGGCCGCACCCTGACCACCACCGGGACGAATACCCTCGGTGCCAACCTCGCCGCGAACGATATCTCCAAGGTCTTCTTCACCGACGGCGGCGCGTTCGTCGCTAACGGTGCCCTGTTCCAGGTCGGCGGCGCCACCGGAGCCACGAATGCCTCGACGCTCACGGTCGACATGACGGCGCTCGGTAGCTTCACCGTGAACGCCGGCGCGGCCGGTATCTTCCGTCTCGGCGAGCAGACCAGCGGCACCAACGGCGGCGCGGCGACGATGATTCTTTCTTCGGCCAACACCATCAACGCCAACGTAATCGGCATCGGTGATAACGCCAACGGTACGCAGACGCACACCCTGAAGCTGGGTTCTGGCACTAATATCCTGAACGCCAATACCATCTCCCTCGGCTCAGCCCCGTCGGGCGGCAGCCGAGCGTCCGGAGTGCTCGTCTTCAATGGCGTTACGGGCTCGGTGAAGGTCCGCAGCCTGACGGATACCGTCAACGGCCGCGCTAACCTGAACCTGGCCTTCGCCAGCAGCACGACGGGCGCGTCCATCAACGCCAACTTTGACGTCACCGGCCACGCGGCCGATCTGCGCTTCGACGTGATGCAGCTCGCCCAACGTATCAGCACCTCTGCTAGTCCGGCCACGGCGACCTTCGCCTTCGACACGGGCACGCTCGATGCCAATGACCTGCTGCTCGGTTATAAGGCTGCGACGGCGGCCAACGCGACCGGGACCATGACCCTCGGCGGTACGGGCGTCTCGACCTTCAACTCCGTCGCCAACACGATGCGCATCGGCGTCAACGCCGGCACCTCGGCTACAGCCTCGGGCACGCTCAATGTCACCGGTGGTACGGTCACCGTCGCGGGCAACGCCGGCACGGCCATCAAGCTCGGCGACGCCTCAGCGGCCGGCGGTACGGCCGCGGGCACGCTTAATCTCACCGGTGGTACGCTCACCGTCACCGGCGACATCCTCCGTGGCGCCACGACCGGCACCAGCACCGCGGTACTTAACCTGGATGGCGGCACTCTGGACCTCTCGGGCAACGACCTCGGCGGCAACGGTTCCAACACGAATAACCTCACGACCCTCACCCTGGCTTCTGGCACGCTTAAGAACGTCGGCCAGATCAACAACGGCGCCGGCCTCACGAAGACCACGGCGGGCACACTCACCCTCGCTGGCGCCAGCTCTTACACGGGAGTCACGACCGTCTCGGCCGGTAAGCTCGCCGTCACCAACTTCGGCGACGGCCTCACCGCCAGTGCGCTCGGCCTCGCCGGCCTCGCTCCGGCCAACCTCGTCCTCGCGACGGGTACGACGCTTGGTTACGTCGGCGCCGGTGAGACTTCCGCCCGCGGCTTCACGGTCAATGACGGCGCCACGCTCGACGCTTCCGGTGCGGGCGCCATTGCGATTTCGTCCGCGGCCAAGGTCGCGTTCGCTAACAGTACGGCCACCCGTTCCCTCACGCTCGATGGCACCAGCACCGGTGCCAACAGCTTCGGCGCCGGCCTCTCGGTCGGCGGTACGCTCGATGCCGATAAGATTAACTTGATCGTCAAGAATGGCGTCGGCACCTGGATCATCGCCAACGGTGAGACGCTCAAGAGCACCGCCGAGATCGACGTCAATGTCGGCATCCTCGGCCTCGCCGCCGGTGTCTTGTCGGCCAACGGACGCGTCGTCCTGGCCAACGGTTCGACCCTTCGTTTCGAGTCGGGCAATACGGATGACCTTTCCGATCGCGTGCACTTCGCCAACGGCGCCAGTGCGACGCTGAACTTCGTGTCCGACGTCACCTTCGCCTCCGCGCTCACCGTCGATGGCGCCACCCCGGCGACCTTGGTCAAGTCTGGTGCGGGTAAGCTCACGCTCGCGGCCGCCAACACGTCCGTGGCTGTGACCGTTACCCAGGGCACCGTCAACGTCACGAACGCTTCTGGTCTCGGCACGGCCGCGACAACGGTCAACGGCGGCTTGCTCGCCGTGAACACGAGCATCGCGAATATTGTCAACGTGAACGCCGGCGGCACCGTCGGTGGCGGCGGCAGTATCGCCACGCTCAATGTCATCTCTGGTGCGAAGCTCTCGCCCGGCAATTCGCCTGGCACCCTGACGGCCGGCAATGCGACCTTGTTCGGCGGCTCGATCTTCGAGTGGCAGGTGCAGGACGCCGCTGATGTGGCCAAGTATGACCATTTCAACGTCACCGGCACCTTGGATCTCTCCAACGCCAGCTCGGCGAACCGTATTGTCTTCAAGGTCGTATCGCTGTTCGGCGCCGGTGACGGCACCGCTCTCGGCAACCCGCTGAACTTCGACACCGCCTTCAGTGCTGCTCCGGCCGCGCAGCGTATCAAGACCTTCAACCTTGGTACCATCGCCAGCGTCAATCTCGGCGCCAACGCGAACATCAACGACGTGTTCCAGTTCGACCTCAGCCAGTTCACTTACACTGACGGCAGCACCTCGAACGCTGGCCTCTGGTCGATCGACTGGAATTCGGCCAACGGCGCGATCACCCTTACCGCCGTGCCTGAGCCTTCCACCTACGGCTTCGGCCTCGGTGCCCTGGCCCTCGCCGCGGTAGCGATTCGTAGGCGCAAGACTCAGGCCAAGGCCTGAGCTTGCGCGGGGGGACTGCTGGCACGCTGGCGTGCTGCGAAGCAGGGTAGGGATGCGATGACATCGCATCCGCTTGTATTGAGGTAGGGACAGCACCACGTGCTGTCCTAGGTGCAACTGGGCCGCCGCAGGGCGGCCGGAGGTAGGGGCGTGGCTCCGCCGCGCCCTCCGCTTAGGAGTGCACGATGAATCGTGCCCCTACCTGGGTTCGCCCTGCGGCGAACAGGCTGCCTCGGGTAGGTCGGGACCGCGTCACGACGGTGCTGTCCTAGCTGAATCCGTTTCAGGTGGCGGGTGGCAGCCCCGGGTGGCCGGTGGCGGGGGCTTCAGCCGCCCAAGGGAGACCGGGAACCGGACGATTGGCTGGGGGTTTAATTTCGCTAAACCAATAACCAAGAACAACTTAAAATACAAAGTCCCCCTGCCTACTTTTAAGCAAATGCCTCGAGGTAGGGAGGCGATGACATCGCATCCGCCTGTGGCCCTAACTGCCAACCGCTTCCCCCTATTATAGGTAGGGCCGACCATCCTTGGTCGGCCGCGCGGCCAAGCAGGGATGCTTGGCCCTACCCAAAACCCGATCCGGCCCTCGATTTACCCCCACCCCCATAAAACGCTCATAAACCTCTTAATTCAAAAATAACATTGTCGGAACATTATCTATATAGTGAAATTAAAATTAATTCTACCCCGAATCACGCCCCTGGCTTTTGCCAGAGGCTCACCCATTTGTTAATAAACTGACACAGTAGATGCCCCAACCCCGCCGACAGCGCCCTCGTGGAGCTTTGTCGCGTGCCTCTCTTATGGTGGCCGCGGCCTTGCTCGGCGTCGGCGTGTCCACGGCCCCGAAGGCTAAAGCGGCGAATTATTTCTGGGATGTAAATAGTTCTGTTGCGGGCCTCGGCGGTACCGGCGCATGGGATGCCGGCGTCCCTAATTGGTTCAATGCCGACACCGCGATCAACGCCGTGGGCAATCGCGTCACTTCTCCAGCAACGCTAGGGTCGGCGGATATCGCCTATTTCGTCGGTACGGCAGGGACGGCGACGATTGGTTCGACCATCAATATCGGCGGGCTTAATTTCGGCACGACGGCCTACACGCTCACGACGTTGTCGCCTAGTGCTACCAATTTCGCCGCGACGGAAAGCACCATCACCCTCAACAGCCTTAACAACGCCAACGCGACGAGCACCGTAGGCGCGACGATCACGGGTGCCGTGGGCGGCAGCGGCAACGTCACCCTCACCGGAGGCTTGGCCGCCGGCCTGGTGGCCAATACCCTCACCTTGAACGGTGTTTCGACCGGTGGGTGGAGCGGTACCACCACGATTGGCGTCGCTCAGACGATCTCGCTATCAGCGAGCAATCAGGCCCTGCTCAATACCACGGGCATCACGCTCAATGGGGGCGGGATCACGGTCACCAACACCAACGCCACCGAGGCGGGATTGAACCGTATCGCGAACGGCGCTGCGATTACTTCGAACGGCGGAAGCATCGTCTTCACCAACACGGCGAGCGCCTCGATCAACTACGCCGAGACAATCGGCAACATCTCTCTGGCCAGCGGTCTGCTTACGGTTACCCAGACCAACGCCAACACTACGCCAAGCACCCAGACGCTTGCCTTAGGAACTCTGACGCGCGCCGGTACCGACCCGACCGCGCAGGTTAATCTTACGGGCACCACCCTGGGAGCCAACGTCCAGAACGTCATCTCCATCTCCGGACAGACCGCCACCACGGCCAGCATCGCCCCGTGGATGACTTACAATGGCTCTGATTTCGCTGCATATAACGCCACCAACGGGGTCATCGCCGCCACGACGACGACTTTGACCGCCGGCGTGGTCGGGGTTGCGGCTACCGACTATGCGGCGGCCACCTTCACGTTAGGCTCCACAGGTTCCCTGAAGACGCTGAAGTATTCCGGCGTCACCGCGCTCACCGTCACGGGAACTGGTGTCACCAAAATCGGTGGTATCGTTTCTGCGGGGGCCACGCACATACTGACAGGCGGAACTTCCATCCAGTCGTTGGTAGCCAACGACCCACTCTACTTCTTCGTTAACGCTAACCAGCTGACGGTCGGCACACAAATCACTTCCAACGGCACCACCCCTAACGCCATCGTGCTTGGTGGCGCCGGTACGCTGTCGCTCGTTTCGACGACAAGCACCTTCACTGGCAACATTGTATTAAATTCAGGTATCCTGAGCTACCCCGGCAGTACTCCCGCCGCCTTGGGTAATGCCGCGAATGGAATTGTCGTCAACGGCTCGGCCACATTGACTGCGCTGACGACGGGAGGCACGACGGCGCGTGCGATCACTCTCAACAACGGCGCCATCCTGTCGTTCACTAACGCCGCCATCGCTCAGACCTACTCCGGTAACGTTACCGGCACGGGAGGCATCCTCGTTAATAACACTAGCGCTACGGCTACGACCTTCAGCGGAACGAATACGTTCACCGGTCCGGTCCAGATTAGCAGCGGCACGCTTACGACCACAACGGCCAGCGCGCTGGGTAATGTTTTAAACCCGGTTAATTTTGCGAACGTGGCTGGCGTCACCCTCAGCCTAGGCGCCAATACCGAGGTAGGATCAATCTCCGGCGCTGGTGGCACAGGGGGTACGATCACCTTAGGAGCCAACACGCTCACCTTCGGTGGAAATGGCCAGAACACCACTTACGCCGGCACCATCACCGGCACGGGCGGCATCACCAAGACCGGTGCCGGAACCACCACGCTCTCGGGTGCCAATAGCTTCACGGGTACGGCTGCTCTTAATGGCGGCCTCGTCAACATCTCCGCCTTGGCCGCCACGGGCAACAGTGCGCTGGGTGCCAATACGACGATTAATTTTGCCGGCGGTGGCATCCAGTTCGGCGCCGCCTTCGATCCTTCTGTCCGCACGCTCGCCTTCGGTGCCGGCGGCGCGGTGTTCGATACCAATGGCTTTAACGTCACCGTCGCCAATTCTGTAGGAAATTCCGGCACGGGTGCCCTCATCAAGACTGGTGACGGAACCCTACTGTTGAACGCCGTTAATACTTACACAGGCGGAACGCAGATCAACCGCGGTACGGTTTCCTTGCTGCCGGGAGCGACCTCGTCTGCGTTGGGGTCAGGTGCGGTGACGGTCAACGCCGGTGGTGCGCTCAAACTTGTCCGTCCTTCCCAGATTCCTGCGGCCGGGGTAAGTCTTGTCAGTTCTTCCTTCGGTCTCGGAGCTCTCTCTCTAGGGTATGTGGGTGCGGCTCCCTCCGTGACCTTCAATGCCAACGGCCGTGCTTACAGCGGCGTCGTGGGCATCGAGACGACTGGCTATAATCTGGCCATTGATTTCAGTTCGCTCGGAAGCGGCACGGCTTTCCTTGGCAGCGTCGGTGGCGCCAATGCCGCGACAGGTGTCGCCCAGGCCGCTTCGGCCAACTTCACCGGCTCGTTGACCGGCGGACCGTTCATCGCCGACAGTTCTGGCTTCGCCTCCTCACCCAACGCCGGAAGTTGGTATCGCTTAGGCGGCGGTGGCGGCGTCCTCAACCTCAACGTTTCCGGTCAGATTGCCGGTGCCGACGGCAATGTGATGTTCGGCGCGGCGGGTTCCACTGTAGGCACCGACGGCACCGGCGGCACCATCGTCCTGAACCAGGCCAACAGCCACGGTGGCTTCAGCGTATTCAACTTCGGCCAGACGGTTCAGGTCGGCCACGCCGGCGCCTTCGGTACCAGCACGCTCATCTTCAACGGCGGTAGTTTGTCCACGGGTTCGTTCCAGAGAGTGACTGGCTTCCGTGACGGCGTCACGATCGCCAACAACATCAAGATGGCAGGAGACGTCTTCCTGTTGAATACGTTCAACGGGGCAGCCTCGCCGGCGGACTTCACCTTGTCCGGGTCCATCGGGCTCTCGAACTCTTCGACCACGGCTAACGTCTCGAGGGTGTTCACCGTGCCCACCTCGGCCTACCGACAGCTGAGCGGTGGACTCGTCACGCTTTCCGGCATCATCTCCGACGGTGACAGCGCCGGCAACGGCATCATCAAGACGGGCGCCGGCCCGCTCAGGTTGACGGGCGCCAATACCTATACCGGTGAGACGCGGATCAATGCCGGTTCCCTCGTCGTCAGCGCCCAGAACCAGATTCCCTCTGGTTCGACGGTCAACATCAACACCGGCATCCTCAGCGTCTGGGAGAGTAGCTTCACGCTCAACCGCACGGTCAACTTCCTGACCACGGGTGCCAGCCTCATTGACGTAGGCGAAGGATTTACGCTGACCCAAGGCGCCGCCTCCTGGGCGGGCGCGGGTACGATGATCAAGATTGGGGCGGGTACGCTCACCCTTGGCGCGGCCAACACCATGGCCGGAATCACCCTGCAACATGGCGTCATCAGCGCCAGCGCCGACAATCAGCTCGGCACCGGCACCGCCGGCATTATCTTCAACAACGCCGTCGATGCCGTCGCCTATGGCACGGGCGGCGTGCCCGTCCTGCGCATCACCAGTTCCTTCAGCACGCCCCGCGTGCTCACGGCGACCACCGCTGGCGCCATCGAAGTCACGACGGGGAACACCCTCACGCTCACGGGCGCTGCGTCTGGGACCATCAACAAGATCGGAGATGGAACGCTCAATCTGGCCGTCACCAACGGTGGCGCCCCCGTCTGGAACATCAATGCCGGCGTGCTCCAGACTTCCGTCGCCACGGCGGCGCCCTTCGGGACCAACGCCAGCCCGGTCCTCAATGGGGGCACGCTTCGCGTCTTCGCCAATGGCGCCGATAACACGCCGACCTTAGGCACCGGAACTCTCAATTTCGGTGGCGGCGGAAAGCTCGCCCTCGACGTCACTGGTGTATTCAACTCGCAAATCACGGTAGGAAACCTCGCCCGATCCGGACAAGGTACGATGGTCATCAGCCCTGGCGCTACTCTGGCTGCGACTACGGGCCAGCGTTCGCGACTCATCGTCAGCACCAACATCTTTGGTGCCGCCGCGGCGAACGTTAACGGCATCCTTTCACCTTCGATCGTCACCTTGGCCGCAGGAGCCGCCAATACGAACGCCGACTTCGTGACTTGGACGGGGGCCACCAATGGCCTTGGCGTGGGGACTTCGACCGCCTTCACTGGTGGCAGTAATCCCGCGCAGGTTGGCAATACGACCGGTAATACGCTTTCGGGGGTAAATTCCGTTTACGCCCTTAGGACCACGGGAAATATTTCCGGCGGCACTCTGCAGGTTGTTTCTAACAACACGACTACCCAGTTAGGCGGCATCCTGATGAACGGCGCCGGCGCCGCGGCACCTGTCATCAGTTCCAATCTCTTCTTTGGTCTGGTCAATAACGCCGTCACGCAGCTCAACGGCGTGATGTTCGGCGAGGGTCTCGTCTACACGGCCGACGGCTTCACGAGCGGGACGCCCACGCTGAGCGGCTCGGTAGTCTCGAATGCTTTCACTAAGTTCGGTCCCGGCACGTTGCTTGTCAGCGGCACCAACCGAATCTCCGGTACCATGGCGGTGCAGTCCGGTGCGGTCCAGTTCAGCGGGGCTACGGCCCAGCCTGGTTCCATCGGCATTGCCCTGAACGATGCCGGCACGCTCGACCTCAATGGAGGCGTCGTCAAGCTTGGCAGTATCCTCGGTTCGGCGGGCATCATCACGAACACCTCTACTTCCGCCGGGGTGCTGCATTTGACTGGCTCGAATGCCACCACCTTCACCGGCACGATCCGTGATGGTGCCGCCACGACTCAGGTGGTGAAGGGCGGCAGCTCGACCTTGACCTTCGGCAGCGCCCAAGTCGGCTCGGGAAATAATCCGGTTCCGAATTTCAACTCCTTCACCGGCGGCTTCGTGCTCCGCTCTGGTCAGGTCACGCTGAACACGCCTTACGCACTCGGAGGCTTTGGCGCCGCCTCTTCGACTACCTTGGAGCTGCAGGGCGGCACGTTGCTCCTGCAGCCGGGCGGGGTCGGACCGTTGGCGACGATCATCGGTAATCCTGCGGGTTCGGGGGTCAACGTCGTCGTCAACGGCACCTCGACGACCATCACAACGGATAATAACGGCGGCCTTGGCGGTACAGGCTTCATGGACCAGATCTTCCAGTTCAACGATCTGACCATCGGTAACAGCACCTTCGGGTCGACGCCTTCGACGGATAGCCAGAGTATCCGCTTCGTGGGTAATATTTCTGGCGGAAATGCCTCTGTCTTCAATGTCACGACAGCGATCGGCAATACCGGGCGTTCTGTCCTCGAACTAACCGGCGTCATTCGGAACACGGGTTCGGTACCGTTCGCGCTTAATAAAATTGGTGCCGGTGCGGTGCGCATCACGGGCGGCGCCAATACTTTCTCCGGCGGCGCCAACGTGTTCGCCGGCGTCATCCAGGTCGCCGCCACTTCGGGTAATCCGCTCGGAACCGGCCCGGTCACGGTCTATCCCGGCGGTATCCTTCGTCTGGCTGGAGCCGGTAGCACCACCGGCGCGGCTTCCGTCAAGATCCTTGGCAACGTTACCTCGCTGGGTCAGCTGGTGCTCGACGGAAACTTCAGTCCAGATGCCGGTACGGGCGCCTTTACGGCGACCTCGATGGATTCGTTCCTTCCCGGGGCCGTGCAGATCGGTATGCCGAATTTCGCCGGCACGATCAACCTGGCGAACATTGGAGACGGACGTCAGTTCCTCGGCGTGCTCGGGTCGGTCAATCTTGGTAACCAAGGCGCCCAGTTCGTCGGGACGCTGAATCCCGGCGCCGGCAGCCGCTACCGCGTCGGCGCCAGTACCGGTGGCTCCGTACTCCTCACCTTCGCTGGAGCGGACAACGTCTTCTCCGGAGCCAATTCATTGGAAGTCGGGACGCCCCTCATGGGTGTCAGGCTCGGCTTGGACACCTTCGCGAATACCACGGGCTCGGTGGTTGTCCAGAATTCCAACAGCTTCTCAGGCGGAACCATCGTCAATCGCGGCAGCTCCCTCTTTGTCGAAGCTGGCGGCGCGGAAGCAGGATCCACGCCGCTAGGTTCGGGCGTCGTCGAAATCCGTAATACCGCAGTCCTTCAGTATCGCGGCCCGGTGGGTTCGGCTTTCGACGCCCAATCATCCGCGAATGCTAACGTCATCCGGTTGCGGATGAACGGGACCATTCGTCTCGATGACACCGCCGGTCTTTTCTCTGGTGCCGGAGGGCAAGGGCGCTGGGCTGATGCCACTGGAGTCACCCTCGACGGTGGTACTTTCGGTTACAGCGGTCTGGCCGCCTTCAATAGCTATGAGAAGATCGGCACGCTTACCTTGGGTCTCGGCTCTGGCACGATCAACGTCAGCCGAGGCGCCGCTGGCACCGCCGTTCTGGAGGTGGGCAGTATCACGCGCGGCACCCAGCAAGGGACGCTCATGGTCACCACTGCCGCCGCCGGCACCCTGACTGCGGCCACGGCCTTTGATCGCCTCCGCGTCACCACGGCGATTTCCAATGGCGGCCTGACGATTGATGGTCTGGGTGCAACCAGCGGTATCGCACCGGTCTGGATGGTCGATGCGACCAACAACACTTTCCTGAGTTATCAAGGTGCCACCCTTGGGCTACAGTCGGTACTCGCCTCCGCCCCTGGGGCCAATCAGGTCGCCTACAGCCATACCGGCACCGGTATCGCCTCTGGCCTGACCGGCGGAACGGCTGTCGTGGACGTGACGGCATCCGGCGCCCTTGCCGACAATCCGGCCATCTATGCGCTGCGTCTCGGGAATATTGCTCTGACCACCGCTTCGGCAGCGGCTGTCACCGGCAATACCACTGCCGGCTCAAACGTCATCGCCAACGTCGCCACGACCAACCTTCGCATCGGTCAGCCGGTGAGCGGAACAGGTATCCCGGCTGGTGCCGTGATTACGGCGGTTGGCGCCGATTCGATCACGATTTCGAATCAGGCCGCCCGGACCGTCACGGGGCTTTCCATCACCCCTAGTTTTGCTGTCAATCTGGCGAGCGGCGGCCTTATTTTGACGTCCACGGCGGATCAGAGCCACACCGCGCCTATCGCCGTGACCGGCGAATTAATTATCTTCCGCCCTAATTCTGGCGCTATATCCCAGCTCAACGGACCGATTACCGCCACGGGTATCACCAAGTTCGGTCCAGGTGACATGCGACTTGGCGGCGATAACCGCGGTACGTTGACGGGACCGGTGACCGTCAGTGGTGACAATTGGTTCCGTCTCGAAAACCAGTATGCGCTCGGGGGTAGTACCACCAACCCCTACGCGGCGACGAACAGCGTCATTTCTAATGGGGGACGTTTCCATTCAGGAAGCGGCCTTGCCTTCCTGCAGACGGAGTTCGTCATCAACCAAGATACCCGTTTCGGCTTCAATAACGGCATCTTGGGGTCAATGGTGGTCAATGCTTACGCCAATAACTCTCTCGCGACCCCGACTGTCGTCTCCAGTCCCAGCAATAACCTTACTTTCGTCGCCGGACTCACCACCCTCAATGGGCCGACGTCCTTCTACTCGACGCTCGCGGATAGCATCTTCTTGCAAGGCGGTTTGGCGGGGGCTGGTGCGCTGCAGAAGTGGGGCGTGGGTAACCTGAGCGTCGGCGGAGCCTCCACTTATTCGGCAGGAATCGAGGTCAATCAAGGCGCGCTCGTCTCTCTCGCCGGCTCGGCAATCAAGCCCTTCGGTGATTCGGCTCTGACCGTCAATCCAGGCGCGATGATTGGTGTATCGAATGCCGCCAATGTCGGTACCGGCGGCTTGGTCGTGAAGAGCGACCTGACCGGACTCGGTGTGCTCAACATGCAGTATGTGGGCGCTCTACCGACCGTGACGTTCTCCAGCGCCGCCGCCGGCTACGACGGGGTCGTCGCGCTGGATGTCGTCGGTTTCAGCACCGCCCTTGACCAGTCCGCCATCGGTGGTGGTAAGACCTTCCTCGGCGGTGGTCTGACGAGTCAGTCCGCTGCTTATACCGCATCTAGCCTCTTTGGCGCCATCGGCAATCCGGTCCAGGCGCAGGCTTTCAGTCCGGGCCTCGGTGGCGGCACCGTTTTCCTTAATGTCGCCAACTCGTTCAGCGGCGGGGCGACCATCAACGTGGGACAGAACATCGAAATCGGCAACGCGGGTGCCTTGGGCTCCGGGTCGATCGTCTTCAACGGTGGTACGTTGATTCCCAACAGCAACATCGGCATCAACCGAATGCTTCGTCCGCTGACCCTGACCAACAGCATTAAGTTCTTAGGGGATGCCACGCTGAACGCCAGCGGTGCTGACTTCATCCTCAGCGGCAACGTCGCGCTGACGGACGACGCCTACGGCACCGGGCAGGGCGCCTCTCGCACCATCACTGCCGCCAATAACGTGGGGCGCGTGATCTTATCTGGCATCGTCTCTGACAGCGGCGGCGGTACTGCGACTTTCAGCCACCTGGTGAAAGCCGGCTCCGGTCTGCTCGAGCTCCGCGGAGCCAACACTTACACCGGCTTCACGCAGGTCAATGCGGGCACCCTCGTCATCGGCTCCGCCGATGCGATCCCGTCAGGCTCCCACGTGATCCTCAATACCGGCACGCTCGCCGTCTGGGATCGCGACCTCACCTTCTCTTCCGACCTGACCAGCATCGCTGCTTCCAACTTCTCGGTGGGCACCGGTCGGACCGTCACGCAATCGTCCTCCAGCAATATCGCCGGCGTCTCGCTCACGAAGACGGGCAACGGCGTGCTCGTGCTCGCTGGTAACAACAGTTTCGGCGGTCTCAACTTGGCGACCGGCCGGGTGGAGGTCTCAGCTAATGCCAACCTTGGCGACACCCTGAGCGGCCCGGTCACCTTCCAGGCGACCTCTCAGAACTCCAACGCGGGTCCGGTCCTGCGGATCACCGACAGCTTTGCCACCGGTCGTACCATCACCACTGCTGCCTCCGGTTTCGGCGGCCTAGACATCGACAGTGGTAAGACGCTGGTGCTCAATGCTGCCCTGACGACTGGGGCTACTTCCGCCCTCAGCAAAACAGGCAATGGGGCCCTTTTCCTCAATGTATTAAGCACCTACGTAACCCTAAATATCAATCAGGGTGAAGTGGTGACGGCCACAAATCTTAACACCGCGGCCGCCAACACGACTAACCTCAACGGAGGCACGCTTCGTTTCACTTCCGCTAGCACCACTGCGACCACCCCCGGCAGCGTCACCAACAGTACTTTCGGTATCGGCGGCGGAGGCCGAATTTCTCTTTCCCCGTTCACCGCAGGTCAGACAACCCTGAGCGTATTGGCGATTACACGTAATGCGACCACACAAGGCACCCTCGTTATCGATATCGCCAGCGGCTTCAACCTTGGCTCCGCCGCCGCCAGCGGCGTACGCGTCATCCCGACCAATGTCTTAGGTACCGCCCGCTCGTCTGCCGTCGTCAACGGCGTCTTCTCGCCCGCCATTCTCGGTCAGGGCTCCAACGGGACGCCTTTCCTCCTCGCCAACTCTGCTAGCGACGGACTGACCCCTCTCGCAGCCGGTTCCTATGTGACGGCCATCGGTTCGGTCACGGCGACCAGCGTAGCCGGTTTCACTTCGGCGCAGAACGTATCCTCGAGCCTCACGACCTACGTCGTCCGCACTAATTCGAATCTAACCTCCTCGGCCAACGCGGTGCTCAGGATTACTAGCGTCGGTGTCACCGCGGCAGCCGGGCAGGGCGGTCTCGTCACGTTCGGCACGCCGACCATCAGTGCGTCTGTCGTATTCGATCCCACGTCCGCTTCGGGGGGTTCGGCGGCCTCGGGCGAAGGCTTGCTGTATGTCGGTGGCACGACCACTTTAACTGGCAATCTGAGCGCCAACGGGCTGACCAAGTATGGCGATGGCACGCTGGTGCTTGCTGGCAACGCGCAGGTCATCGGTTCGGCTCAGGGCAATGGATTCGCGGTGCAGGCCGGCACGTTGAAGATTGGAGATGGCGCCAGACTTTCGCCGGGCCAGACGGCCTTGAACGTCAACCTCGGCGCCACTGTCGACCTCAACGGAAGAAACTTCACGGTCGGCGCCCTTAACAACGCTTTCAACAACTCCGGCGGTACCCTCACCAATAACAGCACGACCGCCGCTACGTTCACCGTCAGCGCTAGCGCGATCAATTCTGGGTGGACGGGCAGGATCATCGACGGCAGCGGCTCGGTGGCGCTCGCCAAGATGGGGCAGGGCACCTTGACCTTGGCGGCGGGGCGTATCGACAGCCCTTATTCCAATGAGAATACTTACACCGGAGGAACATTCTTCTACGGTGGACGTATCCAGGCGCAGAATGTCTTCGCCTTCGGCGGCGCGGCAGGTTCGTCCGCCGGTTCGTTGAATCTTTATTCCACCGGTACGGCCGGTGTGCTCAATCAGGTTGACCTCACTCCGGACACGGCCGCCGGCGCCGTCAACGGCACCATCATCTTCGGCAATCAGTCAGGCAACGGCCTTAACGTCAATGTGCGCGGCCTCGCCACCCTCAACGTGGACCGAGGCGGCAGCGCCGGCACCGGCGTCATGGTGCAAATCGGTGACCTTGCCTTCGGCAACCAGATCCTGACCGTCACCGGCGCCAACAATTATGGGTTGCGCGTGGCTGGAACGACCAGCATCGCAGGTCAGTTCGCCACCATCTCCCCGACCACCACCGGACCTTCCGGAAGAGTCGAGCTGGCGGGTGTGATTTCGGGCACCGGCGCCCTGAACAAGACGAGCGGCGCCCTCAATAATCTACGCAACTTGATCATCTCCGGTACGGCCAATACCTGGAGCGGCGGACTCAATGTGATCGGTGGTGCCGTCCAGGTGACGGCTACGTCTGGTACGCCGCTCGGCACGGGTCTGGTCCGTATCTATCCAGGTGCGACGCTTCGAATCGCCGGCGACGGTAGCATCAACGCCCCGGCCTCCCTTAGGACGTATTCCTACAACAACAGCGTCGGTACGGTGACCTTGGACGAGGATTTCGCCCCGACCGTCCTTGATGCCTCGAACTTCTCCGCCACCTACGGTACGGCGCTGATGTTGGGCCGCCCGCTGTGGGCCACTCCGTTGAATCTTTCGACGATAGGCGATGGCAACAGTTTCCTCGCGTCTGGCATCGGTACGGACGTCAACTATCTCGCATCCACGTTGGGTGCCGGCGCCGGGAGTACCTACCGCCTAGCGGGTGGACCTTCCGCCGCCCTCGTTTTCAGCGGTCAGGACAATGTGCTCACGGGCGCGAATTTGGTGATGATCGGTTCCCGACTCAGCAACATCCTGAGTCTCGGTAATACGACCACCGCTGCGGTGACCAACTTAGATGGCACCGTGCGTATCCGTAACAGCAACAACTACAGCGGAGGCACGTTGGTCAATCGCGGCATGACCTTGGAGGTCGACACTGGCGCCGCGCCCGGAGGCAGCACGCCGCTCGGTTCTGGCGGCGTCGAGGTTTACGGCATCGTCCAGCTGGCCGCCGATCCGCAAGGTTACAACGGCCAGGCCTCTTTCCTCAACGCGGCCACCGGAGCGAACGCCAATTCTTTCGTCCTCCGCCCCGGCGGCGCGATCATCATTAACGGTCAGCTTGGTCAGGTCGGCGGCGGCGAAGGCCGCTGGGACGACCAAGGAGCTCTCGACCTCAATGGCGGCACCTTCCGCTTCAACGGCATCACTGGTGCGCAGACCTTTGAGACCATCGGTGCCTTGACGGCCCGTAAGGGCGGCATTGTGCAGGTCGTCCGCACCGGCTCAGGAAGCGCTTCGCTCAACCTCGGCGCCTTGACGCGAGCCGACCGAGGCGTGCTCTCAATCGTGACCAGCGCGGCCGGCACGCTCGGTATCCCCGGCACGACTAACACCAATTTCTTCGACCGGGTCACGACCACTTCGTCGGTGACTTTGACCGGCACGACGCTCAACGGCGCCGGAGTCGTCAATGGCGGAATCGCCCCTGCTTGGATTATCGACGCCTCCGCCAACAGCTTCGTCGGATATAATCCCGGCAACAGCACCTTCGGTACGGACACCGGCTTCCAGACGCTCTTCAGCACCGGGGCGCCTACGGCGGGAACGCTGGAATACAGCCATCGTATCACCGTCGGAACGGTGGGCAGCTTCACGTCGGACGGCGTCAGCTCCGAATTCACCGGCGGAACGGCCGTCGTCGACGTGGTCTCCGGGGCCGGTGCTCAGACGCTCACCGGTAATCCGAGCCTCTACGCCCTCCGCACATTCCATAGTCTCAACGCCGGCACGTCCGCCCGCACGCTTACGATCTCCGGTGGCGGCCTTATCTTTGCGACGACTAGCACCGCGATCCTAGGCGATACCTCGGTAACAGGACCTCAGGCCTCGGTCCCCGCGATGACCGTCGATTTCGGTTCCGAAGCCTTTGTCTACAACCCGTCCGGCATCACCGGTACTATTAACGCGAAGCTGGCCGCTACGGCTGGCTTCACCAAGTTCGGTACGGGCGACCTAATCATCCGCTCGGTGGGCAACACGGGATTGGGCGGCCCAGTTTATGTTCATCAAGGTTCCCTTACTATCCGTACGGGTATCGCGTCCGGCACGGACGCCTTCGTCCTGAACGGACAGAACGTCTACCTCACCGGCAACAATGCCACGCTGGTTCTTGATGGTGGCGTCTCCAATAATGCCGGTACCTTCTCGGTGCTTGCAGGAGACAGCCGCGGATCGACCCGTTCCGGCAGCAATGTCGTGGTCCAAGGTGACTCGACGTTGCAGACCTTCAACGTGGGGGCCGCCGCCCAGCAGATTCGACAAGCAATCGGTAATCTTACTTTCGAGAATTCCGGCCCTGCGTTGGGCGCCAACAGTACAATCACCTTGCGTCTGGGTCATGGCGTCGAGGTGCTTGGCACCACGACCCTGATTCCCGGAGCGGTGTTCATCGTCGGTGATACGGGCAGCCGTACTCAGGCCGGTCCCACTCTTTTTGGCCCTGTCACAGGGTCGGGCATGCTGGAGAAATACGGTAACAGTAGCACCTTCATGGTGCTCGCCAGCGGATCCAATGATTACTCCGGTGGTACTTTGATTCACGGGACGGCCCAAGGCCAGGGCCCGAACATGATCGCCTCCAGCGCCCGTTCGGGAACGCCTTTCGGCTCCGGCGCCATCACCGTCCTTCCGGGTGGCGGGCTGCGTATCCTCGAGAATTCGAACATCGCCGCCAATCCGGTCACGCTCAACAGCGACGGATTCGCTCTCGCCGGTCTTTCCGTCGGATACAGCCGCGGCGCATTGCCCACTTTCGTCACTTCCGGCTCGCCGTCGGCGGGACAGGTCTTGATTTCGACCACCCATCCTTTGGGGCTGGAAGCTTTCATCGGCCTTGAGGCGTCCTCTTTCTATACCGCCATCGACCAGAGCGCGATCGGCGGCGGTAAGACCTTCCTGGGCAACACGACGCCGGGCGTTCCCTATCTCAATACGCCTTATTCAAGCGCCCATGCTTATCTCAATCAGTCTCTTCTGCCTGGCGCCGGTAATACCTATCGCTTCGGCGGTGGTAGCGGAGATCTCCTCAACTTGGGAGGACAGCTGTTTGAGAATGTCCTGACCGGTAACGCCACGGTTGAGGTCGGCTGGGGCGTGGGAAGTCTGGGCACCAACGGTGTCGCGACGGTAGGTCTTAACGGCTCCGTTGGCTCGATGACGCGCCAGAATATCACCGGTCAGATTAGGCTGAATCAAGGCGGCACTTACCAGTTAGGTAACAGCAGCGCGCTGGGCTCCGGTGTCGTCGTGATGAACGGAGGTTCGCTCAGTGCCTATTCCAATTACAAGATCGCCAATAATTTTCGCCTCACCGCCGATTGGAATTCCACGTTTGGCAGTAACCAGACGGTCATAATCGGCAACGTCGACATGTCGCCGGACGGCGTGGGTGCGACGCGGACGTTCACCACCACCAGCGGCGGCGGCACCAGCCGAGCCGTCTTCGCCGGCGTGATCTCCGGCGCCGAAGGCAGCAATTTCATCAAGTCAGGGAACGGGGATATCGTCCTCCTTGGCCTGAATACCTATCGGGGAACCACCGCTCAGACCGCTGGTAACATATGGTTCAACCGTGATGTGCTGCCGGGCCAGGCCGGCCCTCTCGGTATCAGCGACACGCCGATCCAGATTGCCGCCGATTCACTCATTGCTTCCGGCCAGCTGACCATCGGGCGTGACCTAATCTTCACGGGTAGCGCCAGCTTGATGGCGCAGGCTTCCTGGTTGGTCTCGGTCACCGGCAACGTCAACGTCGCTTCTGGAGCCACGCTCACCGTGTCCGGTCTCCGTGGTGCTGGCGTCGGCCTCGGCGGCGTCATGGACCTCCAAGGTGCGGTGACCGGCGCTGGCGCCCTCAGCCTTGGCAAGGCGGATACGACCAACGATCGAACCGGTATCGTCCGGCTCTCCTCTCCGAACGCCAACGGCATCAGTGCCAATACTTACAGCGGCGGGACCACGCTCTCTTGGGGCAGGGTGCAGATCAACTCGGACGCGTTCTTCACCGGCCTAGCGAGCGCGCCCACCAACATCATCAGCAGCCCCTTCGGCACCGGGTCTCTGACGCTCAGAGCCATCGCCGGCACCAGTACGCTGGAAGCCTTTGGAGCGGACCGCGTCGTGGTCAATCCGATGGCGGCGACGGCTTACACAATCAACAGCAGTACCACGTTCTTTTTCGCGGGCCGCTACAGCCTGAACCTTGCTAACGCCACGCAGTCTGTCCAGCTCAGCACCGACGGTACCTTGCGTTCTCGCACCCTGCAGGCGAACAACACCACCGGCATCACCACCATCGCCTGGGGTATCACCCAAGGAGGCACGAACGGCTATAATGTCGTCAAGACGGGAGCGGGTCTGCTGCAGCTGTCGGGCACCAACACGAGCGCAAATATCAACGGGGGCGACGTGAACTACGGCACGAGTCTCTTCATCGACCAAGGTATCCTGCGAGTCAGCGCGGACACTTCGCTGGGCGCCACTGCCATCGGCAGTCTTACGGGCACGTCCCACAACTTCGGGACTAGCGGAACCACCTCTTATCCGACCGACCTTCGTATCCGCGCGGCCACCGCTGGCCTTGTCCCGACCCTGCAGGTGGCGGCAACCAGTTCTTTCACGACGGATCGCTCCATCATCCTTTCCAGCAATACGGCGGGCGGAGCGAATATCGATACCATGTCCGGCTCCGCGCTGACCCTGCGCACGCAGACCCAGGGCGCTTTCACGCTTATCAAGACTGGCGCCGGTACGCTGAACCTCAATCCTGGCTCAGCCCCGTTCGGCGTCGGCGTTAATCCGCACGGAACTAGCGTCAACGCCCATAACGTGCTGACGATCGGCGGTCTGGCCCAGAATAACTTCACGCTGAACGGCGTCATTAACGGGCGCGGCGTCGGCGGCGGCGTCCTGGCCACGCAGAACGTCAGCGGCAATCCCCTCATCGCAAGCAACGGCACGGTGAACGTCCATGGCGGCACCTTGCTGCTGAACGGCGCCGCGGCACAGACCATCAATCTCGGCGCGACCAGCATCTTCAACTACGGCGGAGGCGCCTATGTCCAGATCAACCCGGCGACCGCCCCTGTGGCGTTGACGGGGGTCACCACCACTGCTGGTGGCGCGCTCGTCACGGTGGGAAGTACGACGGGTCTCGTCGTGGGCATGCCGATCGTCGGCGCCGGCTTCCCGGTCGGCGTCACCGTCGCTTCCATCAACTCTGGGACCACCTTTACGCTGAGCGCCGGCACCAGTGTGACATTGGTTACGGGCTCCACCGCGTCCGGCGGCCTAGGCACCGGTGCCAGCACCCTGCAGGCCCAGGCCTTCAGCCGTCTGGCCAACAGCAATGGCACCTTGGTGGTGACCTCGTCGAACACGGGCCTGCTGGGCAATGCGGTGGCTCTTGCCGGCATCACTACGACCGTCGGTTCAGCTTCCGTTTCGGCGACCAGCGTGGCTAGTCTGGCTCCGGGCATGGCGGTCTTTGGACAGGGCTTCCCGAACGGCGTCACGGTCACCTCAGTTAATTACACCGCCAACACCTTCACGATCAGCTCCAACTCCGACGTGGCGGTCACCACGGGAACGGCCAACGCGGCGGGCGCCGTCGTCTCCTTGGCTGGTGGAGTTACCACGGCGTCGTCGCCCACCGTCACCGTGACCAGCGTGGCTGGCCTCAGCCCCGGCATGACGATCAGCGGTGCGGGCATCGTCGGCGGAACGACGATCAGTGCCATCAATTACGCGACGAATACGATCACGCTCAGCCAGAATGCTTTCGCCGCCGGTACCTTGCTGACCCTGACGGCCGGTAATCAGGTCAAGCTCACCGTCGGTGGCACCGCTCCGACCATCGCTAACGGCCAGCTCTCGACGCCGAGCGTCGTGATGCTTCAGTCCGGCACGGGCAACGCGGACTTCGCCTCGTATGCTGGCGGTGCCACCGGAAGCCTGCAGTTCAACACCACTACACGGGTTGCGTCGCTGCTTACAGATCCCCTAGCCACTGTTCTGGCTGATATCTCCGCGGGCGCGTCCATCGGGACCGCCTCCGTTGCGGACACTTTCAACGTCCTATCCCTGCGGACGAGTGCAGCCATCAACGGGACCGACGCGACCGACGTCCTGCAGATCAACAACGGCGGACTGATCCTCAACGGCACGGCCACCCCGCCCGTTATCGGTGGCGTCACTCCGTTCATCTTGCGCTTCGGAACAAGCGCCACCGCCCTGACGGAGGCCTTCGTCTTCGTGCGCGGCGGCCAGACCGGCAACAGCGTCATCACCGCAGGTATCCAGGCCGCCGATTTCACCAAGTTCGGTCAGGGTAGCCTCCTCATCAATGGTTCCGGTAACCTGATGAACCCGGCCACCAACTCCGCCTTGCGCAATCTCGTGGTGAACGAAGGTACGCTTGCGTTTGCCGGTGCCTCCAGCCTGCCGAGCACCTCGGTGGTCGGCCTTCCAAGCGGCGTCTCCGCGGTCAACCTCATCGTCAACGACTCCGGCACTTTCAACTTCAACGGCCAGAGCCTCTCCTTCGCCGGTCTCGGCAACAACGGAACCAACACCGGCAATACCGCCACGGGTACGCTCACCAATACGGGGGCCAACGCGGCCCTCACCGTGGCGGGCCATAACCAGACGAATACTTTCGCGGGCGCGATCAACGACGGGGCGGGCACCGTCTCGCTCGTGAAGCGGGGTACGGGCGTCCTGCAGCTGAACGGCAACAGCACCTATTCGGCAGGAACGACGATCCATGCGGGAACCTTGGTGAGTTCCGCCGTCCTCAGCGCCCAGACCGGCGCTGCGGCCTTCGCCAACTTGGCGACCGGCGCGGTCGGTACCTCCGAATACATGGGACTAGGGACGGGCCCCATCACTCTTTCGGGCGGCACCTTGCAGATCAATTCTCTGCGCAGGGACGAGCATGAGGACGTCGACGGGCTCACCAACGCTTTCACCTTCGGGCCGGTCGGCGCGGGTGGCTATGACATCACGGTCAGTGCCCAGAACACTTTCGGACTTACGAACCAGTCGAGCAAGATCCACTGGACCAACACCGCCACCTGGGCGGCCGTCAACAGCCTGACTATCTCCGCTCCGGCGCTGAGCTTCGACGGATCGACCGACTTTGGCTTCTTCGTGCGCGGCGCCACCACGCTCGCCGGTGACACCTTGCTGGCGGTCAATCGCCCGGTCGGCCTCGGCGGCAAACTTTCCGGCACCGGGACTTCCGTCATCACCAAGGTCGGCGCGGGTTTACTTTATCTTACCAATTCCGATGCCGGCGCCGGCGCCAACGCGGGGATCGCTAGGTGGGATATCCTTCGTGATACCGGCGCGATCGAGGTCCGTATGGGCGACGGGACGGTATCCAACCCGTTCGTCGATAACAGTACGATCGCGATCAATGGTTCTGGCCTTCTCAATATCAGGCACGAAGGCAATAACCTCGAAACCTACCAGCGGATCACCACGTTCCAGTCCAATAACCTGGTCTTCGGTAATCTGGCCGGTCCGGCTGAGGCCGGCTTCCTGTCTTCTGGTAATGTCAATCAGTTGAACGTGAACCGATGGGGCGCTAACAGCTCGGCCCAGAACAAGGCGATCTGGTTCGGCAACGTATCCGTGGGCGGAGCGCTATCGTCGCCCCTCGCCTATTTCAGCGGAGGCAATAATTACTCCGTCTGGGTGAACGGAACCACCTCTGGCCTCAAAGATCTTTCGATCAGCATCGATAATGTCGCGGCCACCCTCAATGGCGCATTGAGCCTGCCGGGGACTTTCCTGCGTTACGGCAACCAGCCTCTGTATCTGAACGCGGATAGTACCGCCACGCATCCGGGCGGCACCTGGCTTCATTCCAATACCTTATTCTTCGGGACCGCGGAGAGCCTCGCCTATCAGACGTTCGAGATGAACCCGACGGCCAAGACCGGCGCGGGGAACATCCTCGTCCAGGCTGGCGCGGTGATTCAGTTCAACGACGATACGAACCTCGGTTCAGGACAGACCGTCGACGTCCGCTCTAGCCTCATCAATTACGGCATGCTGCGATTGGCCTCGAACGACCCCCTCGGCTCATTCCGGGTGCGTTCGGGTTCAGCTTACGGCCCGCAGCCAGTGCTATCGGCCGGCGGCGTAGGACAGGCCTATACTCGCGCCAATAATATCGGCGCCGGCGTGCTGTCCCTCGGCTCCGTCTACACTCAGTCCATCGACCTCTCGAAGCTCGGTGACGGTCTCTGGTATCTCGGCTCCGCCTCCAATAACATCATCCAGCAGGGAAGCTTCAACGCCTCCAGCCTGACGGCCGGCCTCGGCAGTGCCTACCGTCTGGGCGCCGGAAGCAGCACGCTCAACATCGGCAGCGACCTCGTGTACGCCAACGCACTCACGGACGCCGCTAATGGCACGACCAATCGCCTCATCATCGGCAGCCCGGTCGGCGGTAACTCGACCGTGAGTAACGCTTCCGGAGTGGTGATGCTCCACACGAGCCAGAACTATACCGGCAGCACTCTCGTCAACCGCAATAGCACGTTGGATTTCCGCGGCCGCCTGTCCTCGCCGGTCTTCGAGAACTACGGCACCTTGGTGGTCAGCGACACCGGAACCTTCGTCAACGTCGCCGGCACGGGTAACGCCGCCACCACGATCTTCCTTCGGCCAGGCTCCGAGCTCCGCTTCGATAACGCCAACGGCGGCCTGCCGGATGTAGGCGTCACTTCGGGCCGCTGGCACGACGCCGCCCCGATGACCTTGGACGGAGCCGCCCTGCGTATGACCGGTTCGCTCACCGCGGACGTCGTCGAGACGGTCGGAGCGCTTACCGTTCGCGGCGGCGCGGCGGTGCTCGTGCAGCGTGGGGCCCAGGCCCGCTTTGCCGGCGTGAGCTTCGCTAGCCTCGTTCAGGCCGCCGACGTCACGGTGCAAGGCACGACCATCGTGGGCAACAACGGCACCCTGACTTTGGCCAGCCTCGCAGGTACGCCCGCCACCAACAATGCCAGCTACGGCACTCCCTTGCAGTTGGGCGGCGATGAACGCGTCATCGTGGCCGCCGGCGTCACCCTTACGAACGGAATGGCGCCCGCCTGGATCTGGAACGGGGCTAACCCCCTCCTTACCAACAACGCCGACACCAATATCGCCACGTCCGAGAGTGCTAATGCCAGCTTCGTGACGCATGGGTCAGCCGGGTTTGTCAGCGCCGGCTGGACGGTCGTCTCTGGCGGCTCCGGCGCAACCACTGCCATCAATGGCAGCACCTTCGCCGGGCCCACCGATCGTGCTTTCATCAACAGCACGCACACCGCCGCCGACACGACGACGATCACGAACAGCTTGGACGTCTTCGCCCTGCGCATCGACTCCCCTCGCGCCGACCAAGTCCGTAACGTCGTCGCCGCCGCCGCCGAGACTATCACCATCCGGAGCGGCGGTCTCATTGCGTCCGGCGGCGACGTCGTCGAAGTCCGTCCGCCGATCATCTTCGGCGCCAGCACTTCCAGTCCGTCTGTCGGTTATATCCACGTTGCCAGCGCCCGCCGCTCAGACACATCAACGATCGAATTAACGACCCTGCGTCTCGGAAATTCGTCTGCCTCTGGTACGATCGGTCAGATCTACGCGACTGCGCTGGTCAAGGACGGCACCGGCGAACTCCAGATCACCAATCCTCAGACCACTTCGGGCTTCTCGGGCAACATCATCCTCAATGCGGGCAACCTGACGCTCACCTCCGTCGCGACCAGCGGACTGGACTCCGTGGGTGGCATCGGCGGTGCCATCGTCATCAACGGCTATGGCTCGCAGCTGGCGCTCACCTCGGCGGCGACCTCAGCGACCGGTGTGACTTTCCAGAATAACCTCTTCATCGGCGAGAACAACCCGCTGGCCCTGATCGCTAACACGACGGGAACCAGCGGCTATAATAACATCGGCAGCCTCACCTTCGGTGGCATTACCGGGGCCACCGCCACGCCTGAATCCAGGGAGCAGGGGCAGACGCTTCAGGTCACCGGTTCCGGCACGACATCGCTCGGCCTCCGCGTGACCGGTACCACGAATCTTGGACCGGCCGGCAATATCTTCTTCCGCCCGGGTACTGATTTAGTCGGCGATGTCACGCTCGGAGGCTTGGTGACAGGCTCCGGCACCTTGGTCGCCTCTCGCGAAGGCGGCAGCAGTCGCATCATCCTTTCCAATAGCGCTTCCGGAAATAATTGGACCGGTGGCACCGTGATGATGGGACGCACCCTGGAAGTCTGGGCTTCTGCGCCCAACGTTGCGGCAGGCGTCACTTCGGCGATCACCACCGGTGGCTTCGGCGCGGGCGCCGTCACGATGTTGGCAGGCCAGCTCAACCTCAGGGTCGACGGCGGCAACGACACGGACAGGGAGATCCTGACAATCGCTAATTCCTTCGAAGTCCGCGGCAACGTCACCTTGGATGTGAACCGCACCGGCGTGCTCACCACCAACGCCAACAAGGACGTCGCTCTCACTAACTTCAGCGTCGGGTCACAGACTGTCACCATCAACACGGGCGGCAACAGCTACAACCTCCGCCTAGGCGCCGCCGCCGGCGTCGGTTCCGGCATGTTCATCACTGGTAGCCCCGTCATCAATAACGTTATGGACACGGTGTTGCTGGGCGTGCAAGACGGCAGTGGGGCCGGGGTTTCGGTGGGTAACGCGATCATCAAGAATGCAGGTGCCGGCACCCTTTGGTTCGGCGACGCCACCAGTACTTTCACGGGCGGTATCGCTAATAACGTCTCCGGAATAGCCGTGCGTTTCGGAGCCGGCCAGGTCGCAAGCGCCACCGCTCAGGCCGGCACCGGCACTCTGCGTATCAACAACGGCGCGATTATCCGCTTACAGGCCGCCACTAATTTCGCGACCGGCCAGCAGATCGTCGCGAGCAGCGTGCCTTTGCAGCTTTCGCGCATCAACCTGGTGACCAACGTCGCGCCGAACGCCAGCGGATCCTTTGACTTCATCGGGGCAACTAGCACCGGCATGCTGGGCTTGGAGGCTGCTTTCAGTGGCGCCCTCAATCTGGCGAACCTCGGCTCCGGCCGCATGTGGCTCGCCGCTGATTTCGCCGCGGTCAATTACACCGCGAACACCCTGACGGCAGGCGGGACGACCCCTTATGATTCAACGTCCACCACGGCGGTGTATCGTCTCGGCGGCGGCACCCAGTTGTTGACGCTCGCCCCGGCTACCGCCGCCAGCAACGTCCTGACCGGGACCGCCAAGGTGTATGTTGGCAATACTGGCACCAACAGTAACGGCGGCGTCGCCTTCAATCAGACGAATGATTATTCCGGCGGGACGGTCGTCCAGCCTAACTATGCCGCCGCCAGTGCGAATATCGTCGGCATCATCACGACCGGAGGAGCCAACACTCCGCTCGGCACGGGGCAGGTGGACGTCTTCGGCACGCTCTCCGCGCGCGGAGCCGCGGGTTCCTTCCAGAACGCCGCCGGCACCGCGAACAGTAACGTCATCGTCACCCACCCTGGGGCCGTTATCTCCCTGGACGGTGGAACGACCGGATACCTCGGCAATTTCTATACGCGCTGGGCTGACAGCGCGTCCGTCACGCTGGACGGAGCCAACTTCCAGCATCTTTCCCAGAGCGGACAGGCGGGTAACGAGACGGTCGGAGCGATCACCTTCGGCCGCGGCTCGCGCATCAGTATCGTCAATCCGGGGACGCCCACGGGCGCACACACGCTCACCGCGGCCAGCCTGACACGCCTCGCCGGCGGTACCATGGTGTTCGTACCTGGGGACGCCTTCGGTACGAACATCGCCAACACCGATAACTTCGTCGTCACCGGCGGGCTGCCTACGGCTTCCAACGGGATGTTCCCGGGCTTCTACGTCAACGGCTTCTCGAATGATTTCGTTACCTCGTCCGGTAATTTCGTCCAGAACGCCACCTATACCCAGACGATCGCAACGGCCACGTTCCTGACAGCTTTGACCGCCGGCACCGACAGGGTCACCGTCAATGCCGTGAGCCCAGTGCTCACCGACGACCCGGTCATCTATGCCCTGCGCCTGAACAATGCCAGCCTCAGCAGTGGCGCGGGACGCATCAATACCGTGACGTTCAAGGAGGCCGCCAACAACGACATGGGAGGCATCATCGTCAACGCCGGCAGCCCTACGGTCTCGGCGAACCTCCGCTTCGGCACCGCCGGAGACAAGGAGGGCTTTGTCTATGTCGAGGCTGCGCGTACCTTGACCCTGACGGCCGATGTCCTCGCCGGTGGCGTCACGAAGTTCGGTACTGGCATCATGGCCCTGAGCAAAGACCAGCGCTCTTTCGATCAGACCACGGCCGCTGCCTTCAACTGGACGGTTAACGAAGGCCAGCTGACCCTGAATACCTTCGGGGCGTCCGGCACGGGCTCCATCACGCTGAATGGCCAGGCCACGCAGCTCAACCTCAGGGCGCAGAACATGGATGCGCGCAACCTGTCGTACTCGATGTCCTCGATCAACACGGTCGATAACTCCATCATCGACTGGGATGCCGGCCTGAACGACTCCATCAGCACCATCGGGGCGATCAACGTCACCAACACCGCGACCGGTGCGTTGCAGGACGACGTCCCCGCCCGCCTCCGCTTCAATTTCACCAACAGCCGTCTGCGTAGTTTCCTCCAGACTGGCGTCATCACCCTCAACGGAACCACCGCGCTGGACGTCAACTGGGGTTCCAATACCACCAACGGTACGCAGTCCGGTGTGATTGCGGCGGGCATGAGCGGCTCGGCCAAACTGATCAAGTGGGGCCCTGGTTATCTTTACCTGCGCGGAGACAACACCGCTTTCACCGGAAGCACCTTCATCGAGCAGGGTGCAGTCGGCATGCTGCACGCCGGCGCCCTGGGTTCCGGCGCCGTCACCGTGCGCAAGTACGGTGTCCTAGACCTCGGCGTCGCCGATATCACCAAGGCCGCGACCTATGAGAACGGCGGCATCGAGCGCTGGAGCGTCGACGGAGCCCGTGACGGAGTCTCCACCCTGAGTCTCAACGGCGGAACGCTCCAAATCAACGCCGACCAGACCAATGCGAACCTCGCCGCCATGACCGTCAACCTGACGGCCGGTGGCGGCATCGAGGGTTTTATCACCACGAGTGACCAGGCCTCCAATAATAACAACATCACCGGGGCCTTCCGGACGGTCGGCAGCAACGTCGCCTTCAACGTCACTGGTGCCGTCACGCTCGGCCAGAATCTCCTCGACGGTATCAACGGTCTCGACAACGGCCGTGGCCCCACCTCCAACTCCACCAATCTCTTTACTGGAACCAATCAGCAGTACCAGGGCGTGATTCTGGAACTGAAGGGCGTTATCTCCGGCGCGGGCTCCCTTACGAAGCAGGGACACGACATCGTCACCCTCTCCGGAGCGAATACGTTCTCCGGCGGCACGATTGTCACCCAGGGCGTGCTTCGTACCGGCGGCGCTGGCGCCCTGCCAGCGACCGGCAATCTCACCACGACCGCCAACGGCGTATTGGACCTCTTCGGCAACAGTCAGACCGTCCGCCACCTCAGCTCGCCGAGTTCAACCTTGGCGAACTCGATGGGCTTCATCACGAACACCGCCTACGAGACCGCGACCCTGACCGTCGGCAATACGAGCGGAGCTAATTATTCCTATGGCGGTACGCTTCAGAATAATCTCAAGCTCGTCAAGGTAGGCGCCCATGTCCTGCAGTTGACCGCCCCGAACACCTACGTCGGCACCACCGACATCGACGCTGGCACACTCGAAGCGGCCAACGCCTCCGGGTCGGCCACGGGAACGGGGCCGGTCTATGTGAAGTCTGGAGCGACCCTCGCGGGCGGTGCGGCCGCTTCCCTCCTTTCCTCTTCGGGTGCCCAAGGTCTGGTCGCCGGACGCACGGACCTTTCTGCCGGTGGCTTCATCTCTCCCGGCGCGGTCGCCGGGGGCGCCTCCGGTTCGGTCGGCGTGCTGTCCCTCGGAGCGCTCACCATCAACGGCGGCACTCTCAACTTCCAGCTTGGCGCCCCTGGCAACCTCTCGCTCAGCGATCGAATCTTGCTCACCGGCACCGACTCGCCGACCGAGTCGCTGCTGCGGATTACAGGCAACGCCACGTTCAATATCATTAACGGCGGCGGTTTCGGTGCCGGCACTTATCGCCTGATCAATTATGCGGCCGGGACGATTTCCGGCTTTGGAAACATCACGAGCCTGAACCCCTCGAGCCCGGTGGGCGGCTTCATCCTGACGCTGCAGGATAACTCGCTCGACAAGACGATCGATCTGCTCGTGCAGAGCAATACCACCGCCCTGTGGACCGGCGTCGACGACCAGAAGTGGGACGCCCTCGTCAGGCCGACGACGAAGAACTGGAAGGACCTGCTGTCTTCGCCTACCGATTATGTGGCCGGCCTAGACGTCACTTTCAATGACACCGCGACGGGTTTCGCGCCGCTCATTGACGGAGTGGTGCAGCCTCTTTCGGTCGTCTTTAACAATAGCGCCAACACTTACACCCTAGGCCAGGTCACCGGATCGGGCGACCGTATCAGCGACCGGGTTGTCACCGGCCAGACCGGCACAATCGACGGAACGACCGCGGTCATCGCCGGTATCACCGACACTTCCACTTTCAGCATCGGTATGTCCGTGACGGGCGCCGGCATCCCGGTGGGATCGGTCGTCACGGCGATCGGCGCTGACTCCATCACCCTGAACAACCCCACGACCTTAGCGGGATCGGCGGTTGCCTTGACCGGCTCCACCGTGCCGAGCTTGGTCAAATCAGGTACTGGCCTGCTAATCATCAATACCAGCGGCAACGACTTCACGGGTGGCACCACCCTGAACGCGGGAACAATCCGGCTTGGTGCCAGCACGACGGTCACCAGTGGCGCCATCGTGGGAGGTCCGCTTGGCCGCGGCGTCTTCCAGGTCAACGGCGGCACCCTGCAGGACGACGGCAATAACCTCAGCATCGCGAATTCTCTCGTCATCGCCGGGAACGTCTCCTTCTCCTCGACTGGGACGGGCTCCTTGACCTTTACCAGTGAGGTCGCGGGAAGCTCCGTCACGCTGGTCCCCACCACGACCACCTTGACGGTGTCCAATACGACCGAGTTCCAGCAGCCTTTGACGGGCTCAGGTAAGTCGGTGATCAAGGCGGGCGCTGGAACCCTCCGGCTCACCGGCGTGAATACTTACAACGGCGGCACCACGGTCAACGGCGGCACGCTGCGGGTCTCAGGATCGCTCGCCGCCGGGTCGGCGCTCGTGGTTGGATCCGCCGGCACCGCTACTTTCCCGGTGGCCGGACAGTCACTGGGTACTGTTTCCTTGAACGGTCTGATCAACTTGGACGCAAGCTCCGGTATCACCACAATTTCCGTCCTCAACGGCGCCTCTTCGGGTCGTCTCGCCTTCGGCTCCGCCAGTTCGGTGAACATCACCCGGAGCACCTCCGAATTCGCCGGACGCATCGATGGCGCGGGTATCCTCGTCAAGGCTGGCTCGGCCTCCGACACGCTCACGCTCTCGCATGGCGGCAGCAATTACTCTGGTGGGACTTCCCTCCAAGGCGGCAGCATCGGCTTGGGTGCGTCTTCCACGGTCACGGGCGGCGTGATCACCGGTGGCCCGCTGGGTACCGGCCTGCTGACCCTATCGACCGGAACGGTGCTCAACGGCGTCGGCGCACCCCAGACCATCCATAACCAGGTCGAGCTCGCCGGCAGCATCTCCGTGGGAGGTCAGAGCCTCACGCTGAGCGATGCCGGTCTGACCACCGCGACGGCGGTCACGCTCGCCGCCAATTCGACCCTGACGATCGCCACCGGCGTGGAACTCGATATCGCCAAGTCGATCACCGACGGCGCCCAGACGTTCTCCCTCGTCAAGGCCGGCTCTGGTACACTGACCCTCGGCTCAAGTAACAGTTACACCGGAACCACCACCATTAATGCCGGTACCCTCGTGGTGAGCGCGCTGAGCATCCAGACCGCCACCGCTGGGACTTCCACTGACAGCCTAGGCAACGGGGGCAACCTGGCCGCTAGCGTCGTCATCGACGGCGGCGTGCTCCAGTATGTGGGCGCTGGTGGCACCACCGACCGTAACTTTACGATCGGCACCTCCGGCGGCACCTTGACCGCTTCCGGTAACGGCGCCTTGGTCATGAACAGCACCGCCGCTATCGGCGGGACGGGTGTGAGAAACCTGGTGCTCAACGGTTCCAGCACCGCCACTAACCAGCTTGCCGCCCAGCTCGCCCTCAGCACGGGGACACTGACCAAGAGCGGACCCGGTACCTGGGGCCTGACGAGCGCGACGAGTAACTATACCGGAGTCACCTCGATTACCGACGGCGTCCTTGAAGTGACGAAGCTGGCCAACGGCGGTACGGCTAGCTCCATCGGAAGTTCCACTTCCACCGCTGCCAACTTGGTGATTAGCACCGGCGCCACCCTGCGTTATGTGGGTGCCGGGGACACCTCCAACCGGGCTTTCACCATCGGTCTCGGTGGCGGAACTATCGCTTCCTCCGGCACTGGCCTGTTAAGCATCGGCAGCGCCGCCGCGGCTACTATCAGCGGCACTGACACTGCCCGCACGTTCACCCTGTCTGGCACCAATACTGCCGACAACGTGATGAACTTTATCTTGGGTAACAACGGCACCGGAGCGACGTCGTTCCGTAAGGATGGCACCGGTACCTGGACGATGCCCCTGGTGAGTACTTATACGGGCGCCACCACGGTGGCCGGAGGCCGTCTCAAGATTGGCGTCTCTTCGGCGATCAACGCCAGTTCGGCCCTCACGGTGTCGCCGACCGTGGCCGCAGGGTCGGCCATTCTGGACCTGCAGACTTTCTCGTTGGGTGTCTCCAGTCTCACCTTGGGAGGTGCCGCCTCCGGCGCCGCCACCGTCACGGGCAGCGGGGCGGCCGCCCTCTCGCTTGGAGGCGGCGTGACCTATAGCGCCACCGGCGTCCCCGGGCAGGCGTCGATCAGCGTGCCGTCGCTCGATGTCGGTGCCGCTGCTCGTACCTTCACGGTCGGCGATAGCGCCAACGCCTCGGTGGATTTGATCGTCAGTTCCGTCATCAGCGGCGCCGGCGGCATCACCAAAGCGGGCGCCGGTACGCTCGAGCTCAGCGGAGTCAACACCTTCGCCGGCGGATTGACCATCGATGCGGCATCCGCTTCGAACCTTGGCATCATCATCGCCAGCGCGAATAACGCCCTCGGTACTGGCCCATCCACCGTCAGGTTTAATACCAATGCCTTGGGCGTCCAGGTCCAGCTCGTCGGCGGGATTACCCTCGGAAATTCCGGCTTCTCGACTTCGGGCGCGGGCCTGGCCGGCACGGTCGACGGATTGTTTAGGTCGGTCAGCGGAAACAATACGATTACCGGACCCGTTACGTTGACCGGCGGCGGCGGTTCTTCGACTTTCCGTGCGGATGCCGGCGCGACGCTCACGTTCAGCGGTAATATCGGCGCTGACACCAACACCGTGCGCTTCATTAATGTGGTGGGAGATGGCAATTTTGCCTTCGGAGGCGTCATTGCCCAGACTCTGACGACCGGCGGCTCCACCGGCCTGTGGTCGATGAACTCGGGCGTCACCCGAATCACCGGCGTCGCCAACACTTACTTACTCGCCACCGGGGTCGGCAACGGCGGCACTCTCGAAGTCGCCTTGCTCGCGACCGGCGGCACGAACAGCAGCATCGGCGCGGCGCCCGTCGCCGCAGCCAACCTGATTCTCGACAACGGCACTCTGAAGTATGTCGGCACCGGAGCCCAGAGCACGAACCGCCTCTTCAGCGTAGGTAATGGCGGCGGTTCTCTCGATGCTTCCGGCGCCACCGCTGCGGACACCTTGAGCTTCGCCGGCACGGGGTCCCTCGGGTTCAGCGGCTCAACCGGAATCGGAACCTCGGCGATCGAGCCTGGTTCTCGTACCCTGACCTTGACCGGCGCGAATACCGGTAACAACCGACTATCCTTGGCGCTGATCGACCAAGCCGCCGATACGGGAGTCACTTCATTGACCAAGGCCGGTTTGGGTAGGTGGATCCTGGATGGAGCGAACACTTACACCGGGGTGACTAACGTGACGAACGGGGTGCTCAACATCCAGAGCGCCGCGGCCCTGGGCAGCGTCGCGGCGGGCACCGTCGTCGCCTCCGGCGCGACCTTGCAGGTCCAAGTGACGGGCGTCTCCTCCGAAGCCGTGAGCATTGCCGGCGTCGGCGCCGCCGGTCAGACGGGCGCTTTGGTCAGCACCCTTGCTGGTACTAATAATTTCGGCGCTCCGGTCACATTGTCCGCCGCCGCCACGATTTCTTCGGATGTCGGAACCTTCACGCTGTCAAATGCGGCCGGAATCAGTGGCGCGGGCTTCGGCCTCACTCTCGGCGGCGCTGGAGACGGCTCCGTCACCGGCGCCATTGGTATCGGTTCTGGGGCGCTGATCAAGGCCGGTGCCGGTAATTGGACTCTCTCGGCTGCTTCGATTTACTCCGGCCAGACCAATATCAACGGCGGCGTGCTCACCATTTCGCATGCCGACGCGCTGGGATCTTCCGCCGCCGGCACCACGATTGCTACCGGCGCCGAACTCAGGCTCACCGGAGGCATCATCCTTTCCAGTGAGGCCATAACCTTGAACGGTCAGGGAGTCTCTGCTGCGGGCGCGCTTCGTAGCTCCGCTGGTAGCAACACCGTTTCCTCCGCCATCACGCTAGCATCGGCTGCGCGCATCAATAGCGACGCCGCCACACTGATCCTTTCCGGAGGAGTGTCGTCCACGGATCAAGGGATGACGATTGGCGGCGCCGGCAACGTCACGGTGTCGACAATCGGACTTTCGCTTGGAACCGGCGGCCTCACCAAGGATGGATTGGGCATCCTGACGCTCACCAGTGCCAACAGCTTCACGGGAGCCACGCTCATCTCGGCCGGCACGCTGACCGCCGCCTCGGGTGCGTTGGCTGGCACCTCCGGCATCACGGTTAACGGCGCCACGCTCACGGCCGTAAACGTCAACGCGGCCGCTACGCTCACGCTCAACGCCACCGGCCTGGCGACCATCTCGGCTGTTGACCAGACCGTCGGTGCAGTCACCAACGCCAACGCCACCGATGCGAACGCGCTGAACTTCACCGCTTCCACTGGTACCGTCACGCTCGCTTCGCTCTCCGGCGCGGGTAAGACCACCTTCGGTTCCGCCGCGACCGTGACCGGCGCCATCTCGGATGGCGTGGTCAACGTCACCGGAGCGCTCATCGCCGGCTCCGTCACCGGCGGAACCAACGCCATCACGGGCGCCGCCACCGTGACGACCGTCAACGGCGGCACGACCACCGTGGGCGGCGTGGCCACGGTCACGACTCTCACGACGGGCACGGTCAACCTCAACGGTGCTACGTCCAGTATCGGTACGCTCAACGGCGGCACCGTCGCCCTAGGCACGACGGCGCTGACGGTTAATGACGGCACCTACGCGGGCGGGATCTCGGGTTCGACCGGCAGCCTGACCAAGGCCACGACCGGCACGCTGACTCTCACCGGGGCCAACACCTTCGGCGGCGGCGTCACCATCGCTGCCAATGGCGGGACGGTCATCGCCGGTCACAGCAATGCCCTCGGCACAGGCACGGTCACGCTCGCCGGTAACAACGCTCAACTCACGCTCGTCGATGGTATCACGGTCGCTAATTCCTTGAACTTAACTAACACCGGCGGGCTGCAGGCGAGGACTTTAAGACTCCAGACTGGGGCTACCTCCGCCACCTACGCGGGCCCGATCTCTAATTCATCGGCTAACACGAGCTCGCTTACGCTCACTTTTAGTGCCGAAGCCAGCGGCACCTTGATCGTCTCGGGCAACATCAGCGGCAAAGGATTCGTAAAGACTGGCGCTGGTACGGTCAGCCTTTCCGGCGCCAACACCTATACCGGCGAGACCACGGTCTCGGCCGGCACGTTGACCGCCGCCACGGGCTCGCTGGCCGGCACTTTGGGTATCGCCGTCAACGACGCGGTCCTGTCCGCAGTGAACTACAACCTCGCCGCCACGCTGGCGCTGAACGCTTCCGCGACCGCGACGATCTCCGCCGCCGACCTCAACCTCTCCGGCGCCGTCACCAACGCTGGCACGGCGACGAACGCCCTCAATTTCTCGGCCTCGACTGGCACCATCACGCTCGCCTCGCTCGCTGGCGCCGGTAAGACCCGCTTCGGCGCCGCCGCCGATATCACGGGCGGCATCTCGGCCGGCACGGTCACGGTGGTCGGCGCCCTGGGCGCGAACATCACCGGCGGTACCGTCAACGCGGCCTCTCTCACGGGCAATGTCTCCGCGGGCACGGTGACGGTCACGAACCTCATCACGGGTGACGTCACCGGTGGTACGGTCAACGCCGGCTCGCTTGCGGGCAATGTCTCCGCGGGCGCTGTGACGCTCTCCGGCCTCCTGACGGGCAACGTCCTGGCCGGCGCCGGCACGGTCTCGGCCGGCTCGATGACGGGCGACGTCGGTAGCTCGGTTACGGTCTCCGGCCTCCTCACCGGTGCGATTACCTTAGGCACCAACGCCCTCGGCTCCCTTTCCTCGACCTCCGTCACGGGCGGAACCAACACCATCACGGGCGCCGCGACCGTGGCGACCGTCAACGGCGGCACGACCACCGTGGGCGGCGTGGCTAACATCACGACCCTCACGACGGGCACGCTGAATCTCAACGGTGCTACGTCCTCAATCGGCACGCTGACGGCGGGTACGGTGAACCTCGGCACGACGGCCCTGACGGTCAATGACGGCACCTTTGCTGGCCTGCTCGCTGGCGCCAACGGTAGCCTGATTAAGGCGACCGCCGGCACGCTGACCCTCTCGGGCGCCAATACCTTCGGCGGCGGTACCTCCGTCAATTTAGGTACGCTGATCGTGGGCAATGTCGGCTCGCTCGGTTCTGGCGCCGTCACGGTCGCCGCCGGAGCGACACTTGACCTGAACAGTCTTGGCGTCACGAACGCCATCACCGTCGCGACCGGAGGTACGATCCAGAACGGACCGACTGCCGCTTCCACCGCAGTCGTGGCCGCGCTGTCGGGCACTAACTCGATCACTACTGTTCTCACCGGAACCACGGGCCTTGCTAAGGACGGCAGCGGCGAGCTTTCGCTGACGACGCCTCATTTCTTCACCGGAGCCGTCACCGCCAACACCGCCGGCGCGGTCATCAAGGCTGCGTTCCTTTCCGACACGAGCAGTTCGCTCGGCGCCAGCGATCTCAGCGTACCTTCCAACCTGACCCTTGGCTCCGGCGCCAAGCTCGAGTTCAACGGCTCGATCAACACCAGCACGGCGCGCAGCTTCACAATCGGCGGCACCGCTGGCATCGCGGCGACGGGCACGGGCACGCTGGAGTTCACCTCTACCTCCAATTTCGCCACGACCGGCGAGGCTCCCGGCCTCACGCTCACCGCCAATAATTCAGGGTCCAATCGCTTCGCAGCTGGCCTGGCGGTTGGAAGCACGCAGCTCGCCACCCTGGCTATCGATGGCACTGGTACCTGGGTCATCGGGGGTAACTCCAACCGCTTCAAGGGCGACATCCGCATCGAAGCGGCGGCGGGCGCCACCCTCGGCTTCGAATCCGGCTCGCTGGGCACGGGCAGCGGCTATTCGACGTCGGTCATCCGCCTCAACAACAACACCGTGCTTGTCTGGTCCGGCGCCAACACGGACGACATCTCCTCGCGCATCCAGATCCCGACGGGCGCCACCGCCAAGATGGACCTGGGCGCCAACGACGTGACCTTCGCAGCGGCCCCGAAGGACGCCAACGGTGACGCCCTCACGGCTGGCACCATCCAGAAGTCCGGTACGGGTACGCTCAAGATCGCCACCGCGGTTTCGAGCCCCGGACTTAATTTCGATGTACCGACAGGTCAGCTGACGATCAACGGTACCGTCGGCGATGTCACCCTCGCCTACGGCTCGACCCTCGGTGGTTCGGGTACGGTCGGTGACGTTGCAGCGGTTTCCGGTTCGACGATCGGTCCGGGTAATTCGCCAGGTACTTTGACCGCCTCTTCGCTGGCCATGTTCGGTGGCTCCAATTTCGAATGGCAGGTCCAAGACGCCACGAACCATTCGACGGGCTACGACAAGCTCGCGATCTCGGGTAGCCTCGATCTGACTGGGGCCTCCGCCACCAATAAGGTCAATTTCAAGATCTCTTCGCTGCTCGGTAACGGCGACGGATCCACGCTCGGCAACCCGCTTAACTTCGGCCCTCCGAGCGGAACTTCTTCGATTCGGGTCTTCAATTTCGCCACCGTGCAGACTGGTGCCAACGGCGTCTTGCTCAATGCAGGAGAGAATATCAGCGACGTCTTCCAGTTCGACGTCACCCAATTCACCTACACCGGCGGCGGTGGTTCGAACGCTGGCCTTTGGTCGATCGACTGGAATTCGCAGACCGGCGCGATTACACTGACCGCGGTGCCCGAACCTTCCACCTACGGCTTCGGCCTGGGGGCGCTCGCGCTCGCCGCCGCCGCGATTAGGCGTCGGAAGCGTCAGGCGACGAAAGCGTAAGCTTTCGCGTTCCGCTTAGTTAATCAGGAATGCCTCGGGTAGGGATGCGATGACATCGCATCAGCTGTCTTGAGGTAGGGACAGCACCACGTGCTGTCCTAGCTGCCCTGCCTCCAGTAGGGTCGGGACCGCGTCACGACATAGCTGAATCTCGTTTCGGGTGGCGGGTGGCAGCCCCGGGTGGCTGGTGGCGGGTGGCTTTGAACTCAAAGGGAAACCGGAAACCGGATAATTGGCGGGGGTGCCTTGGGTAGGGGCGCCACTGCGTGGCGTCCGTGGGCGGACGGATGTCAACGGGTCGGATAACTTGCCCAGCTCATCGGTGAAGCTTCTGCGAACGGACGCGACGCAGTCGCGCCCCTACCTCTTGCCCGCTTGCGCTCGCGGTGCCTATCGGCAACCCTTCCGCCATGGATTCGGCACCACTCACCATCTCCGACCTAGCGGATGTCCTGAAAGGGCATCTGAACGGGATGGGGACGCTGGAGGTGACGGGGGAGATCTCGGGCTATAAGACTTATCCCTCGGGCCATCACTACTTCGCGCTGAAGGACAGCGAGGCGAAGGTGGATTGCGTGCTCTATTCCTATCAGGCCCGCTGGCTGAAGACGCCGCTCCGCGACGGGATGAAGGTCGTGGCGAAGGCGAAGGCCGACTTCTACGGGAAGACGGGCAAGTTCTCGCTAATCATCGAATCCATCAAGCCAGCCGGGGAGGGTGACCTCTTCCAGAAGTTCAAAGAGCTCCAGGCGAAGCTAAAGGCCGAGGGCCTGTTCGAGGATGAACTCAAGCGCCCGCTGCCGGAATTCCCCAAAGTAGTAGCGTTCGTGACCTCGGAGATTGGTGCGGTCTGGCATGACTTCATCGAGGTGCTCAAGACCCGCGGCTGGAGCGGCACGGCGTGGCTCGTACCCGCACGCGTGCAGGGCGAGACCTGCCCCGGCTCGGTTATCAACGGACTCAAGCAGGCCAACGATATCCCCGGCATCGACCTGATTGTCGTCGGTCGCGGCGGAGGCTCGATGGAAGACCTCTGGGGCTTCAACGACGAAGCCCTCGTGCGTGCTGTGCGCGCGAGTAAGACGCCCGTCATCTCGGCCGTCGGCCACCAGACCGATTTCACGCTGTGCGACTTTGCCTCCGATAAGCGTGCCGAGACCCCGACTGCGGCCGCGGAACTTATCGCCACCGGCCAGGCCAAGCTCCGTCAGCGCCTCAAGCTGCTGGCCTCGGAACTCGCCCAGCATTCGCCTAAGGCGAAATTGCAGTCGCTCTATCAAGACCTCGATCTTCTGAACGAGCGCCTCGATGGTGCCGCCCAAGAAGTCGTCGCGGAATATCGCCATCGCCTCTCCGAACTCGGCAGCGAACTGCACCGTCTCTCACCCAAGGCTCGTCTGGGCGTCACACGCGAGAAGCTCAACCAGCTTGGCCATCGCCTGCGCTCGGCCGGCTTTGAATCTATCTTGTCTCGTGGGTATTCCATCGTGCGTGATGCGGATGGCTCGGTGATCTCGACCAGTAAGGACGTGACCAAGGGTCGCAAGTTACGCCTGAAGTTCAACGACGGCGAAGCGGATGCGGTAGGGGGAATTTAAGCGTAGAGGACTGAATCGAGTGCTGAATCGATAAGGGTAAGTGGGGTAGGGGCGCGACGGCGTCGCGTCCGTTCGCCGAATGGTGAACGCCAGGTAGGGGCGAGGCTACGCCGCGCCCTTTCGTATCAATCGGGCATGACGTAGTCCTACCCCTACCTTCGGCCACCATACGGTGGCCGAGGCGGAGACACGGACGCCACGCAGTGGCGCCCCACCCTAGAGACAGCGGATGCGATGTCATCGCATCCCTACCTATCCCGCCACCTGCCACCCGGGGCTGCCACCCGGGGCTGCCACCCGCCACCCGGAACGAAGACTGCACTTAGGACAGCACGTGGTGCTGTCCCTACCTGTTTGCAAACGAGTCATTAGCGCCTTCACTCCCGCCCATGAAAATCGCGTTCGTGGGCACAGGAGTGATGGGCAAGAGCATGGTGGCTAATCTACTCAAGGCTGGCCATGAGGTCACGGTGTACACCCGCACGAAGGCCAAGGCCGAAGACCTGTTCGCCCTCGGTGCGAAGTGGGCCGCTTCGCCGGCTGAGGCCGCCAAAGGCGTCGATGCGGTGATCTCGATGGTGGGCTATCCGAACGACGTTGAAGAAGTCTGGCGTGGCCCGCAGGGCTTCATGTCCACGGCTAACTCCGGCTGTGTGCTCATCGATATGACCACGTCGAGCCCCGCGCTCGCCCGTTCGCTGGCTGCCGAAGCTTCGGCCAAAGGTTTCGGTCCCTTGGACGCTCCGGTCTCCGGGGGCGATCGCGGCGCGCGCGAAGGCACGTTGACCATCATGGTGGGCGGGGCCCAGAAGGATTTTGATTACGCCGCGCCGCTGTTCGCCGCAATGGGCAAGACGATCGTCTTACAAGGTGGCCCCGGCACTGGTCAGCTCTGCAAACTCGCCAACCAGATCGGCATCGCCTCCGGCATGATCGCGATGTCCGAAGCCCTGGCGTTCGCGCATGCGACTGGTCTGAATCTCGAGACCACGCTGCGCTCGATCTCTGGTGGCGGCGCGTCGAGCTGGGCTTTGCTGAATCTCGCGCCGCGCGTGCTCAAGGGCGACTTCGCTCCAGGCTTTTACGTGAAGCATTTCGTCAAGGACATCGGCCTCTCGCTCGATGTTTGTAAAGAGCAGGGCATCAAGCTGCCAGGACTCGAGTTAGCGGCTAAACTTTACGGCGAGGTTGTCGCCGCGGGCGAAGGTGATTCCGGTACCCAGGCGCTGGCGCGAAGGTATTTTCAAATTAGCGGTTAGCGGATGGCGGTTAGCGGATGGCGAAGACAGTTAACTCAAGGGGAGACCGGAAACCGGGAGGATGCTGCGGGCCGCCGCAGGGCGGCCGAGGGTAGGGGCGTGGCTTCGCCGCGCCCTCCTCAGAAGGAGTGCACGATAAATCGTGCCCCTACCATGGTTCGCCCTGCGGCGAACGAGGACAGCACGCAGTGCTGCCCCTACCTATCCCCGCCACCTGCCACCCGAGGCTACCACCCGCCACCCGTAGCTTGCATCCCACTTTTGCACCTTTGCACCTAGGACAGCACGTGGTGCTGTCCCTACCTTCACACTTTCGGTGCTTCGATGGTCGGTACGATCCGCAGCTGGACGGAATCGATAACGGTCGGGCCGAGAATCACGTTGGTCACGATGACGAGCATCTGGCCAGGCACGCAGTAGCCTTCGTCGCGCAGGCGGATGAGCGCGAGCGTGATATTATCCTCAGCCTTGGGCTCGAACTTCATCTGGAAGGACTCGACGCCCCAAAGGAGGCTCATCTTCCGGTGCACGTGTTCTTCTTCCATGAACGCGTAGATTTGGCAACCGACCGAGCGGAGGGAGGAAAGGGTGCGGGGCACGTCGCCATTGCGCGTGAACGCGATGATACCCGTATTGCCGAGGTCCTGGGCGAGGCCGGCGGCCGCGCGCAGGAGCTTGACCTTCGGGGTCTCGTTAGGCTGTTCAGGCGAAAGCACGCGGGGCAGTTCGTTCTCGGTCGTTTGAGCGATACGTTTCATCACCTCGACGCAGCGGATGGGGTGCTTGCCCGTGGTGGTCTCGCCGGAAAGCATGACCGAGTCAGCCATCTCCAGAACGGCGTTGGAGACGTCGGTCACTTCGGCGCGCGTCGGGACCGGGTTCTGGATCATCGACTCGAGCATGTGCGTGGCGACAATCACCGGCTTGCGGCAGGCGATGGCCATGGCGACCGCGCGGCGCTGGATGAGCGGCAAGGTCTCGTAAGGGATTTCGATGCCGAGGTCACCGCGGGCGACCATCAGGGCGTCGGTGGCTTCGAGGATGGAGCCGAGGTGCTCGATGGCGGACTGGTCCTCGATCTTCGAGATGATGTGGGCCTTCGACTCATGCTGGGCGAGCAGGGTGCGGAGGGCGTAGACGTCGGCCGCTTCGCGGACGAACGAGAGGGCGTAGAAGTCGACGCCGACTTCGCAGCCGACGGCCACGTCGGCGCGGTCCTTGTCGGTGAGGGCAGGGAGGTCGACCTTGACGCCGGGAAGGTTGATGTGACGACGGCTGCCGAGGGGGCCGGGCTGCTCGACCTTGCAGCGGAGGCGGTCCTTCTTCTGCTCGAGGACGCGGAGCTGGATGAGGCCGTTGTCGACCAGGACGACGCCGCCCACGGGCACGGCGCTAATCATCTTCGGGTAATTGGTGGGGATGGCGAGGATCTCGCCGTCGGCCGGGGTGGTGTCGGAACCCGTGACATCGACGACTTGGCCGACGGTGAGCTGGGTGGACTCCTTGCGGGCACCGGTACGGATTTCCGGGCCCTTGATGTCCATCATCACCGCGAGCTCCTTTTTCATGCGGCGGCTGACCTGGCGGACGCGTTCCACGGTGGCGCGGACCCAGGCATGGTCGGCGTGGGCCATGTTGAGGCGGACCACGTTGGCCCCGGCGTGGATGATCGCTTCCAGTTGGGCCTCCGACTCCGTGGCCGGACCGATGGTAAACGTGATGCGTGTGTGGCGGAAGGACTTCACAGCGTTTATGACAACTTATGAAAGGTGGAGATGCAAGGGAAAGAACGTCCGAGCAATCGGTACAAATGGGTGATTTTACGGCACTCTTTCCGCCTCGAGGTCCCGCTTGGCCGTCATGCGCTCTTCAAAGAACGTCGTTTGCTCGAACGGCCACGTGGTTTCTTCCTTCAGCTTCCAGGCGGTGTGTTCGGCGAGGTGTGTGCGCGTCCATTCCGAGTAATCGAGATCGTCGGTGCGGAAGTGCAGGCGCGCACCGGCGGCGGCGCGATGGGCGAGCAGATCCAGACTGGAGGTTTGGATAAAGCGGTGCTTGTGGTGCTTCTTCTTCGGCCACGGATCCGGATAGAGGATGAAGATTTTACGGAGTACGACGGCGGGCGGGAGTGCTTCGAGGAACTCCGTGGCTTCGGCCTTCAGGAAGATAACGTTGTCGAGCTTGCCCAGCGTCTGTTTGCGTACCGAGCGTTCGACGCGGTGCGTGATGAGGTCAATGCCCACGCAAAACTCGTCGGGATGCGCCGCGGCGTAGGCGGCCAGCCAATGCCCGTGGCCGCAGCCGAGTTCGAAGGTGATGTCCGTCCGGCCGGCCAAGGCGGTGGCCAGCGTCGCGGCCAGGCGGGCCACGTTGGCCGCCCGACGGGCGTCCGCCCACTCCTTGCCCATGACTTTGGTATGTTCCGGCACGAGGGGGGTTAAGAGGGAAAGGGGGGGCGGGCGCAATACAGAGGAGGGGTAGGGGTAGGGGTGGGGGTAGGGACAGCACCACGTGCTGTCCTAAGTGCAAAAGTGCAAATCGGCCTGCGGCCTGTGCAAAGGTGCAAAGGGCGGGTGGTGGCGGTTAGCGGTTGGCGGTTGGGAACCCATCAGAGGCAAAGTCGCCGATACAGGTGGCGGGTGGCAGCCCCGGGTGGCGGGTGGCGGGAATTCATTCTCGGGTCCCAGGTCTCAGCCCTCAGGTCTCAGGTACGGGTTATCAGGTACAGGTGCGGGTGCGGGGTGATTCATTTCCTAACCGCCAACCGCTTACCGCCTTCACCTATTATGGGTAGGGCCAACCATCCTTGGTTGGCCGCGGCCGAGCAGGGATGCTCGGCCCTACCTAGAGACGGGGCTCAAGGGGAGACCGGAAACCGGGAGGATGCTGCGGGAGATACATTTTCGGGTCCCAGGTCTCAGCCCTCAGGTCTCAGGTACGGGTTATCAGGTACAGGTGCGGGTGCGGGGCAAAGTTCAGGTCCTGAACCTGTACCCGAACCCGAACACCTGAAACTGGCTCCTGGCTGCTGAGACCTGGGACCTGAAAATGCTGGCTTTCCCGTGCTGGGAATAACTCCTGCTTCCCTCGCTGGGGTGGTTGGAGTCTCTTGGGGGTCTATGGCCAAAGTAGACCTCGAAACCGTCCAGAAGATCCTGAAGTCGAGCGGCGTGCCGAGGACGCCGTCGAGCGCGAGAAGCCGGCCAAGAAGCAGATGCTCGTCCTGGTCAGCGAACCCGAGGAAGGTCTGCCCAAGGATCTCACCGGCTGGGTCGTCCAGCTGCTCGAGGATGATGATCCTAAGGAAGTCACCGCCAAGATCGTCGAGGTCGCCAAGGCTTTCAACGAATCGCCCAAGGGACAGCGCGTGCCGGTCGAGTCCTTTGGCGACGCCGTGCAGAGTATCTCCGGAAAACTTTTCAAGGAGAGCGATCTCTGGATCAAGACGCGCGAGCCCGTGCGGATTATCCCGGTGAAGAATTCGATCGGTCGCCGCCGTCGCGACTGAGCAAATCGCTCCCGCGCGTTTTTCGAGAATAAGGTTCCCGAAAAAGCGAATTTAGACGCACTTTTTAGCCGATTTAGGGTAGTTGATTGCTCTCGCCTCATAGGGGGGTTGGTCTACTTTCTCCCCCTACTATGAAGTTCAAAAACTTCCCTATCTACCGCATCGAATGGGTGACCTCCATCTTCTTGATCGCGACGGCTCTCCTCTCGCTGACCGTGGTCCCCTGGTTCCTCTGGACCCAGTTCAACCTCCCGGCTGACGCCGCCAGCAAGGTCCACGGCTGGGGCTTCATCTGGGCGATGTTCGTCTTTTACTACTACGCGACCGGTTTCGGCATCACCCTGGGCTACCACCGTCTGTTTTCGCATATTTCCTTCAAGGCCAAGTGGCCGGTGAAGCTCTTCGTCCTCCTGTTCGGCGCCGCTTCCTTCGAGAATTCGGCCCATGATTGGTGTGCCGACCACCGTGTCCACCACAAGCACGTGGATGAAGATGACGATCCCTACGATATCTCCAAAGGCTTCTTTTACGCCCATATCGGCTGGCTCCTCTTCCGCCTCAAGCCGAAGCCGCCCGTCACCAACGTCAAGGACCTCGAAGCCGACCCCCTCGTCATGTGGCAGCACCGCTACGTCCAGTGGATCGGGGCCTTCGTGGGCTTCGTGATGCCAACCGCCCTCGGCTACGCCTACTGCGTCCTTTTCGTCCCCGCCGAGCTCAATGCCAATCCGTGGATGACCGCGCTCGCCGCCTTCCTCATCGCGGGCCTCCTCCGTACGGTCATCGTCCAGCAGGGCACCTTCTGCATCAACTCGCTCTGCCACATGATTGGCCGCCAGCCTTACTCCACGGACCACAGTGCCCGTGACAGCGGTGCCGTCGCGCTCCTCACCTTCGGCGAGGGCTACCATAATTATCACCACGAGTTCCAGCACGACTACCGTAACGGCGTGAAGCCCTGGCAGTTCGACCCGACCAAGTGGATCATCTGGACGCTTTCCAAAGTCGGTCTCACCGAAGATCTGCGCCGCGTGCCGGATTCCCGCATCATGGCTGCTGAGCTCAAGGAAAAGAGCCGCACCCTTGGTCGTGATATCGATTCTCTGGCCGCCCGCCTCGACGAACGTACCCGCGAACTCAAGGCCAAGTCGATCGCCGCCGCCCACGAGCTGGCCAATGAGCTCGCGCTCCGCGCCGAAGCCCTCAAGGAAGCCGCTACGACCAAGGCCGAAGTGGCCCAGGAAACGATGGTCGAACTGCGCGGCCTGCTCAATCAGGCGGCCTCGCATCTCGAGTCCCTGCGTCGCGCCGACGCCGGTTCGGCGGCCTAAGCGTCGTTCGCTTAGGACCGTAGCCCCTGCATCAGTTCGAGGACCTTAGCCTCGATCTGAGGCAGGGCATCGTCCGGATGGGCGAAGTCGATGTCGTGCACGGCCCAGTATTCGATGCGGTCGGCCCACTCCGGGTGCGACTGGAGCATCATGGCGTGGTGCTCGTCCTTCTTGAGGGCGATGGTCCGATGGGCCCGTTCCAGATCCTCCCGGCGGAGCTGGGTGGGCGCGGGGCCGGTCAGGTCGAGGGGGATGCCGAGTTCGCGGAGGCGCCGTTCGGTATCTCGGGAAATCAGGGTGGGTTCATCCGCCACCAGGGAGGTGAGGAGGCCGCGGGAAAAGGCCCGGGCGGGGTGCCCCATGCGGGCGGCATGCCAATTGAAAAGGGCCTCGGCATGGCGGCTGCGGTAGAAATTCCCCGTGCAGACGAAGAGGGTGAGGGGGCCAGAATCTGCGCTTGTGCGTTGGGGCATGGCGGGTAGAGTCCCCGCAACCTAACCTCACTGCCATGGTACGCAATCTGTTCGTTCTCTCCCTCCTTTCTTTCGCTATCGTCGGTTGCATGGGCCCTGAAAAGGGTCCGTCCCCCGTCACCGATGGCGCCGCCTCGGACCTCGTTCCGTTCTCCGCGGGTCCTACCGTCGTGACTCCGGTCCTGACGCCTGAGCCTTCTCTGGCCGCCCCCACGAAGGCTGCTCCGACCAAGGCTAAGGGCAAGTTGCCCCTTAACAGCAACAGCAGCAAGTAAGCCGTACGGCTTACATCAATGACACTTCGGTGACGAAAGTGTCGACCTGACCGGGCTCTGCAAAACGGAGCCCGTTCTTGTGTTCAGGGCTGTTGGGTGGGCCCATCCACGGCTCGACGCAATAATACGGCGCTTCGGGATCAGGCGTCCACGTGACGACACTCGCCCAGCTGCCGGGAATCGCTTCTTCGCCGACCTTGATCGTGATGTCCTCTTCGCCTGACTTCGGACCGAAGCTCAGCGTGGCGGATTTGAGGTTGGTGAAGATGCAGTCGGAGAGATGCGGGTTGTCGAAGCTGATCGCCTCGGCGCCCTTGAGCTCGGCGAACGGAATCAACTTTCCGTCGGCGGCGTGGCGCCACTGTTTCTTCGAGGGAATCTTCACGACGTAATCGCGGCGGCTGAGTCCCGGGTGCCACGGTAGCGTGAAGTAGAAGTGGTGGCCGGCGCACCACGGTAGCGGGTGGTCATCGCGGTTCTCGAATTCGAACGTGATCCGCAGAAAGAGCTCGAGGAAGTCGAAGCGGATGCGGAAATCGTAGGCAAAGGGATAGCAGCCGCGGCCGCGCGCGTCCTGGATCATCCGCACCACCGCATGTTTGGAGCCGCTTTCGACGATTTCAAAGGCGGAATCACGGGCGAAACCGTGCTGCGGCATCGGGCGTTTGACGCCGTCGGCGGCCTTCCAGGCGAACTTCTCGCCGTCGGCGTAGTTACGGCCCATGAACGGGAAGAGGATCGGATTGCCGCCGCGGACGGGACCAATCTTGTCGAGGTCCATCGGCGCGCCTTCGGGCCAGAAAAGGATTTCGCGGTGGCCCGAGGGGACGTCGAGTTTCCAGCGGAGGAGGCGCGCGCCGCGCGTCAGGCAAGTCTCATAAGTCGAGGCGCCGACCTTCCATCTTTCCATGGGCACGCCGTTCTCTTCGTAGCTCTGCATGAGGCAGAGCAAACGCGGCGACCGCCCGGTGGCAAACGTGGACTTAGCCCGCGCGCTTGGCGAAGCGGTAATGGCAGACCATCCACTCGGCGCCGCCTCGGAAGTTCCAGAGCTCGGCGCAGGCCATGAAGAACACGCGCCAGTTAGCCAGCCAGGCCTTCGCCCGGTCCTCGCCGTAGGTCTGCGCGAAGATCCGGAGAATCTCCTCGCGGTGACGGTCGGTGTTCTGGAGCCAATGCTCGGAGGTCTGACCGTAGTGGCGGCCTTCGACCTCCCACTGCTGCTCGAGCTTCAGGTCTTCCTGGAAGCGGCTGGCAAGGCAGTTGGAGGGCATGATGCCGCCCGTGAAGAAGTGGCGCGACATCCAGTCGGTCGAGTTCTTGGCCGCGAAATGGTAGGCGATATCCTTGTGCGTGAAGACGTGGAAGAACAGTTTTCCGCCAGGTTTAAGCCAGCCGGTGATGCGGCGCATGAGCTCACCCCAGTTCTTCATGTGCTCGAACATCTCGACCGACACCACGCGATCGAAGCGCGAAGCCTCGGCGGCGAAGATGTTCATGTCACAGGTGATGATGCGGACGTTTTTAAAGCCGCGTTGGGCGCATTCGAGTTCGATGTGGGCACGCTGCGAGGCCGAGTTCGAGACGGCCGTGATGCGGGCGTTCGGATATTTATCGGCCATCCAGAGCGTGAGCGAGCCCCAGCCGCAGCCGAGCTCGAGGATCTCGAGGCCATCCCGAAGCTCCGCGCGCGCGCACGTGCGCGCTAGCATGGTCTCCTCGGCTTCGCCGATGGTTTCATTACCGAGTGCGTAATAGCAGCAGGAGTATTTCAGGCGCGGGCCGAGGCAGAGTTTATAGAACGCCGCGGGCACCTCGTAATGCTGTTCATTCGCCGCCTTCGTCTCGATGGCCACCGGCAGCGTGCGCAGTTCGGCCGCAAAGGCGTCGACCTTCGCGAAGCGCGCCGCCGCGGACTCCGGACGTTCGTCCGCGAGGCGCTGCTTGAGCAGACGGCGGATACCCCAGCGGATCACGCTGTCCGGCAGGAAGTCTTTCTCGATGAGGGTATCGATGAGCGGCATACCCACACCTTACACGATGACCCCCTCGCTGGCAATCCGCTGCGGAGGAAAATCAGCGCCGGGGCGGGCGGGGCCAGAAGGCCGGCACGCGCGCCTGGTAGTCGGCGTAGGCAGGGCCCTTCGACGTCAGCAGCTGCTGCTCCGTGAGCGGAATGCCAGTAACACGTGTGAGGAAATAGTACATCACGCCGACGCAGAGCAGGCCGGGGATACCGCGGTAAGTGCTATTATAACTCATCAGCAGGAACCCCACCCAGACCAGCCACTCGCCGAAATAGTTCGGGTGGCGGCTCCAGGCCCAGAGTCCACGTTCGCAGACCTGCCCCTTGTTGGCCGGGTCTTTCTTGAAGGCCGCCAACTGCGCGTCGGCCAGCGTCTCGATGAGGAGGGCGAGGGCGACCACGCCGAGGCCAATCCAGTGGATGGTCTGGGCTGGTCCGGAGGCGCCGGTGGGATTCGACGATAGGAGCGGTAGGCAGAGGATTGCGAGGACGAGCGCCTGGATGAAATAGAAATACGCCATTTGGGCCGGCATGCGGTCACCGTGTTCGGCGCGCATCTTGAGGTAGCGTCCGTCTTCTTGGTCGAGGTGACCGAGCACGCGACCTGCGAGGTGTGTGCCGAGGCGCAGGCTCCAGAGCACCGTCGCGCCAGCCATCAGCAGGCCTTGGCCGCCAAGGGGTAAGACCCAGAAATGGATGGCTAGGATCTGTAGACCGACGAGTGCGAAGCCGTAGGACCAGGCGACGTCGACGATGGACCAGTTATCGATCTTTTTGGCGACGAGCCAGCAGAGCGCGAAGAAGACGCAGGCTTCGCCGAGGAGAATCAGGAAATCGAGGCCTAGTTCGAAGAGGGGATTCATGGTGCGGGAGTTTTTGGGGTGAGACGACGAAAGGTCCTCCGCAGGATAAGGTGTAGGAGCCAGCAGGCGAGCGGGACCGTCACGGCCCAGCCGATGAGCCCATGCAGGCCGGCCAGCCAGAACTTATCCAGGAAATCGGGGATGGAACGGTTGAACTCGCCGATGATCGCCGCCGGGGTGAGGACGAAATGCCGCGACCCTGAGAGCGTCTCGCCGAGGCGAACGAATGGCACGATGAGCAGGACCTGCAAGGGGAAGGCCGTGTGGTTGACGATCTGCATCACCACGTGGTTAAGGCGGAAGAGCCGACCCGCTGCCAGGCAGAGCAGGGTCGTCAAGCCGATGAACGGGAGGATCGCGATGGCGAAGCTGATGACGACCGCGGCCGAGACTGCCTCCGGGTTCGCACCTTGGCGCAGTTCCGCGACAAGCGGATCACGCACCCGGCGGCGCAGCCAATCGGAGACGCGTCCCATTCAGGCGACCTTACGCGTGAAGAACACCTTACCAAGGTCGGTCTCACCCTTGGCTTTGAAGAGGCAAATCAGCGCGTAGGCGGCGATGGCGAAATTGCCCAGGAGCATCAGTGCGACGAACCAGCCGAGGCGCGAGGCGACGGTCTGCTCGCGCCAGGCGACGTAGAGCCAGAAGGCGAGGAAGCCGAAGTAGGCGTCGAACATCGTGGCCAGGCCCCACGGCTCAGAGCAGACCGTCACGTAGCCGCCGATGACGTTGAGGCCCTTGCCCGCGTATTCGGGCAGGGAGGAGATCGAAGGCGCCGTGCAGGCATACCAAGACACCCAGGTCATGGCGATGAGCACTAAGACGAAGTAGAGGGTCAGAAGGCGACGGGAGGACATGGGGAGAGAAGGGGTAGTGGTGGCGGCAGGGGTTGGGGTAAACTGACTTAGGGATAGGGTGAGGGGGACGGAGGGGGCAGGCAAATGGGGGAAGAATAGAGGACTGAGGCGATGACTGCGTTGAGGACAGAATCGAGGGCTGAATGGAGGATGCTGCCTTGGGTAGGGTCGGGACCGCGTCACGACAGTGCTGCATCCATTTCAGGTGGCGGGTGGCAGCCCCGGGTGGCAGGTGGCGGGGGGCTTTGAACTCAAAGGGAAACCGGAGACCGGATGATCAGCTGGGGGATTGTCGCTTAGCGTTATCAGCGGGCCTGGCGGGGGTGGGTAGCTAGGAGCTTCTGTTCCGCGGCGGAGACGGCGGCCGCTTGGGCTGGGTCGTCGATGCGATTCACGGTCTCGGCCGGCTCGTCGGCGGCGACGTAAAACTCGCGCGCGACGGGCTTGCCCGTCTGCCAATCGCGCCATTCGGTGTAGCGTCCTTCCTTGGTGCGGACCGAATAGCCCATGGATGTCGGGCGCCCGTCCTTGCTGCGGTCGAAGTAGGCCGGCCGCGGGTGTTGCGTGAAGGCCGCGTCCTTGACCGAGGCCGCCGGATTCCGGAGCACCGGCAACAGGCTCGTCCCGTCCAGCCGGTCCTTGCGCGGGAGGCCGCAGACCTCGAGCAGGGTGGGATAGAGGTCGATCAGCTCGGCGAAGGACGCGGTCACCGCACCGCGGGTCTGCCCGGGAAGCGAGATGAGCATCGGCACGCGGGCGTCGAACTCGAAGTTGGAGGTCTTGCCCCACAGGGAGTGTTCGCCCAGATGGTAGCCGTGGTCGGAGACGAACACGACCACCGTGCGGTCGGCGACTCCAGAACGGTCGAGCGCGTCGAGCAGTTTGCCGACCTGGGCGTCCAGGTAGGCGATATTAGCGAAATAACCGTGCCGCATCTCGGCCGCCTCCGCCGGGGTCGGAGGCCGGCTTTTGCCCAGGATCTCCGAACTTTCGTGGAATGCTTGTTCGGGCGCGCCCGCCGGCCGACTTCCGTCGAAGTCCGCGAACTGCTCCCGCCGGTAGAGCGACCAGTATTTCGCCGGGGCGTTGAAGGGCGCGTGCGGCTTCCAGAAGCCGACCGCGAGGAAGAAGGGCTGGTCCTTGATCTCCCCGAGCGTGCGCACGGCCTCCGCGGCCACGCGCCCGTCGTAGTAGGCCTCGTCGGGTACATCGCGGCATTCCGTCATCGGCACCTGGCCGTATTTCCTCAGGCTGGTGACGCCGGTCACCTGGTTCGGCGGTAGCGCGCCCGAGACGATGGGCGCGTCATCGCCATGGTTGGCGTAATGCAGGAACTCCGGCGCGCTCCAGGCGCGCGCATCGCCTTTCTCCGCCGTGTGCCAGTTGTGGAAGATCTTGCCGACGCCACGCGTCTCGTAGCCCGCGAGCTTGAACCGCTGGGGCAACGTGACCACGTCGGGCTGCAGCTGGCGGAAGTGGACCGAGTTGTTCCAGAGCCCGATCGTGTCCGGCCTCAGGCCTGTCAGCAGCGAGGAACGCGAGGGGTTGCAGACCGCCTGCTGGCAATAGGTCGCGTAGAAACGAGTCGCGCGCGTATTGAGCCGGACCAGGTTGGGCGCGTGGGCCCTCAGTCCGTACATGCCGGCCTCGACCCGGAGGTCATCAGCCATGATGAACAGCACGTTCGTACGCGGCTTCCGGCTGACGGGCGCCGGATCCTTCATGAACAAGGCGACGACGACCCCGATGGCGGCCAGCAGGGCGGTAATGAGGGTGGCGCGTCTCATGGGCTTGGAACCATCATGGCTCCGAAGCCTGCCGTCCAAAGCCTGAAATCAGGCCCCGGCCTTCTTCTTGGTTTTGCCGTTGCCCGCTTTCTTGGCGGCCGGGGCGCCAGCTTCGCCCTTATTGGGCGTGGGCATCGGGGCATTGGTCTCCTTACGCCACGCGATCAGGCGCTGGTGCAGTTCCTTGGCTTTGTCGGGATTGGTCGTTGCGAGGTTCTTGGTCTCCCCGAGATCGTCCTTGAGATTATACAGCTCGAGGTGTCCGTCTTCGAGATACTCCATTAGCTTCCAGTCGCCCATCTGGATGAGGCTCACGGGCGTCGTGCGCCATTTTCCGGCGCCCGATCCAAGATAGCCCGGGAAGTGTTGGAAGATTGCGTCGCGCTTCAGTGTCGACGACTTGCCGAGCAGCAGGGGCAGGAGGCTTTCGCCGTCAAGGACCTGGCGTGGCTTAGCGGCACCGGAGAGTTCGAGGAGCGTCGGGAAGAGATCGACGTGCGCCGTGGGCGTACCGAGTGCGGCGCCGGCGGCGACCTTGCCAGGCCAGCGGACGATGAATGGTACGCGGACACCGCCTTCGTAGAGGCTGCCCTTACCGCTGCGCAGTGGGGTGTTGTCGGTGATGCCGCCGCCGTCCTCGTCGTCTGCGGCTTTCGCCTTCTTGCCCTTGGCTTCTGTGCCGGGTTCGCGGATCAGGCCGTCGGGTCGGTCGTAGCCGCCGACGCCACCGTTATCACTCGCGAAGATGATCACCGTATTATCCGCGAGCTTCAGCTCCTCGAGCTTGGCCATCACGCGGCCGACGCTTTCGTCCACGCTCGTAAGCATCGCGGCGTAGGTCGGGCTATTGTGTCCGCCGACACCGGGCTTGCCCTTGAACTTCGCGACTAGCTCGGCCTTGGCTTGGAACGGCGAGTGCACGCCGAAGTGCGGCAGGTAGAGTAGAAATGGCTTAGCCTGGTTGCGCTGGATGAAGTCGACGGCCTTATCGGTCAGGAAGTCAGCGAGGTATTGGTCCTTTGGGTAGGGCGTCTTCGGCGTCGTCTCGAAGTCGAAGTGTTTTCCTGAGGATTCGATCGCCTCGTCGAAGCCGCGCTTCGCCGGGTGATACTCGGGCGCATTGCCGAGGTGCCACTTACCGAACATCGCGGTGGCGTAGCCGGCGGCCTTGAGTTGGTTGGCGAACGTATCGCGCTCGAGGGAGAGATTCGTGACGTTTTCGACCGGGCGGAGCGGTCGAGTCTGCCAGTTGAATCGGCCGATCGATCCGACCGTGTAGGTGCCAGTCCGGGCACCGTATTGGCCGGAGAGCAGGGCGGAACGGGTCGGGGTGCAGTTTTGGCAATGGTGGTGGTTGGTCAGGCGCATGCCTTGCGCGGCGAGTCGATCGATGTTCGGTGTCTCGTAGTATTTACTGCCGAAGCAGGCCAAGTCGGTCCACCCGAGGTCGTCGGCCAGCACGAGGCCGGCGAGCATCAGGCCGAGGAGGGGAAGGACGGGGCGCATGGGCAAAAGGGTAACCCCGTCCCGTCGGCTAAGTTGCCGGGGCGGGCTCAGATTTCGAAATCCGTGCCGGATTCAGACAACGCCAGCTGCGCGACGGTGAAGCCGGTGAGCGATTTGTCGAAACGCTTCGAGACTTCGCGCCAAAGCGCGGCGACTTGAGGTCCGGAAGCGCCTTTGAGCGTAATCTTCGTTTCGACGAGCTCCGGTTCCACGACCGCGAGCACCTGTTTGAGGGAGATATCTTCGGCGTCTTTCGCCAGGCGGTAGCCGCCGGTCTTACCGCGCTTCGAAACGACCAGGCCGCCTTCGCGGAGTTCGTTGAGCAGCTGCACAAGGTAATTGGCCGGGATGTCCTCGAGCCGGGCGAGTTCCTCGATGCGCGTGACGGCCGTGCCACGGTGGCGGCGGGCGAGCTGGGAGAGGACGCGAAGGGAATACTCGAGCTTAAGGGAGGCTTTCATGCGCTGTGCTTAGGGCCCTGCGGAGGGGCTTTCGGTTCCGAGCCTACGAGGATGAAGGTACGGTCCGCAACCTCATCTGGGAGGATGGGGGCCTTCGGGCGGGCGAAGTAAGAAGTGCCCAGGAAGCAGATGCCTTGGTTCTGCACGACTTGGATGGCGCGGTCATCCCAGAGCTCGATCATCCCGAAATCCTTCTTGTCGGTTACCTCGAGTTCCGGGAGTCCGTTGGCCTTGAGCCAAGCCTGCGTGGCCACGACGCCTTCTGGGTCGCCGGCACGGGCCGTCATGATTTTTACGCGGAGGCCCTTCTCGAGCCACTGCTGGACGCGGCGCATCATCAGCGGCACCGGAGGTCCGATATGGCTCATGCCCTGCCAAGGGGTCGCTTCGGCCAACGTACCGTCGAGGTCGACGCCAATCCAGCCTTGTTGATCGGCCGGGCGGGTGGAAGGGACGCGCTCAGACGGCACAGGCTCATCCGGCGCCTGGCTCAGGTCAGGGGTCGACGACTTCAGGGCGAAGAGGGTACGAAGCCACGCGAACATGCATCAAGAGTAGGGCAGGGCGCACCCAGGGGCAAGAGTGGAGGTAGGGGCAGCGCTGCGTGCTGCCCTAGCGTAAAAGTGCAAGCCGGCCTACGGCCTGT